>JBBWZE010000243.1:0-9675 GCA_039648845.1 Actinomycetota bacterium | reverse complement strand
GCCGCCTCCTTCACGATCTCGCTCGCTGCGTCGTAGCCGATGTACGGATTGAGCGCGGTCGCGGCCGAGAGCGTGAGCTCCGCGTAGCGCTCGAGCGTCTCGCGGTTCGCCTCGATCCCGTCGACGCACTTCCCGGCCAGCAGCCGTGAGGCGGAGGCGAGCAGCTTGATCGAATCGAGGAGGTTCCGCGCCAGCATCGGCACGAAGACATTGAGCTCGAAATGGCCTTGCATTGCGCCGGCGGTGATCGCAGCGTCGTTGCCGATCACCTGCGCCGCGACCTGCGTCACGACCTCCGGGATCACGGGGTTGACCTTCCCCGGCATGATCGAGCTGCCCTTCTGGAGCTCGGGCAGCGAGATCTCGGCGAGCCCGGCCCGTGGCCCGGAGCCCATCAACCGAAGGTCGTTGGCGATCTTGGTGAGGGACACGGCAACCGTCTTGAGGGCGCCGGACGTCTCGACCAGCGAGTCGCGGGCTGCCTGCGCCTCGAAGGGATCCGCGGGCGGCGAGATGTCCAGGCCGCTCTCTTCTGTCAGGCGCCCCCGGACACCCTCCGCGAAGTCGGGATGCGTGTTCAGGCCGGTGCCGACCGCGGTGCCGCCGAGCGGGATCTGGCCCAGTCGCTCCAGCGTTCCGCCCACACGTGCGTGACCCTGGCGCACCTGCGCCGCGTAACCCCCGAACTCCTGCCCGAGCGTGACCGGAACGGCGTCCATCAGGTGCGTTCGCCCGGACTTGACGATGTCCTCGAACTCCACCGCCTTCGCCTGCAGCGACTCCGACAGCTGGTGCAGCGCAGGCAAGAGGTCGTTCGTGATCTCGTCGAGCGCCGCCAGATGCACCGCAGACGGAAACACGTCGTTCGACGATTGCCCCATGTTCACGTCGTCGTTGGCGTGCACGTCTTTGCCGGCAAGCGCGGCGATCACCTCGTTCGCGTTCATGTTCGAGGACGTGCCCGAGCCGGTTTGGAAGACGTCGATCGGAAACTGATCGTCGAACTCGCCCGAAGCGACGCGGTCGGCGGCCTCGGCGATGCGCCGCGCCTTCTCGTCGTCGAGCAGTCCGAGCCCGGCATTCACGCGCGCCGCAGCGGCTTTGATTCGCCCGAGCCAGCGCGCGACGGCCACTGGGATCGGCTCGCCCGAGACGATGAAGTTGTCGACCGCCTTGCGCGTCTCGCCCCCCCAGAGCTCCTGCCGCGTCTCGGTCTCGGACACGGTTCGAGTCTAGCGAGGGGCCGGTGCGAAACCGGCCCCTCGTGCGGTCCTACGTCTAGCCGCTCGGGGTGTGCGTGACCGCGGTGAACGCATTCACCTGGCCGTGGCCATACCACGAGTTGTAAGCAGTGCCGCCGGTGCACGGCGCGAACGTCCCGCTCTCCGTGCCCACGCCGAAGTCCGACTCGTAGGTCGGCGGAAGCGTCCCGGGGCATGGCTGCTGATCAGCTGTCCGGTCGAGGTGGGCATTCACCTGCCCGGGGCTCATCTTTCCTCTCGGACTGTCCAGCCTCCCGAACATGCTGACGATCAGCGCAGCGACGCCGGCCACGTGCGGACCGGCCATGGACGTCCCTTGTAGATAGCAGTAGACGGCCGTCGGCTCGTTCGGGTCCGTCACCCTGCGTGTGCAAGGCATGGCCGCCGGATATGTCGAGAGGACCCGTCCGTTTACGGCCTCGGCCGTGCGGCCGAAGACCGAGTCGCCGCCGGGCGCCGCGAGCTGCGTCACCCCGACGCCGACGTTGGAATAGAAGGACTTCAGATAGCCGGTCGGGTTTCCGTTGCTGTCCGTCTGGTGAGCGTTACCCGTTGCGGAAACGCCGATGACGCCGGGCACCTCGACGGGGATGACCACGCAAGCATTGGTGACGTCCCGGGTGACCGGAGTCGTGTCATCGGGGCTCGTCGCGTCGACCGTCGGATGCGCGAGGTCCTCACTTGCGTTGCCCTCCGACGCGACGACGGTGACGCCGTTCTGCTGTGCGTACTCAATTGCCCGCCGTTCGGCCTTCCAGATCGCCCGCTGAACCGGATCGTTGCGGCAGTTGAAGAGGAACGGGTCGGCGAAGTAGCTGTTGTTGGTGACGTCGACACCGTGGGTCGCCGCCCAGTAGAACGAGCAGACTACGGCCTCCGGGAAGAAGAATCCGGCAGCGTTCGCGGCCTTGATCCCGGCGATCCGTACGTTCGGCGCGACTCCGACGATTCCGAAGCCGTTGCTCGCCGCCGCGATCGTGCCGGCCGTGTGCGTGCCGTGGCCGTTGTCGTCCTGAGCTGCTGTCCCTTGGACGGGTGCACCGCTCAAGCAGTTAGCACTGTTCGCAACGTCGATGTTCGACTCCAGGTCCGGATGATCGAAGTCGATTCCGGTGTCGATGTCACCGACGAGCACGGCCTGGCTGCCGCCTGTGACCGCGTGGGCTTCAGGCGTCTTGATCTGCCTCATGTCCCATTGCAGCGGCGAGAGCGTGTCCGCGTCGCTCGCCGGCGAGTTCGGGAGGTCGCCCGGCGGCGGTCCTTCCGCACCTGCCTGCTCGTTCGGCAACTGCGTTGCGAACTTCGCCGTGGCCGAAACGTCGTCGATCCGCGCCTCGTTCAGCAGATTGGCTCGAAACGATGCGTTGCTCGATTGCGCAACCGCAACACCGATCTGCGCGTAGCTGTAGACGAGCGTGCCGTCGGCCTTCGCGATCGTCGCGGCCGCATCGCTCGGTACCGACTGGCTCCTGTAGAGGACGATGTACTTCTCGCCTGCGCCACCCGAGGCATTCGTCATTGCACCGCCCGTCCCGGCGAAGAGCATCAAACTGAGAACTGCAAGCAACAGCACTCTCAATCGTGCCTGCATACAGACCTCCCCCTTTCGACGCCCGGGCCCTGCCGCCCGGGAATGCGGGGAACCCTAAGTGACCGGCGCGTAAGGTGTGGCCGATGAGAGCGCGCGACCTCGGAATCTCGATCGGGGAGGGCGCTCCGGCGCCCAGAAACGGGATCACCGACGTGGCCGGAGTGCGCGTCGGCCACACGACGCTGATCGAGGGCGACTCTGTCCGCACCGGCGTCACGGTGGTCGTCCCGCCGGAGACACCCCTCTTTGCGGGCTGCCACCGGCTGAACGGCAACGGGGAGCTGACAGGGCTCGAGTGGGTACGCGAGTCAGGTTTGCTGACCACGCCGATCGGAATCACGAACACGTTCAGCGTTGGCGTCGTGCGTGACGCAATCGCCGCGGAGTCCGCCGATGAAGACGCCTGGTCGCTTCCGGTCGTCGGAGAGACCTTCGACGGCTTCCTCAACGACATTCGTGCCCAGTACGTGACCTCGGAGCACGTGCGTTCTGCGCTCGAACGGGCCTCTGAGGAGATCGGGGAGGGCAACGTCGGCGGCGGCACGGGGATGGTCTGCCACGGCTTCAAGGGCGGCATCGGGACTGCGTCACGAACGGTCGGCGGCTACGTCGTCGGCGTGCTCGTGCAGGCGAACTACGGACGCCGGGACCGCTTCCGCGTAGATGGGGTCCCCGTCGGGAAGCTGATCGGCGAACGAATCCCAGAGCCTACGGCCGGAGACGAGTCAGGCTCGATCATCGGGATCGTCGCGACCGACGCACCGCTCCTGCCGCAGCAGTGCAAGCGTTTGGCACAGCGGACCGGGCTAGGTGTCGGTCGAATGGGCGGGACCGCTGCCCATTCGAGTGGCGATCTCTTCTTTGCCTTCGCCACGGGGAATCGCGATCTCGCCTCGGAGGGCGTGATCCCCCTCGAGATGCTCTCGGACTCCGAGATCACTCCGTTCTACGACGCGGTGATCGAGTCGACCGAGGAAGCGATCCTCAACGCGATGCTCGCGGCCGAGACCATGACCGGCCGAGACGGCAACACCGTGCACGCGCTCGAACCGGAGCTGCTTGTAGAAGTGCTCAGGCAAGTCTCAGCCGGCGACGTTCGAGCGGGCGACCGCGCATCACGCGGCGGTCGTCCTCGCTGAGGGCATTGACGGGGGCCCAGCCGACGTACCCGCAGCGCGGGCAATCGGGGTTGGCCTGCCGCAGCGGATTGGACGCCAGCTTCCTGTGACTACCGCAGCGGAGGCACTCGACGACGAGTGACTCCATGGCCTCATCTTCGTCCAGCCGGCAAGATCGGCGTCCCCCGACCGGGGGAGGGCGCTCTAGGCCCTCTCTGCGGCAACCTTTTCTGCAGCCTCGAGCAGCTCGTCCCACGTGCGGAGCTTCACGCGCGGACGGCCGAGCTTCTCACCGGCCGACCGCTCGAGCTCGTCGATGGACGTCCAGCCGTGATACATGACCGCCTGGACTTCCCGTTCCGCAAGGAGCGCCTCGATCGCGTCGGCCGTGACCTCCTCGCGGTGCGAGACA
The DNA here is from genome assembly GCA_039648845.1 of Actinomycetota bacterium. Taxonomy (GTDB): domain Bacteria; phylum Actinomycetota; class Thermoleophilia; order Gaiellales; family Gaiellaceae; genus 3-1-20CM-4-69-9. The sequence continues at coordinate 5,292 of JBBWZE010000243.1, read as the reverse complement.
TGCCCACGGTCCACGTCCTCGAGCAGCTGAGCGACCGTCTCGGCCGCATCCTTCTTGTTCGTCCCGATGATCCCCGTGGGACCACGCTTGATCCACCCCGCGCAATACGTCGCGGCCAGGTGGTCACCGTCGGCGTCCACGACACGGCCGCCCTCGTTCCGGATCGTGCCTCGCCGCTCGTCGAAGGGAAGCTCGGGCAGCCCCACGCCGCGGTAGCCCACGCTGCGAAAGACGAGACCGCACTCGATCGTCTCGCGCTCGTCGGTCGGCACCGCGACCAGGCGGCCGCCCTGCTCCTCGAGCCTGTTGCGAACGAGCTCGACCGATTCAACACGGGCATCCCCGTGAATCGCGACGGGCGAGGCCCGAAAGCGAAGCCGCACGGCCACGGCCTTACCCGTCGGCGCGCGCGCTGCGAAGCCCCTCAGCACCTCCATGTTCCGCTCGGCATTCGTGTCGTGCTCGAGCGACGCTTCGCTTGCGGAATCGAGCTCGAGCTCGGCGGGATCGACGACGACGTCGGCGCCGGCGAGCTCACCGAGCTCCTTGAGCTCCTGGGTCGTCCACGACGCCTGGGCCGGACCCCGGCGACCCACGACGACGATCTCCCGGATCGGCGACGCCCCGATCGCCTCGATCGCCGGGTCGGTGGTGTCCGTCGGCGCGAGCTCCTCCGGGGTCAATGCGAGCATGCGCGCGACGTCGAGCGCGACGTTCCCGTTCCCGATCACGACCGCGCGCTCGACGTTCAGGTCGAACTCGAGCTCCTGGAAGTCGGGGTGGCCGTTGTACCAGGCAACGAGCTCTGTCGCCGACCACGAGCCGGGCAGATCCTCGCCCGGAATGCCGAGCCGGCGGTCGGTCTGGGCCCCGAAGGCATAGACGACGGCGTCGTAGAGCCGGGTGAGGTCGCCGGGCGACAGGTCGCGCCCCACCTCGACGTTGCCGAAGAACCGGAAGCCGGGCTTCAGGGCGATTCGCTCGAACGCGCGCGAGACGGTCTTCAGCTTCGGATGGTCGGGCGCGACGCCGAGCCGCACGAGACCCCAGGGGGTCGGTAACCGCTCGATCATGTCCACCTCGACCGAGGCTTCCGCGTCGAGCAGCGCGCCGGCGGCGTAGAAGCCGGCCGGGCCAGATCCGACCACGGCGATCCGAAGGGCGTTTTCGCTCACGGTGCCGATCGTAATCGCGCCACCTCGGCACTACGCCGGTCGGCCAGCCCGGTCTCTAGGAGTGCGTGGGCTTCGCCTGCGCACGTTTCCCGTGAAGCGGCGTACCTACAAATCGGAGCGAAAAGCGCGGCTTTCGCTACGCGCTACAGCCGGAACCGCAGCCGCCGACGGCACCTTCGGTCTCGGCGCCTTCTTCGACCTGGAAGGAATGGCCGCAGCCGCAGGAGGAGCTGGCGTTCGGGTTGTTGATAGCGAACCCGGCCGCCTGGATCGAGTCGACGTAGTCGATCTCGGCGCCCTTGAGGTATGGCGCACTGAACGGATCGACGACGACCTGGACACCGTGCATCTCGAACTCGAGGTCGCCGTCCGCTGCGCCGCGGTCGAAACCGAGCCCGTACTGGAAGCCCGAGCAGCCGCCGCCCTGGATGGCTACACGCAACACGCTGACGTCCTCCTCCTCTGCGATCAGCTGCTTGATCTTGGCAGCCGCGGCATCGGTGACGGTCATCAGCGGCAGGACTCTTTCCTGGAGCTCCATCGTCATCTGATCGTAGCAACGCGGGCGGTTCCCAGGGTACTCCGGAAGGGGCAGCTTGTAACACTCGTCTCAGGCACGGTTGAGCGGATTTCGCCATGCTTCGTGGCGTTGGAGGGAACCTGTTAGGTTCACCGTCGCCCAAGGGGAGGGACGCGTGCTCGACAATTGGCTGCCGTTCCTGATCTACGCGGTTTTCGCGCTGATCATTCCCGCATCGATGATGTGGTTCTCCTTCGTCTTTGCGACGCGCGCGCACAAGCACTCACGCCGGCGCGAGCTTCCCTTCGAGTCGGGGGTCTCGACCGGCGCGCCTCGAGTGCAGCGCTTCACGGTGAGCTTCTACCTCACGGCGATGCTCTTCATCGTCTTCGACATCGAGATCGTGTTCCTGTATCCGCTCGCGGTCATCCTCCACCAGCTCGCGTGGTTCGGCTTCCTCGAGTTCCTCTTCTTCATCGCGATCCTCGTGGTCGCCTATGTCTACGTCTGGCGAAAGGGTGCACTCGATTGGCAATAGACGAGGGAAAGAAGCTCCGCGACTACGGGCTCCAGTCGGAGCGCCTGCTCTGGCCGACGAAGGGACCGGGCGTGTTCGAGCAGGAGGTTGTTGCGATGGAGCGGGCCGTCGGCCTCACGACACTCGAGAAGGCGGTGGCCTGGGCGCAGACGAAGTCCATGTGGCCCGATACGTTCGGGCTGGCCTGCTGCGCGATCGAGATGATGTCGATCGTCTCGTCACGTTACGACATCGCACGGTTCGGGATGGAAGCCTTCCGTTCGTCGCCGCGCCAGGCCGACCTGTTGATCGTCTCCGGCCGTGTCGTGCACAAGATGGCGGCGCCGCTCCGGCAGGTCTACGACCAGATGCTGGAACCGAAGTGGGTGATCGCCATGGGAGCCTGCGCAAGCTCCGGCGGCATGTTCAACAACTACACGACCCTTCAGGGCGTGGACAAGATCGTGGCGGTCGACGTTCATGTGCCCGGATGTCCACCGCGGCCGGAGGCGCTGATGGAAGGCATCGTGCGCCTCCACGAGAAGGTCATGGCCGGGATCCCGCCGGCCTATGAAATTCGCGAGGTCGCGTCCTGAATTACAACCGCGTCCCCGGGCTCGTGCAGGTCGAGGAAGGACACGGTGAGACGACGGTCGTCGTGGACACGCCGCGTTTGGTGGATGCCGCCCTGCACCTGCGTGACGAGCTCGGCTTCAACTTTCTCTCGGACGTCGCCGCCACCGACTACCTTGGTTGGGGCGCCAAAGGCGTATCCGGTTACATCGGCACACGCGGCGGACGCGACCTGAACGAGCCCGCGACGCAGGGACACCAGCGCCTGCCTCAGCAGAAGCCGAGCCGGTTCTCCGTCTGCTACCACCTGCTCGGGATGAAAGCGGGCGCACCGCGCGTGCGACTGCAGGCGTGGATCGACGACGGCGAGCACGTTCCGAGCCTCGTGGGCGTCTGGCCGACTGCGGACTGGCACGAGCGTGAGGCCTTCGACCTGATGGGCATTCGCTTCGACGGCCATCCAAACCAGCGGCGCATCCTGATGGACGACGACTGGGAGGGCCACCCGCTGCGCAAGGACTACCCGATCGGCGGCGAGCCGGTCCGGTTCTCGGGAGAGGAGTAAGTGGCTCACTGATGGCCGTCGCCCCCGAGCGTCCGAGGATCTACGAGGGAACGCGGATCCCCTCGCCGACCCCGAGTGTGCTCGAAGTGCGCGAGGACTTGCGCAACTCCGAAGACGTCCTCACGGTCAACTTCGGCCCAAACCATCCCTCGACGCACGGGGTCCTGCGGCTCGTCGTCGACCTGCACGGGGAGGAGGTCGTCGGGCTCGCCGCGGTGGTCGGCTATCTGCACACCGGCTTCGAGAAGAACATGGAGCAGAAGAGCTGGTGGAAGGCGATCACGTACGCGCCGCGCATCGACTACCTCTCCTACCAGAACAACGAGCTCGTGTTCGTCCTGGCGGTCGAGAAGCTGCTCGCCATCGAGGTGCCGTCGCGCGCGACCTGGATGCGCATGTTGCTCGCGGAGCTGAACAGGATCCACTCGCACCTCGTCTGGCTCGGAACGGCTGCGCTCGAGCTTGGGGCGATCTCGATGTTCTGGTACTGCTTCCGCGAGCGCGACCGCATCCTCGATCTGTTCGAGCTCGTCGCCGGTTTTCGGATGCACACGCGTTACTTCCAGGTCGGCGGCCTCGCCGAGGACGTACCGCCGGGCTTCTGGGACGAGTGCGCGAAGTTCGTCGAGGTGATGCCGAAGGCGATCGACGACTACGAGGCGCTCGTCGACCGCAGCGAGATCTGGCTCGAGCGCACGCAGGGCATCGGCCTCCTGTCGGCCGACGATGCGATCGCGCTCGGACAATCGGGGCCGGTTCTTCGCGGCTCGGGCGTCGACTGGGACCTCCGCCGCGCCCAGCCGTACCTGGCGTACGACCAGGTCGACTTCCGGGTGCCCGTCTACGACGAGGGCGACGTCTACGCCCGCTACCGCGTGCGGATGGAGGAGATGCGCGAATCCGTGAAGATCGTCGACCAGGCGATGCGGCGGATGCCGGGCGGACCGTGGATTGCGGACGACCGCAAGGTCGTGTTGCCGCCGCGCGAGGAGCTCCATACGTCGATGGAGTCCCTCATCCACCACTTCAAGATCGTCACGGAGGGGTTCCGGGTGCCGGAGGGCGAGGTGTATGTGACGGTCGAGTCCCCGCGGGGCGAGCTCGGCTGCTACGTCGTTTCGGACGGGGGACCGAAGCCGTGGCGCGTGAAGTTCCGCGCTCCTTCGTTCGTCGCGCTGGAAGCGACCGCGACGTGCATGAGCAACGCACTCATCGCCGACATGATCGCGATCGTCGGCTCGCTGGACACCGTCATGGGCGAGGTAGATAGATGACTGATCCCCATCTGACGAGCGAAGCGAAGTCACAAACCCTTTCCGCGGAAAGTGCGGAGCACTTTTCGCGGTTTTACGACGAGGTGCAGGCGATCAAGGCGCGGTATCCGGACTGGCGTTCGGCCGCCCTGCCGGCGCTGCGGCTCGCGCAGGAGACGTACGGCTACCTCTCACCTGAGGCGCTGCGAGGGTGCGCGGAGGCGCTCGGCACGACGCCTGCGTTCTGCGAGGCGGTCGCATCCTTCTACGACATGCTCCACCTCGAGCCGATCGGCCGGCACATGGTCGAGGTGTGCACGAACGTCTCCTGCGCGCTCGTCGGCGCTCAGCAGGTACTGGAGAGCTTCGAGCAGGAGCTTGGCATCCGCGCGGGCGAAACCACAGCAGACGGCGAGGTCACGCTGCGGCCGATCGAATGTCTCGGCGGCTGCGGCTGGGCGACGGTCGTCTCGGTCGACCATCACTACCGCACGCACGTGAAGCCCGAAGACGTTACCGCGATCGTGCAGGAGCTGCGCAATGGCGAGTGAGCAGCGCTTGATCGTCATGGCAGGCACCGACGAGCGCGATCTGACGAGACTCGCCGAGTACGAGGCAGTCGGCGGCTACCGCGCCCTCCAGAAGGCGCGCGCTCTGACGCCGCAGGCCTTGATCGACGAGGTGATCGG
>JBBWZE010000230.1:0-5453 GCA_039648845.1 Actinomycetota bacterium | reverse complement strand
GCAACGCGCGCTTTGCCCGCGACCCACGGCCGCTGGACGAGAGCTGCCCCTGCCCGGCCTGCACCCGGTTCAGCCGCGCCTATCTGCGCCACCTGATCAACCAGGAAGAGCTGCTGGGTCTGCGCCTACTGAGCCTCCACAATCTACGATTCCTCCTTGACCTGACCGCGAACGCGCGTGCGGCGATCGAGGACGGCCGGCTGGCGGCCTACAAGGCCGAAGCGCTCGGCCGTCTCGCATCGGCCGCCGCCTGAGGAGGCCCGGTGTCTGCCTACATTTTCGTCCTCGTTCTGCTGGCCCTGATGTGGTTCCTGATCATCCGGCCGCAGCGCCGCCGTCAGCAGGAGGCGCAGCGCCTGCTCAGCAGGATCGCAGTCGGGAAGGAGATCGTGACCGCGGGCGGTCTCTATGGAACGGTTACCGCGGTCGAGGGCGACGAGGTCCGGGTCGAGATCGCCGAAGGAGTCGAGGTTCGGATCGCCAAGCGTGCAGTGGCCGGGGTGGTGAGCGAGGACGAGGAGCCGGAACGGGAGGCTGACGAGACGCCGGAAGAAGAGACCCCGGCTACCCTTCCACCTGATTCAGCTTGAAAGACCGCCGTAACCACCTGATTCTGCTCGGCTGCATCCTGGCGGCGCTCGTCGGCGTCGGCTTCCTGGCGATTCCCGGCTCGCCGACGTACAAGAAGCCGACGCTCGGGCTCGACCTGCAGGGAGGCCTCGAGGTCGTCCTGAAGGCGGTTCCGCCGAAGAATCACAAGCTGACCTCGGACGACATCAGCCGGTCGATCGACATCATGCGACAACGGATCGACAAGCTCGGGGTCTCGGAGCCCGAGATCCGCAAGCAGGGCACGGACCAGATCGTGATCCAGCTTGCCGGCGTGCACGACCCGGCCGCGGCCGCGAAGCTGATCGGCAAGACAGCCGTGCTCCAGTTCTACGACTTCGAAGCGGATCTCACCGGTCCCTCGGTCAGCGGTCTGACCACGCGTGTGCCGGTCGCGTCGGCCAGCCTCTTCGATCTCCTGTCGGCTCCGCAGACCCGAGTGCTCGCCGCCAAGGGCACGCCGTCGCAGTGGTACCTCTTCGACTCGAAGAAGGTGGTGAGGGCCGGACCGACGCCGACCAAGCAGGCGCTGTTCGCATCGCAGATCGTGCAGAAGCCGGTTGCGAAGAACGGCCTCGGCAAGCACATTCCGAAGGACTGGACGATCCTGAAGGTCCCGCAGAACACGGTTGTCGTGAGCTGCGACGTCGCCAGCGGCAACTGCCTCAGCGCCCAGCAGGTCAACTCCAAGACCGGCTTCTATCTCCTCAAGCATCGCGACCCCGACAAGAACGGCGAGAACGCCATTCCCGAGATGACGGGCGGCGACCTCAAGCTCTCGGGAACGCGCGCGGACATCGATCCGCAGACGAACTCCCCGGTCGTCCTGATGCAGTTCACGGGCAAGGGCAAGAAGATCTTCCACACGATCACGCAGCGCGAGGCCCAGCGCGGTGCGCTCGCCTGTGCTGGGCGCACCGACAGCACTTCGGTCCAGAGCTGCGCGCAGCACTTCGCAATCGTCCTGGACGGGCAGATCCAGTCGGCGCCGTACATCGATTTCGTTCGCAACCCGGACGGCATCCCAGGTGACAACGGCGCGCAGATCGACATGGGGCGTGGCGGCGGCATCGGCGACGCGAAGCGCCTCGCGCTCGTTCTTCAGACCGGCGCTCTCCCGGTCACGTTCGACACGGCCGAGCGCACCGATGTGTCGGCCACGCTCGGCAAGGACTCATTGACCCAGGCGAAGAAGGCGGCGATCGTCGGCCTCCTCGTCGTCGCGCTCTTTCTGCTGCTCCTCTACCGCTTCCTTGGGCTCGTCGCGGTGATCGGGCTCGGGATCTACGCAGCCTTCCTCTACGCGGCGATCCTGCTCTTCCATGTCACGCTGACGCTGCCGGGCTTCGCGGGACTGATCCTCACGATTGGAGTGGCCGCCGACGCGAACGTCGTTGTGTTCGAACGCATCAAGGAAGAGGTGCGCGCCGGTAAATCGGTGCGCGCGGCGATCTCGGCCGGCTACTCGAAGGGCTTCCACACCATTCTCGACGCGAACGTCGTGACGGCGATCACGGCGCTCGTTCTCTTTGCCGTCGCGACGGCCCAGGTGAAGGGCTTCGCCCTCATGCTGTTGATCGGCACCGTGATCTCCTTGATCACGGCTGTCGGCGCCACGCGCGCGATGCTCGGGCTGCTCGCCGGCTTCTCCTGGTTCAACAAACCGCGTTTCATGGGCGCGCAGGGTCAGCAGACCGCGAGGTGGCTGCAGATCGACTTCATGCGCAAGCGCTATCTCTGGTTCGCCATCTCCGGTGCCATCCTCGTGCTCGGCACCGGCGCGCTCGCCTTCAGGGGGCTCAACCTCGGCATCGACTTCAAGGGCGGCACGCAGCTCTCGTTCAAGACACCCGCCGCTCACACCACCGGCGACGTGCGTCAGATCATGGGCTCCGAGGGCTATAACGACGCGGTCATCCAGGGCCGCGGCGCCAGCACGAACGGTGATGAGTACAAGAGCTTCCAGGTCCGCACCAAGGCGCTCACCAGCGAAAAGCTGACCCAGGTCACGCGCGACCTCGAGAACAAGCTGCAGGCGACCGCCCCTGGAGCGACCACGGTCTCGTCGAGCTTCGGCCGCCAGATTGCGAAGTCGGCGATCGTCGCCATCCTGGTCTCGCTCTTCCTGGTCGTGCTCTACATCGCGATCCGGTTCGACCTCAAGTTCGCAGGCCCGGTGATCGCCGCGATGCTCCACGACGTCTTTATCTGCATCGGCATTTATGCGCTCCTGGGGAGGGAGGTGACGAGCTCCACCGTCGCGGCGATCCTGACCGTGCTCGGCTATTCCATCTACGACACCATCATCATCTTCGACCGCGTCCGGGAAAACATCCCCATCATGCGGCGTTCTTCGATCGCGACAATCGTGAATGTCTCGTTGTGGGAGACGATCCGGCGTTCTCTGGCGACATCGTTCATCACGCTGCTTCCGGTCGGTGCTCTGTTCCTCTACGGTGGCGCGACACTCAAGGACTTTGCGTTCGCGCTGATGGTCGGCATCGCCTCCGGCGCCTATTCGTCCATCTTCATCGCCGCGCCGTTGCTCGCGATCCTCAAAGAACGCGAGCCGGAGTACGTGCGCCGCAAAGGCGAGACCCTCAGCAAGAGCGGCATGGACGCCGTCCTCGAGGAAGCGGAGGAGGAGGCTGCGGAGGAGCCCGCGCCGCAGCTCCTTGCTCCGATCCCGACCGTGGATGGACCCGCGGCTGCCGCCGCAGCTGCTAAACGCGAACGTCGACGCCAGCGCAGGCGTGCGCGCCCGCATGGACGAGCCCGTTAGACGTCTGGCGCTCGCTCTGGTCGGCGCCGTGGCGCTGACAGCGGAACGTGCGGACGAGCTCGCGGATTCACTCGCTCAGCGTGGCGGCATGAGCAAGGACGACGTGCGCACCTGGATCGACGAGGCGACCGCGCGGTGGCGCGGCGACGCGGTTCGCGTTGGCGAGCGCGCCGGGGCGACACTCAACGGCGCGTTTCGCGAGCTCGGCCTGGTGACGCGCGAGGAATGGGACGAGCTCGAGCTCCGCGTCGCCCAGATCGAGCACAGATTGCGGCTGGTGGAATCACGGCCGCGGGCTGTTCCTCCGGCCAACACGTAGCCGGAGCCCCAGGTAGCCTGGCGGGCGTGGGGCTTCGCCGACTTCGCGGGGAGCTCGTGCTCGGTTGGGCGGCCGCAGCGGTGGGAGCCACCGGCATCGCCTCCGCGCTCACACCCGAGTTCGCCAACCGCTCGGACTTCGTGCGCGGCGTGCTGCCACCCGGTTTTCCCGGCGCCGCGCGGATTCTGGCCCTCACCTTCGGACTGACGCTCATCTGGCTCTCGCGCTCGCTCGCACACAGGCGCCGTCGCGCGTGGCAGCTCGCGGTGGTGCTGGTCGTCGGGTTGGCGATCGCGCATCTCGCGAAAGGCCTCGACGTCGAGGAGGCGTCGCTGAGCCTGCTCGTGCTCGCGGCGTTGTCTCGGTTCCGCAAGCGCTTCGACGTGGCCGGCGACCCACTTTTCGTGCGGCCCCTGGTCGTGACGGCGCTCGCGTTCTCGACGACCACAGCGTTCGTCCTCCTCCTCGGTCGGCGCGGATTCAGCGGCGACCGGATCGAAGACATCCTCGCGGCCTTCAGCCTCCTGCTCGGCTTCCGGACGCTGCACCTCTGGCTACGGCCGATCTCGCAAAGGGTTCGCCAGTCCGCCGAGGAGAGGCGTCTCGTTCGCAGGCTTGTCCGCTCACACGGCGACGACAGCCTCGCCTTCTTCAGCCTCCGGCGGGACAAGAGCTACTTCTTCTCGCCGACGCGTAAGAGCTTCGTCGCCTACAGGGTCGTGGGGGGCTGCGCGCTCGTCAGCGGCGATCCCATCGGCGACAAGTCCGAGCTACCGCAGCTACTCGCGGAGTTCCAGCGCATCTGTTACACGCGCGGCTGGCGGCTCGCGCTTCTGAGTGTCAGCAGCGAGCTGCTCCCGGCGGCGCGTGCACTCGGGCTCCGCACGATCAAGATCGGCGACGAGGCGGTCGTGCGACCCGCCGCGTTCTCGCTCGATGGCCGCGCGATTCGAAAGGTCCGGCAATCGGTCAGCCGCTTGAGGCGTGAGGGCTATCGGTTCCGCGTCGTTGCAGCAGGCGATGTCGACACGACGCTGCGCGGGGAGCTGGAGAGCGTTTCCGCCGCGTGGCGCGGCTCGAACGTCGAGCGCGGCTTCTCGATGGCGATGGACGACCAGTTTCGCGAGCCCGAGACCTTCTTTGCAATCGCGGAGCGCGGTGACACGGTCGGGGGTTTTCTCCATCTGGTGCCGAGCGGACGCGGCTTTTCGCTGGGGGCGATGCGCCGCCGTCGCGACACACCCAACGGACTGATGGAGTACCTGATCGTCGAGCTACTCGGCTGGGCGCGTGTGCGTGACGCAGACGAGATCTCCCTCAACTTCTGCGTCTTCGCGGATCTGCTCGCGGCGTCGTCCTGCAACCGGTTCGCGGCGGTCGCGCGAACCTTCCTGCGCGTCGGCGACCGTCTCTTCCAGCTCGAGCGCCTGCTCGTGTTCAGTCGGAAGTTCGCCCCGGAATGGCGCCCGAGATATCTCTGCGTGGAGCGGCTCTCCGATCTCCTTCTGGTCGGCGTGGCGTACCTCCGCGTCGAATCGCTCCTGACACCACCTGGGCCGTGGGCCCGTCAGCGGCCCGTGTCGCTTGCCCGGCGGGAGTAATCCGTCACACTGAAGCGGTGGCTCAAACGGCAACCCGCAACTTCGGACGTCTGTCAGAGATCGCTCAGGTCGCGGTGCGGCATGGCTTCGGCTACTGGTTCGACACCCATCGGCTGACGGATCTCTTCCCGCGTCGCGGGGG
>JBBWZE010000139.1:0-12108 GCA_039648845.1 Actinomycetota bacterium | reverse complement strand
CGCGCCGCGCCCGCGAAGAAGCGGATGTTGTCCGAGGCAACCGGCATCTCGTCGCGAGCGGAGGCAAGGGGCTTGCCCACGTTCTGCGACTCGAGCTCCGCCAGCTCCTCCGCATGCTGATCGAGTGCGTCGGCGAGCTTCAGCAACATCTCGGCGCGCTCGCCCGGCGTCGTCTCGAGCCATTCCGGGAGAGCCTTCTTCGCTGCCTGGACGGCCCGGTCGACGTCCTCGGCGCTCGAGCGGGGCACCTCGGCGATCGTCTCGCCGGTGGCCGGATTCAACACTTCCATGGTCTCGCCGCCGGCCGCGTCGACCCAGTCGCCGCCGACGAAGTTCTGACGCTTGGAAACGGTGGTGCTCATGACTTACCTCCTTCGCAGGATCCCCGTGTCGCGCGTCAGGCGCTGCGCGATCGTCACGGGAAGCACGGTCATCACTATGACGAAAAAGACGACGACGTTCACCTGAGGCAGCTGCTGGCCTAGCCGAAGATTCCCGAGGATCCAGATCGGCAGGGTGTTCTGCGCCCCCGCGGTGAAGGTCGTCACGATCACCTCGTCGAACGAGAGCGCGAAGGCCAGCAGCGCACCGGCGACCAGCGCCGTCGAGATGACGGGAAAGGTCACGAAGCGGAAGGTCTGCCAGCCGTCCGCCCCGAGGTCCATCGATGCTTCAGTCAGCGAGGTCTGCGTCCGCCTCATCCGGGCGACAACGTTGTTGTAGACGATCACGATGCAGAAGGTCGCATGGCCGATCACGATCGTCCAGAGCGACGGGCTGAGCCCGTGGACGGGGTTGTTCGTGAAGAAGGAGTTCAAGGCGATCCCGGTGACGACGCCCGGCAACGCGATCGGCAGGACGAGCAGGAATGTGATCGCGTCCCGGCCGAAGAAGCGAAAGCGGCTGACAGCGGTTGCCGCCGCCGTCCCGAGCACGAGGGCGATCACAGTCGCGATGCCGGCGGCCTTCAACGAGAGGACGAGTGCACTACGCGCCTCTTCGTTGTGCCAGGCCGCGTGGAACCACTTGGTGCTGAGCCCGGCGATCGGCCAGCTCTGGATGTTGGAGGAGTTGAAGGCGTAGAAGCAGATGAGGACGAGTGGGATCCAGAGGAACAGCACGACGGCGATTGTCCAGGCGCCAAGCGAGAGCCTTGCTGCGCGGGTCTCCACTACAACGCCTCGAAGGCGCCGAGCCGTTTGGCGAGCGTGAGATAGATCGCCATCACGATCAGCGGGACGGTCGCGTAGGCCGCCGCGAACGGCAGATTGTTCGTCAGGCCGAGCACGTTTCGGTAGATGACGTTCCCGATGAAGTCCACGTTCCCGACGAGCGACGGCGTGATGTAGTCGCCGAGGGTCAGGGAGAACGTGAAGATCGAGCCGGCCGCGAGGCCTGGAAGCGCGAGCGGGACGATCACACGTCGGAACGTCGTCCAGTTACGTGCGCCGAGATCGCGGGACGCTTCGAGCAAGGAGTCGGGAATCCGCTCCAGCGCCGCGTAGACGGGAAGGATCATGAAAGGAAGCCAGATGTACGAGAAGACGATCCACATCGCCGTGTTCGTGAAGGCCCAGTCCTGCGTGGGGAGCCCGATCTTCGCGAGCGACCAGTTAAGCGCGCCGTCCTGGTTCAGGATCAACCGCCACGCGTAGATCCGGGCGAGATAGCTCGACCAGAGCGGTAGAAGCACGAGCACGAAGAGCACCGTCCGCAATCGCGGCGTCGCGACCCGGGCCATGTAGTAGGCGAACGGAAACGCGATCAGCGCGTCGGTGAGGGTGACGGCGACGGCCATCCAGATCGTGCGGAACGCGATCTGGCGATAGGTCGTGTCGTGGATGATCGTGTCGAAGTTTGCCCACGTCCAGACGTGCGTGAGCTTGCCGGTGAAGGAGTCGATGCTCCAGAAGGCCGACACGAACAGGACAGCCAGTGCCGCCAAGTAGAAGACCAGCATCCAGCCGAGCGGCGGCAGCAGCAACACGATCGCGCGCAACCACGGTCGCCGCCACAGCGCAGCCGAGAGGCGACGGCGGGCCGACCGAGGCCGACCCGCCGCGTCATACGCCTGAGACGTCAACTCTTGATGTCAGTCCAGGCTTGCTGCCACTTCGTGTAGTCCACGCAATTGTTCTGGCCGTTACCGCAGTCCTTCTGCGGCGTCTTCCAGAACTTGATCGAGTTGAAGTAGGACGTGGACGCGTTGCCGTGGTACTGGGCACACGAGCCCTTGGACAGCTGGTCCATGATCTTGCAGGCCTTCGTGTTCGCCGGCGTCTCGCCGAAGTAGATCGCCTGCTGAGCCTGCACCTTCGGTGTCGAAACCCACTTGATCCACGACACCGCGCAGTTCGGATGCTTCGCCTTCGAGGAGATCATCCACGTGTCGGCCCAGCCCGTCGCGCCTTCCTTCGGGATCAGGTCGCTCACGGGTGCCTTCGCGGCCTTGAGCGTGTTGGTCTGGTACGGCCACGACGCCCCGATGACTGCTCCGCCGTTCTTGAACAGATCGATCTCGTCACCCGCGGACGCCCAGTACTTCTTGATGAGTGGGCGCTGCTTCTTCAGGAGATCGACGGCCGCCTTGAACTGGGAGTCGTTCAGCTCGTACGGGTCCTTGATCCCGAGCGCGGGCTTCGACTTGGAGAGGTAGAGCGCCGCGTCCGCGATCTGGATCGGGTTGTCCGGGACGGTGATCTTGCCCTTGTATTTCGAGCTGTAGAGGAGCCCCCAGCTTGTGGGCTTCGGCTTGACCTTCTTCGTGTTGTACATGAGCGTGTTCGGGCCCCACTGCAGCGAGATGCCGTAGTGGACCCCCTTCACGGTGTTGTGTGACGGCGACTTCAACGCCGGGATGAAGTTCTTGAAGTCCGGCACCACCTTGGGATCGATCGAGCGCACGTCCTTGCCTAGGATTAGGCGCAGGCTCGCATCGCCGGAAGCCGAGACCGCGTCGTACTGCCCGGTCCGCATCAGGGTCACCATTTCGTCCGAGGAACTGCCGTACTTCGAATGCACCTTGCACCCGGTCGCCTTCGTGAACGGGGTCGCCCACTGTTTATAGGTGTAGCCCTCCCAGGCGATCAGGTTGACCGATCCCTCGTTCTTTCCGGCTTTGGTGATCATCGAAGGCCCACTGGCCCCCGAGCTGACTCCCAACGCGGGCACGCACAATGCCGCAGCCAGTGCGGCGAGAAACACGTGCCTCCTGTGGATCCTTCTCATTCTTGTCCTCCTCGTTGGATCTCGAAGGTGTGCTCGGGACGCCACTCGAGGCGCACCCGCCTGCCCCTGGACTCGAGCGCCTCTTGGGACGACGTCTCGAGGTTCTGTTTGACGACGGTGAGCTCGCCCCCGGAGTCGAGCTCGACGACGTACCTTGTGAACATGCCGACGTACACGACGTCGCGGATGCGACCCAGCTCGCCGTCGCCGGCCTCGTCGAATTGCATCCGGATCTTCTCCGGACGCACCGTGAACTTCTTGCCTTCCCGCTCCAGTACGTTCGAGACGCCGACGAAGCCGGCGACGAACTCGGTCGCGGGACGCTCGTAGACCTCGGCCGGCGCGCCGATCTGCTCGATCCGGCCCTCGTTGAAGACCGCGAGGCGGTCACTCATCGTGAGCGCCTCCTCCTGGTCGTGGGTGACGTAGACGAAGGTGATGCCGACGTGGCTGACCTCGCGTTGGATTCGCTTGAGCTCGATCTGCATCTCCTGCCGGAGCTTCAGATCGAGCGCGCCGAGTGGCTCGTCGAGCAGCAGCACCCTGGGGGTGTTCACGAGCGAGCGTGCGAGCGCGATGCGTTGCCGCTGCCCGCCGGAGAGCTGAACGGGCTTGCGATTTCCGAGCTCTGGAAGTCGCACGACGTTCAGGATCTCCTCCACGCGGCGTTTGCGCTCGGCCCGCCGAACGTGCTTGACGCGCAGGCCGTAGCCGACGTTCTCCGCCACGGTCATGTGCGGGAAGAGCGCGTAATCCTGGAAGACCGTGTTGACGTCCCGCTCGTAGGGCGCCCGGTTCGTGACGTCGGCGCCGCCGAGCTCGATGCGACCTTCGTCGGGCCGCTCGAAGCCGGCGATCAGCCTCAGCGTCGTCGTCTTGCCGGAGCCGGAGGGGCCGAGCAGAGTGAAGAACTCTCCGGTGGGAATCTCGAGGTCGACCCGGTCGACCGCCACGACGTCCCCGTACGTCTTGCGGATGCCCTCGAGCCGGACATCGATCTCGGCCGCAGACAAGGGATGTGCGGCCGGTTCCGACTCAGCCAGCGCGGGCGTCGCCAAGCGATTCCTCCAGCAGGTCGAGTCCGCGCTCGAGCAGCGCGTCGTCGATCGTGAGGGGGACGAGGATGCGAATGACGTTTCCGTAGATACCGCAAGAGAGGAGGACGAGGCCGCGGTCACGTGCCGCCGACGTCACCGCCTTGGCGAGGTTCGGCGTCGGTTCGGTGAGCTCCAGGGCGAGCATGGGGCCGAGTCCGCGTACCTCGCCGATGGCCGCATTCCGGGCTGCGAGCAGCTCGAGGCGCGCCCTGATCCGTGTACCCAGCTCCTCGGCGCGCTTGCGGAAGGACTCGGTTCTCACCTCGCGGAGCACCTCGATCGCCGCCACGCACGCGAGCGGGTTGCCGCCGAAGGTGCCGCCGAGGCCGCCGGGGTGGACGCTGTCCATCAGCTCACTATCGCCGGTCACGCCGGCGAGCGGCAGTCCGCCGCCGAGCGACTTGCCCGAAACGATCAGGTCGGGCTCGACGCCGTAGTGCTCGATCGCCCACACCGGACCCGTCCGGCCTACACCGGCCTGCACCTCATCGTCGACGTAAAGGATCCCGTGGGTCTCGCAGATCTCCTTCAGCCTGGGCGGGAAGTCTTCGCGCATCTCGACGAAGCCACCTTCGCCCTGCACGGGCTCGAGAACGACGCAGGCGACCGACGCGGGATCGACGTCCTGCTTGAGCAGTAACTCGAGCCCGCGGATCGCGTCGTCCGACGAAACGCCGCGGTACGGGTAGGGCGCAGGAGCCCGATAGACGTCGCTCGGGAAAGGACCGAAGCCCTGCTTGTACGGAACGACCTTCGCCGTCATCGCCATCGTCAGGCTCGTGCGGCCGTGGAACGCGTGGTCGAAGACGATCACGGCAGGCCGCCCGGACGCGGTGCGCGCGATCTTCACGGCGTTCTCGACCGCTTCTGCGCCGGAGCTCAAGAGCAGCGACTTCGTCTCGCGGTCGCCGGGCCAGGTCTCGCCGAGCAGCTTGCACACCTCGACGTACGACTCGTAGATCCCGACCATGAAGCACTGATGGAGGTAGCGGTCGATCTGTTCGTGGATCGCGGCCGCCGCGAAGCCATGCCCGGTGTTCTGGCAGCCGAGGCCGCCGGCGAAGTCGACGTATTCGCGGCCGTCGACGTCCCAGATGCGTGCGCCTTCAGCGCGGGCGACGACGAGCGGGGTCGTGGCCACGCCGCGCGCGACGTAACGCTCGCGGTCGGCGACGACCTGCTCCGACGCGGTGTGCTCGCTCACGGCCATCAGCGCTTCAGGTCTCCGAGAATCTCACCTGCGGCCCGCTCACCGGTTTCTACTCCGCCGTTGAGGTAGCCCTGGAAGTCCTGCGAGGTGTGCTCGCCTGCGAAGTGGCAGTTCCCCTGCCGTTCCTTCTCCATACCGGAGAACTTCGTGTACTGCCCGACCTTCCAGTAGGAGTACGAGCCGTTCGTCCACGGATACCCGGCCCAGTAGTCGACCGCGACGGACTTGGAACTTTTGTCCCAGTGGTCCGAGAGCGTGATCCCCGGGAACTGAGGTGCAAGCTGGTCGAGGAACTGCGCGGCTCGGTCCACCGGCGTGCCGGAGCCGAAGCTCGCGCCGATCTTGCCACCGGTGTAGTCGACCAGGATTCCCTTGTTGCCGCCCTGGGCGCGCGTGACTTCCCAGGTGTTCTGGTACCCGGTGTCCGCATATGTGTTGCCGTTGTTGTGCGCTTGGTACCAGAACCGGTCGTCGAACTGGACGTGGAGCTTCGAGTTCGTGCCCATGGCGAGCTCCTTGATCGCCGTCACCTTCAGCGGCTCGAAGCCGGCCTTCCCGTAGTTGACTCCCCGCAGCATCGAGAATGGGATCGCGAGCACGACGTGATCGACGGTCGTCGTGCGAGTCGTAGCGCCGTTCTGGAACGTCAGCGTGAACGACCCGCCGCTGTTCTGCTTGATCGCCGTCAGGACGTGATCCAGCTTGATCTGCCCTGAGAGCCGCGCTCCCAGCTCCTTTGGCACCTGGTCGTTGCCGCCCTTGACGTGGTACTTCTCGTTCGACGGGCCGAAGACCTTGAACTGACCTTGGCCGGAATAGCCGAGCAGGTAGAGCAGGTTCAGCGCACTCTGCTCGCTGCACTCTGCGCCGTACTCGATGTTGTAGGCGATGTCGAGCACCCGGCCCAGGTTCGAGCTCGCCCCGCCGGGAACCCTCTCATTGAGCCAGTCGATGATCGACATGTGGTCCAGGTCCCAGCCGCGCTGCGTGTAGAGGTTCCAGAGCGTGGGATAGCTCGCGGCCGAGACGTCCTTGTGCATCTTCTGGTAGATGGCGTTGAGATCGACGACGAGCTGCGAGTACGGGTACTTCGCGCCGTTCACGTAGAAGAAGTCCTCGGTGCCTTTCGGCTGCCCTTGCAGCAGGTTGTCGAGCGTGAACCCAAGCTCCTGCGCCAGTTGGCGCATGGCCGTGTGACCCTGGTCGATGAGCTCGCCTCCGCGCTCGGCGATCTGTCCATTCGGGAAGCTCATGGACCAGCAGCGGCCGCCGATCCGTTCGGGATTGGCCTCGTAGACCGTTGCGCTGAAACCGGCCTGCTTCAGCCGGTACGCGCAGGTCAGCCCGGCCAGGCCGGCGCCGACGACTGCGATCTGCGGCTGTCCCGCGGCGTAGGCCGCCTTCGCGAAGCGACCCATCGTGCTCGCCCCTGCCACCGCGGCTCCTGCGGCAGCCGTCCGCTTGACTAGCTCGCGTCGAGTCGTCCGACCTTCGACGACCTCTGCATACGCGTCCTCGATGCGCTGCGCCAGCGGTGTTCTCGCCATTTCCGCTCCTCCCCCGAATGGTTTTGGGAGGGGAGCATCCAACATTCGCATTGCGAGTTCAAGTAGGGCCGCACATTGACCGAATGCGCACCGCATGGTACGAATCGCCTCGCTTTGCGTAGAACCATCGCTCAGCCGGCTCTCGCCGAGCCTCGCCGGGGGCCGATCAGCGCCCCGCCCCGGATCGACGCCCTTGACCAGGGGATCATCGAGGCGCTGCAGGCCAATGGCCGGGAGTCTTTCCGAGCCATCGCGACGCGGCTCGGCGTCTCGGAGGCGACGATCCGGGCGCGGTACGCGCGGCTCTGCGGCGAGGACATCCTGCAGGTCGTCGGAGTGACGAACCCGCTTGGCCTCGGCTTCGAACAAGCGCTCATCGGCGTCAAGACCGCAGGATCACCCGAGCTCGTCGCCGACGAGATCGCGAGCTGGATCGAAGCCGACTACGTCGTCGTCACCGCTGGCCAGTACGACCTCGTCGTCGAGGTCGTGGCCACCGATCGCCGTGAGCTGCTCGAGTTGACGAACAGGATGCGCGCGCTCGAAGGAGTCGTCTCGACCGAGACGTTCCTGTACCTGCAGATGGTCAAGCAGCTCTACGACTGGGGCACGCGAGTGGGGGAGGCGAATTGACGACGACGGCACCCGAGACGCTGGATCTCCAGCGCGCGGCACGCGAGCATCTCTGGCTCCACTTCACGCGCATGGGGGGTTACCGGGACGCCGAGGTGCCGATCATCGTTCGGGGAGACGGGTGCTATCTCGAAGACGCCCACGGCAAGCGTTATCTCGATGCGCTCGCAGGTCTCTTCTCGGTCAACATCGGCTACGGCTACGGCGAGGAGATGGGGGAGGCCGCAGCGGCGCAGATGCGCGAGCTGCCGTTCTACACGAACTGGTCCTACGCACATCCGCGGGCGATCGAGCTGGCGTCCGAGATTGCCTCGCTTGCGCCCGGTGACCTGAACAGGCTCTTCTTCGTCTCAGGAGGCTCGGAGGCCGTGGAGTCGGCCTGGAAGCTCGCGCGCCAGTACTACGCCGCCAGAGGCGAGATGCGCTTTCGCGCCGCGCGTGTGCCGGGGCAGCGAGTCGAGCCCGTCGTCGACTTCGATGCGATGGAGGCTCTTCAACAGAGCTCGCGACGCCGGTGGAAGGCCATTTCGCACCACATCGCGTATCACGGGACAACGATGGGTGCGCTCTCGATCAACGGGATCCCTGCAATCCGTGAGCCGTTCGAACCGCTCGTGCCCGGGGTGCATCACGTTCGCAACACGAACCGCTATCACCGTCCACCCGACGAGAGCGAGGCGGAGTTCACGGCCTTCCTGCTCGACGAGCTGGAGCAGACGATCGAGGCCGCAGGCCCGGAGACGATTGCGATGGTGATCTTCGAGCCGGTGCAGAACGCCGGCGGTGCATTCACGCCGCCGGAGGGGTACTGGCGCGGCGTCCGAGAGCTGTGCGACCACTACGACATCCTGCTCTGCGCCGACGAGGTCATCACCGGCTTCGGCCGCCTCGGGGCGTGGTTCGGCTCCGAGGTGTACGACATCCGGCCCGATTTGATGACGATCGCTAAAGGCCTCTCCTCATCGTACGCCGCAATCGGCGCGGTCGTCGCGTCAGACCGGGTGATGGAGCCCTTCATGGAAGGGACGCGGATGTACTCTCACGGGATCACCTTCGGCGGCCATCCGGTGCAGGCGGCGGTTGCGTTGAAGAACATCGAGATCATGCGGCGGGACCGCATCGTCGAGCACGTCGCAGAGACGCGGGACACGTTCCGCCAGACCCTCGAGCAACTCCTCGACCTTCCGATCGTCGGCGACGTTCGTGGGACCGGCTTCTTCTACGCCATCGAGCTCGTGAAGGACAAGGAGACGCGTCAGACCTTCGATGACGAGGAGTGCGAGACGCTGCTTCGCGGCTTTCTCTCCCCGGCGCTGTTCGAGCGCGGTCTCATCTGCCGCGCGGACGACCGGGGCGATCCAGTCATCCAGATATCACCCCCGCTCGTGGCGGGACAACAGGAGTTCGATCAGATCGTCTCGATTCTCGGCGATGTCCTGGCCGAGGCCTGGACGCGTCTGCACTGATGACCGGGATCGCAGACGTCCGGCTCGTCGACGTTACGAAGCACTTCGAGGATGTCACGGCCGTCGACCGGCTCAGCCTGGAGATCGAGCACGGCAGCTTCTTCGCCTTGCTTGGACCGTCTGGTTGCGGGAAGACGACGACGCTGCGGATGATCGGCGGCTTCGAGCAGCCGACAGCGGGGCAGATCTATCTCGGCAACGCCGAGGTCAGCGGGCTGCCGTCCTACAAGCGGGACGTCAACACCGTCTTCCAGTCCTACGCCCTCTTTCCGCATTTGTCCGTCTTCGAGAACGTTGCGTTCGGGCTCCGCCGTCAAGGGGTGCGAGGAGAGACGCTGACCGGACAGGTGAACGAGATCCTCCGACTCGTCGGGCTGGAGGGAATGGAGAAACGCAAACCGCGTCAGCTCTCCGGTGGGCAGCAGCAGCGGGTTGCACTTGCCCGGGCTCTGGTCAACAAACCGAAGGTGCTCTTGCTGGACGAGCCTCTCGGTGCCCTAGACCTGAAGTTGCGCAAGCAGATGCAGCTCGAGTTGAAAGGGATCCAGCACGACATCGGCATCACGTTCGTCCACGTCACCCACGACCAGGAAGAAGCCATGACGATGGCCGACCAGATCGCAGTCATGAACCACGGTCGGATAGAGCAGCTCGGCACCCCGACGGAGCTGTACGAAACGCCCTCGACGGCCTTCGTCGCCGGCTTCCTCGGCGTGTCCAACCTGATTCCCGGCCTGGTCAGCGGTCCCGACACGGTCCGGCTGCGCAGCGGGCCCGAGGTGCGCGTCCGGGCTGACGCGCTCGCGGGCCGCACAGGAGAGGTCGCCGTCGGGATCCGGCCCGAGAAGATCGAGCTCGGAGAGGGGCAAGCGAACTCACTCGACGGCACGGTCGTCGAGGAGGCCTACGTCGGCGTCTCGACGCAGTACATCGTCGAGACAGGGTGCGGCCGCCTGACCGTCTACCGTCAGAATGCGTCGCCGGGATTGAACGGCGCCGCTCCCGGTCAGAGGCTCACGCTCAGCTGGAGCCCGGAAAGCACGTTCGTCGTCGACTCACTGGAGGGATCCGAATGACAGATGGCCTGACCCGACTCCAGCTGCTCCGCCGCGCGGCGGCGGGTGGCACCTTCCTCACTGTGCCGGGCGTGCTCGCGGCTTGTGGCGGCACGAGCAAGAAAGCGGCGTCTACGACCGCGAACAAGACGCTCGCGAAGACCCTGCGCTTTTCGAACTGGACGCTCTACATCGACATCGACGAGAAGACGAAACGCCACCCGACGCTCGATGCTTTCAAGAAGAAGACGGGTACGACTGTCCAGTACACCGAGGACATCAACGACAACGCCACCTACTTCGGCAAGATCCAGGGGCCGCTTTCCCGCGGGCAGTCGATCGACCGCGACATCATCGTGATGACCGACAACTCGCGCTATCCGTCCCTTCTGATCAAGAAAGGCTGGGTCGAGAAGCTCGACAAGAGCGCGATCCCGAACTTCAAGAACCTGGAGCCAACGCTGCAGCATCCGAACTGGGACCCGAATCGCGACTACAGCCTTCCCTGGCAGTCCGGTCTCACGGGGATCGCGTACAACGACAAGCTCACCGATCCCGTGCTCACGGTCTCCGACCTGCTCGAGAATCCGAAGCTCAAGGGCAAGGTCACGCTCCTCGAAGGCGTGGGCGACACGATGCCCTTGATCATGGCGGCGAACGGCGACGACCCGACGAAGGTGACCGATGCCTCCTGGGAGCGCGCGTTCAAGCGCGTCAAGAAGGCCGTGGACTCCGGCCAGATCCGGCAGTTCACCGGGAACGACTACAGCGGGCCGCTTGCGAAAGGCGACCTCAATGCCTGCTTCGCGTGGTCCGGTGATGTGGTTCAACTGGAGGCGGACAACAAGCATCTCCACTGGAACCTGCCGAAGGAAGGCGGAGGCATCTGGACGGACAACATGCTGATCCCGAAGGGCGGGAACGTCTACACCGCGTCCGTCTACATGAACTACTACTACGACCCGAAGGTCGCGGCGGCGGTCGAGGACTACGTCAACTACATCTGCCCGGTCGTCGGAGCCAAGGAAGTTCTGCTCAAGCAAGACCCTTCGATCGCCAAGAACACGCTGATCTTCCCAACGAAGGAGATGCTCGACAACGCGCACAACTTCGACTCAGCAGCGCTGAACAACGAGAAGTACACCACCGCCTGGCAGAACCTCATCTCGGGCTAGTCGGTGGGCATGGGATTCCTGCACCGTCACCGGAATCTCACGCCGTACCTCCTGCTTGGGCCTGGGCTGCTGTATCTAGGTCTGTTCTTCCTCGTCCCACTCGGCTTCCTCGCCTATCAGTCACTCGAGTCGGGAAACTTCGACGTGGGCTATGCCTTCACGTGGGCGTGGGGGAACTATTGGGATGCGATCCGGAACTACCGGGGTCACTTCATCCGCTCGCTGGAATACGCGGGGATCGCGACCGTCCTGGCCCTGCTTTTCGGCTACCCGCTTGCGTACTGGATCGCGTTTCGTGGTGGGCGCTGGAAGAACCTGCTGCTCCTCTTCATCGTCGCGCCCTTCTTCGTCACGTATCTGATCCGGACGCTCGCCTGGGAGTCGATCCTCGCCGATCAGGGCCCGGTGGTCAGCGTCCTGCGTGACGTCGGGATTCTCGGCAATGACGGTCGCCTGCTCGCGACCTCGACCGCGGTGGTCGCCGGCATCACCTACAACTTCTTCCCGTTCATGGCGCTGCCGCTGTACGTCTCGCTCGAGCAGATCGACCAACGCTTGATCGAGGCGGCGCAGGATCTCTACGCGAGCAAGTGGAAGGCGTTCCTGCGCGTAACCTTGCCGCTGTCTCTTCCGGGCGTGGTTGCGGGGACGCTGCTCACGTTCATTCCGGCGGCAGGTGACTTCATCAATGCGCAGC
>JBBWZE010000215.1:0-2671 GCA_039648845.1 Actinomycetota bacterium | reverse complement strand
GTCCGGAGGAGATCCGTCCGATCGAGTGCGAGGTCGGCGTTTCGCCGCGCGTGCACGGCTCGGGCCTCTTCACGCGCGGGCAGACGCAGATCATGTCGTTGCTGACGCTCGGCACGGCGAAGGAGGGGCAGCGGATCGACGACCTCTCACTGGAGACCGACCGTCGCTTCATGCACCACTACAACTTCCCGCCTTACTCGGTCGGGGAGACGGGCTTCATGCGCGGCCCGAAACGCCGCGACATCGGTCACGGTGCACTGGCGCAGCGCTCGCTCGAGCCGGTCATACCGTCGACGGACGAGTTCCCGTACACGATCCGCATCGTCTCCGAGACGCTCGAGTCGAACGGCTCGTCGTCGATGGGCTCGGTCTGCGGGTCGACGCTCGCGCTGATGGACGCCGGCGTGCCGATCAAGGCACCGGTCTCCGGCATCGCCATGGGCCTCGTCAAGGAGGGCGACGACTACGTCATCCTCACTGACATCCAGGGCGCCGAGGATCACCTCGGTGACATGGACTTCAAGGTCGCCGGCACGCGCGAAGGCATCACCGGTCTGCAGATGGACATCAAGATCACCGGCGTGACGCGGGAGATCATGCAGGCCGCGCTCGAGCAGGCCAAGCGCGCGCGCGAGATCATCCTCGACAAGATGCTCGAGGCGATCCCGGAGTCGCGGACCGAGTTGAACGAGAACGCACCGCGCATCTCGACCGTGAAGATCGATCCCGAAAAGATCGGCATGGTGATCGGCAAGGGCGGCGAGACGATCCGGGCGCTCGAGTCCGACCACGAGGTGCAGATCGACATCGAAGAGGACGGCACGATCCTCATCTACGCAACCGACGGCCAGAAGGCGGAGTCGGCGATCGCTGCGGTCCAGGCGTTGACGAAGGAGCCCGAGGTCGGCGACGAGTTCCGGAATGCGAAGGTCGTGAAGACCACGCAATTCGGCGCGTTCGTCGAGTTGAAGAAGGGCACCGACGGACTGCTGCACGTCTCGAACGTCGGCCCGGGGCGGGTCGGTCACATCGAGGACGTGATCAATCGCGGCGACATCCTGGACGTCCTCGTGCAGGAGGTCGACAAGGCTCGTGGGCGGATCGGCTTGAAGCTGATCCAGAAGCACGAGAACGGCAACACGGTCAGCCCCGAGGAGCTGATCGAGCGGGCGAAGGACGCTCCGCCTCGCGAGCGCGAGGAGGAGCGGCCGCGCGACCGAGGCGGGCGCGGCGGCGGCGGACGTGGCCGCGACCGCGAACGGCGGTAGGCTCGCACGACAAGCAGAATCAAACGGAGGCGGCCGCACGGTCGCCTCCATTTGATTCCGGGCTCGCCTGATTGCCCTGCGCTGAAGTCGGCGCTCAACCGGCACAGCGGTGTCCGTGTCAAGGGGCTAGTGTCGACCGCGAGGGTGGCGGGTGTTCACCCCACCCGTTCTGGGTGGGGGTGCGGGCCGGCGCCGGCGGATCGCTGCTTAGGATGGTGTCGTGCTGCAGTTGGTCCATATCACCTTCTCCTGTGCCGACCCGGGCCGCCTTGCTGAGTTCTGGTCGGCGCTCCTCGATTACGAGCCCGCTTCCGCAGGCGAGAGCTGGACCGCCAAGGACCCACGTGGGGTGGGGACAACCCTGCTGTTCAACCGGATGGCGAAGTCCCAGACGCTGCAGATGCCGATTCACCTAGACATCAACGTCCCGGATCATGAAGCCGAGCGCGAGCGGATCCTCGAGCTCGGTGGCCGGCTCGTCGAGACGAAGTCATTCCGCGTCGGGGACCTGTCCGACACCTGGACGGTTATGCGCGACCCCGAAGGCAACGGTTTTTGCGTCGAAAGTCCGCCGAGCACGACGCGCCGGCACATCTGGAACGTGAGTTTCTCCTGCGCAGAGCCACGCGAGCTCGGCCGTTTCTGGGCGTTCGCACTAGGTTGGCCTGACGAGGACGTCGACCCGTCAATCGTCCAACGGTTTCGAGACGCCGGCGTCGGCGAACCAGAGCTGAGCGGGTTTCATGTCACGAAACCACCGGACGGTGGCCGGCCACGCTTCTACTTCCAGCGGCGTGAGAAGTCCCGGCCCGAGTCCCATCCGATCCATCTCGACTTCGCGAGCGATCGTAGGGAAGCCGAAATCGAGCGGCTGACGCAAGCCGGCGCGATCGTCGTCGAGACGAAGAAGGGAACGAACCTCACCTTCACGATCATGCGCGACCCCGAAGGGAACCCGTTCTGCGTCGGCTGACCCGGCGCGCTCTAGCCACATGCTGCAGTTGCTCCACGTCACGTTCTCCTGCGCCGATCCAGCGCGCGTCGCCGAATTCTGGTCTGGCCTCCTCAACTATGAGCCTGCTCCAGCGGGCGACAGCTGGATCGCCACCGATCCGCGCGGTGAAGGGACAAGCCTGCTCTTCAACCGGATGGAAAAGTCCCAGACGATTGAGCTTCCCATCCACCTCGACATCAATGTCCCCGACCGCGAAGCGGAGCTAAGGCGAGTACTGGAGCTTGGCGGACGGCTCGTCGAGACGAAGTCGCACGCGATCGACGATCTCTCTGAAACGTGGACAGTGATGCGCGACCCGGAAGGCAACGGCTTCTGCATCCAGAGCCCCGCAGAGGCGCTGCCTCACCGTTACATCGGCAACGTGACCTTCTCCTGCACGGAGCCTCGT
>JBBWZE010000195.1:0-5026 GCA_039648845.1 Actinomycetota bacterium | reverse complement strand
AACCGCCCGCCCGATTCGCGGCCCCGAGTTCTGCAGCAAGTAGTCAGCGCCTGCTTGTCAGCACCTCGTCGAGCGGCCGCGTGTTGACGATGTCGGCCACAGTCGCCCAGCCGCGGCGCGCTGTATGTACCGCGAGCCGCATGTTGCCGAGTCCGCGTACCGAATGCGCATCGGTGGACACGACGATCGGGACGCCGGCCTCGAGCGCGAGCCGGATCTCGGGCCCGGAGAGGTCGAGGCGGTCCGGCAGCCCGTTCGTCTCGAGCGCGACGCCCGTCTCGAGCGCGACCTCGAAGGTCCGCTCGAGATCGAGGGCATTCGGAGGACGGTGGTTGATCATCCGACCCCTGGGATGGCTCAGCGCGCGCACCGCGGGATGCCGCATCGCCTCCGTGACCTTGCGCGTCAGCTCGTCGCGCTGCTGTCGCTGCCCGGCGTGCAGGCTGAGCTGCACCCACTCGAGCTCCTGGAGCACGTCGTCGGGAAGGTCGAGCGTGCCGTCGGCCCGGATGTCCACCTCCGTGCCTCTCAGGACGCGGAAGGGCGCAAGCTTCTCGTTGACCGCCGCGATCTCCTCGCCCTGCCGCCGGAGGTCGTTCGCGTCAAGGCCGGGCACTACGCGGACGTTCGGGGTGTGGTCGCAGATCGCGACGTACTCGTAGCCGAGCTCGCGCGCCGCCGTCGCCATCTCGAGGATGGAGGCCTTTCCGTCCGACCAGGTCGAATGCATGTGAAGGTCACCGCGAATGTCGTCGCGAGTCACGAGCGGCGGCGGCTCACCTCGGAACAGTTGCTCGCGCAGCTCGGGTGGACACCACGGAATGCCGAGCTGCGCGTACACAGCTTCCTCGTCCGGACCAGATGGCAATCGACCCAGGCCTGCGACGTATGCCTCTGCCCCGGTGGCAATCAATAACTCGGTTCCGAAGCGCGCCGGTTCTGCGACCACGAGCTCGACCGGCATGCCGTCGACAGTCACCCCGACGGCACGTCGCTCGCTCCGCTCCAGGACGGAGACGATCGACGGGAGCGCTTCGAAGGCGTCGAGCACCGGCGCGGGGCGAGTCGCCGAAGCGACGACTGCAAGGTCGAATGACACGTCGGCCCAGCGGCGGGGATCGCCCGCAACGTCGGCGTCGACCCCCGCCGCGATCTCCTCGAGCAGTTCGCGCGCTCGATTCAGAAGCATTCCTTTCGCGGGCTGCGGCTTCCCTTCGCGCTCCAGTGCGGCGAGGAGGCGTTGCTCCGTCTGCGGTCCGATCCCGGAAACCGACGTCAGCCGCCCTTTGCGCGCCGCAGCCCGAAACTCCTCGGCCGTGGTGACGCCGAGCGCCTTTCCGATCTCGACCATCCGCTTCGGCGCCACACCGAGAAACCGTCCTAGCCCGATCAGCTCGGGCTGCACTTCGCGCTCGAGCTCGTCGAGCTCGGCGATGCGCCCGGTCTCGACGAGCTCGCGCAGGCGGGTCGCGATCCCGGCACCTATCCCCCGCAACTCCTGCACGCGACCGTTGGCGACGAGCTCGGCGACGGGCGCCTTCGTCTCGCGGATCGTCTCCGCTGCGCGGCGGTAAGCGCGTGAGGTGTAGAAGCTCGAGCCCGAAAGGTCGAGCAGGGTCGCAAACGCCTCGAGGCGTTCAGCGATCGCTGAGTTGTCGGGGTAATTCGGCATCGGCTGGTTAGTCTTGCTCCGTGACGACGTACGTCATTCCTTATCGCATCGGCGGCAAGACGCGGCTCGGAGACCCTAAGCTCGCGCTCGCCATGCTGTCCGACGTCACGGATGCTGTGAGCGAGCTCTCCGAAGAGGCGCTCGTCATCGACGGGCCGGGCGGGCAGGGCGAGGCCGTGGCGGGCAGTCTGGCGGCCCACCGTGGGCCCGTGACCATTCTCAATGCCGACCTCCCGTGCGTTACCAGCGCCGAGATCGAGCAGCTGACGGCAGCCGCGCCGGCGCTCGTTGCAGCTCGCGACGGAACGACCAATGCACTCGCGCTTCGCGACGTCAGCGAATTCAAGCCACTGTACGGTCCCGGGAGCGCTGCTCGATTCACCGAGCATCTCGGTGCGGTCGGATTGGTCCTGCCGGGGATTCGTGACGACGTCGACACATGGGACGACGTAGAGCGTGTGCGAGACCGAGTCGGAAAGCACACCCGCGAATACCTGAACGAGCTGGCCCGCAGGTGAAGGTCGCTGTTCTCACCGGGGGCGTCGGCGGCGCGCGTTTTCTGCGTGGGATCGTCGAAGCCGTCGATCCAGCGTCGGTCACGGCGATCGTCAACGTCGGCGACGATCTGGAAGTTCTCGGTCTATCCGTCTCGCCCGACCTCGACAGCGTCCTCTACGCACTTGCCGGCCTCGCGGACGAGGAACGCGGGTGGGGCAGGGCCGACGAGACATGGAACGCTCTCGCGACCGTCGAGTCGCTCGGCGGCGAGTCGTGGTTTCGCCTCGGTGACCGGGATCTCGGGCTGCACGTCGTACGCACCCAAGCACTGAAGGAAGGCGCGCCGCTGTCCACTGTGACAGCGCGACTCGCTGCCGTC
Source organism: Actinomycetota bacterium (assembly GCA_039648845.1). GTDB lineage: Bacteria > Actinomycetota > Thermoleophilia > Gaiellales > Gaiellaceae > 3-1-20CM-4-69-9. Next base: position 2,477 of record JBBWZE010000195.1, on the reverse strand, counting down.
CTCGGTGTCGAGGCCACGATTCTCCCCGCGACGGACGAGGAGCTGCGCACGTGGCTCGACACGACGAACGGGAGCTTCTCCTTCCAGGACTGGTTCGTCGCTCGTGCGCATCGCGACCCCGTCGACCGTGTCCGCTTCGCAGGCGCGACGGATGCGCGCCCCGCGCCGGGCGTGCTCGACGCGCTCCACGAGGCGGATCTGATCCTCCTTGCACCGAGCAATCCGTTCGTCTCGATCGGTCCGATCCTGGCCGTGGAGAGGATCAGGTCCGCGTTGGAGCGGAGACGCGTTCCGTGCGTCGCCGTCAGCCCGCTCATCGGCGGCCGCGCTGTCAAAGGCCCTGCCGCGGGAATGCTGCAGCGACTTCAGGGTGGGACCACGGCTGCGCACGTAGCGAGCTGTTATCCGGGGCTGATCGATGCGCTCGTGATCGACGAGGAGGATGCCGCCGATGCCAATGCAGTCGCGAATGCCGGGGTCCGGCCGATCGTCACGCACACGCTCATGCGTGACTCGGCCGCGCGCAGGCGCCTCGCCGAGGCGGCGCTCGATGCGGTTGCACTCGCATGAAGGTTGCGATCATCGGGGGCACCGGCGCGTTCGGCCGGGCGCTTGCAAAGAGACTCCACGAGATCGGGAAGGACGAGGTCGTCGTCGGCTCGCGGGACGCGGCGAGAGCACAGGCAACGGCAGCGGAGCTCGGCATCGTGGGCGGCGGTCGCAACGAAGACGTCGTCGCGGACGCCGACCTCGTCGTCCTGGCCGTGAAGTCGAATGCGACGCTCGAGACCGCGAAGGAGCTCTCGGCGGCGATCGCGATGACTCCCATCCTCTGCGTCGCCAGCGACCTGCGGTTCACCAAGGAAGGCGTGCTTCCGGGGCGCCATCAGGGCTCGCTTGCCGAAGAGGTCGCCCGCGTCGTCCGTGCGCCGGTCGCCTCGGGACTGCAGTCGTTCGCTGCCGTGAACCTGATCGAAGGGGATCCCGGCGACGCGCTGGTCTGCGGGGGTGAAGATCGCGCGAAGGAGCTCTCGCTCGAGCTCGCCGGCCGCGTGGCCGAACGTGCCATCGATGCCGGCCCGCTCGAGAACTCTCGTGCCCTCGAAGGGATGACCTCCGTGATCCTGAACGTGAACAAGCGCTACAAGGCCCACGCCGGCATCCGTCTCACTGGACTGCCCTGAGCGGCGAGCTTCGCATCATCCCGGTCAACGGCCTGCCGGAGATCGAGGCCGGGGACGACCTGGCCGGGCTCATCACCGCCAAGCTCGTGCTCGAGGACGGCGACGTGGTCGTGCTCGCGCAGAAGATCGTGTCGAAAGCCGAAGGCCGGGTCGTCAGTCTCGTGGGCATCGAGCCGTCGGAGCAGGCGCTGGAGATCGCCGGCGACGACGAGGATCCGCGCCGCATCGAGGTCATCCTCCGCGAGGCCGCACGCGTCGTGCGGGTACGGGCGCCGCTCGTCATCGCCGAGACGACGCACGGCTTCATCTGCGCCTCCGCCGGCGTCGACGCGTCGAATGCGCCGGAGCCGGAGATGCTCGTCTTGCTTCCTCACGATCCGGATGCCTCCGCGAAGAGCGTCCGTGACCGCATCCGCGGGCTCACCGGTCGCGAGGTCGCCGTACTCGTCACCGATTCGTTCGGGCGGCCGTGGCGGCAGGGAACGATCGACGTCGCCCTCGGCGCGTCTGGGCTGGAGGTGATGCGCGACCTGCGCGGGACGCGTGACCGCGTCGGCTACGAGCTGCACTCGACGATGATCGCGGTCGCGGACGAGATCGCGAGCGCGGCCGAGCTCGTAATGGGAAAGGTCGACGGCGTTCCTGCGGCGATCGTTCGCGGCCTCGAGGTCGCGGGCGACGGACGTGCCCGCGACCTCGTCATTCCTGAGGAACGAGACCTGTTCCGCTAGGCCTCGGCGGCCCGCCGGTACTGGTCGAGCACGCCCGGCCAGCCGTTGTCGTAGTCTTCGCGGCCCGCGCGGCGCTCGGCGGTGAGTTTCTCCCACCCCCGATGCTCGAGGACGACGAGCGTGCCGTTCTTGTCCGCCGTGAACGTCACCTCGACCTCGGTCGGCTCGTCGTCGGAGTCACGCCCAGGATGCCACGTGAAGCGGATCCGGCTGGCCACCTCGTAGTCGAGCACTTCGCCCCACTCGGTCTCGCGACCGTCCTTCGCCTTCTCGACGAGACGCCAGCCGTCGCGGTCCTCGAAGACGACCGTCTCGGCGTCCTCGAGGAAGATCCCGTACTGCTGCAGCGGCCACCAGGCCGCGGTCTGCTCCGTGAAGACGCGAAATGCGGTCTCCGGCGCAGCGTCGACGAAGATCTCCTTGCGAATCGTCTCTGTTGCAGTCACCGTCACTTCTTCCTCCCTTCCTCTTGCTCGGCCGCCGCCTTGAAGTTGGCGAGCGCCTCTTCCCAGAAGCCTTCGAGGTACTCGCGCACTTCGGCGAGGCCGTCGGGGTCGACGCG
>JBBWZE010000164.1:0-2578 GCA_039648845.1 Actinomycetota bacterium | reverse complement strand
TCAATCTTCCAGGGCGCTTCGTGGTTCCTGTGGCGGGTAAGCGGGGGCTCGGGGTAGGCCTTCGCCTTGACGCGTTGGTGCCACCGCAGTCGCGCCGACGCGCTGTCGCCAGCGAGGGCCTCCCCTAGTTAGAAGATCCCGCCAAGGTCATACACTTGTGGCGAAGCGTGCCCAGGGGCTCCCTCGGTCGCGCCTAGGTTTCTCCCCGGGCGGCGGCCGAGCTGTGGCGCAAAAAGTTGAAGCGACCGCCGCTGGGCACCTTCCTTGGGGCCTGGCCCCGTCTGCCACCTCGACACCGATGACGAGCTCGTTTTCTACTTTCGGGAATGCGCTGAGCGAGAGTTTGAGTAGAGGGCTTCGTCGATTAGACTCGCGGCTGCCATTCCCAGCAGCAGAGGAGACCAGCATGCATGCCGTCGTCGTCAAGGTCAAAATCAACGACCCCGAGGCCGCCGAAAGTCATCTGCGCGCGAAGACCGTGCCCGGGGTATCGCAGGCCCCCGGCTTTGTCGCCGGTTACTGGACGCGGAAGAACAACACCGGACTGTCGATGGTCATCTTCGACTCAGAGGACGCTGCGAATCGTGCCAAAGAGCAGCTGCCATCGATGATGCCCGACGCGGTGACGTTCGAGGATGCCGAGGTTCGTGAGGTCGTTGCGAACGCCTGAATCGACTGCCAGATAAAGCGATCTAGGGCGGCGCGCCGATGGTGACCGTGAGTGTTGGGAGGCGCCGCAGTTGGACGGCCGCCTGGGTTTCCTAGCCCTGTGCTAGTTCGATTCCGGCCGGGGCCAGAGCGGCTGGCTGGACGATCTCCTTTAGCACCATCGCGAGCATGTGAACGGTGTTCATTGCACTGAGGCTCACGAGGAGCCATTGCTCGTCGGTGAGCTCGATGCGATCGAGCAGGTCGTCGAGTTCCTCGGCGTGGTCCGGATCGCGCTCCGCGTGAGCGATGAGCGTACGAAACGCCGCGCGGTCGTGTCCGGTCCGCTGAACGAGGTCATCTATGAATTCGAGTGAAGGCGGGTCGCGTTCCAGTGCGGCGAGATAGCCGAGAACGGCGACCGGGTCTACGTGAAGCACCCAGTAGTACTGAGCACCCACGAGACGCGCCACGTTCGGTGAAGGGACGTGCTCAAGGACTGTCGACCGCTCCAAGCCGAGCACTTCCAGGTCCTGGAGAAGCCACTCGTCCTCGCCCGCTTCTTCTTCAATGTGCGTCTCGAGATACGACGCCAGCCTTCGTGAGGCTGAGTCGTCACGCGCGAGCGCGTCGCGCCGAGCGGTCTGAAAGAGCGGGATCGTCGCGCGCAGGATGCCGTGATAGGCGACGAGGTAGTCGCGATACAGCTGGGCAACTCTTGGATCGTTGAAGAACAGCTGCGTGGCGCCGGCCAGCTCCTGTTCCATGAGCTTGATTTTCCAGCGAAGTCGATCCGCCGCGCTGGCGGCACGGACGGCTCCCACAGGCTAGACCATCCGCACGCTGAGGTCGCCGGACCCGATCGTGAACCCCGCCTTCTTCATGGCTTCGTCGGTCTCTAGGACGCATTGCAACTCCGCATCGGACATCGCCGCGAACACGGCTGCCGCATCATCGTCCAGGTCGGGAGCCTTCTTCTTGGGATTGTCTTTGAACGCGGCGGGGTCCTCCCTGATCGCCTTCAAGGCCTCGTGTAGCGCCTTCATCTTCTTGTCGTCCGCATGCACCACAGAATCACCTCTCCCGGTCGCCGACTAGGCCGTCCTACTCCGTTTCCAAGCCTGTGTCAAGCAGGACAACGCCGTTTGCGATTGCCGCGAACACGGGTTTGTGACCACAATGGCTAGCGTCGACGGGTCTGGGGGAGCGGTGTCCGCAAGTGACAGCACGAGGGCGGAAGTACGCAAGACCGTGACGGTCATGTTCTCCGACGTCGCAGACTCGACACCGCTCGGCGAGACGCTCGACCCCGAGGCGGTCCGGGCCGTGATGTCACAGTACTTCGAGGCCGTCCAGACCGTAATCGAACGACACGGCGGCACCGTCGAGAAGTTCATCGGCGATGCTGTGATGGCGGTATTCGGCGTCCCGCTCATGCACGAGGACGATGCGCTCCGCGCGGTCCGGGCCGCCGTTGAGATAAACGCGGCGCTCGCGCGGCTGAACGAGGGGTTCGAGCGTATCTGGGGCGTCACGATCGCAAGCCGCACGGGCATCGACACCGGTGAGGTGATCGCGGGCGATCCGAGTCCGGGGCAGAGCTTCGTCGCCGGCGACGCGGTCAACACCGCGGCACGGCTGGAGCAGTCGGCGCAGTCTGAGGAAATCCTCGTTGGCGAAACCACCCATCGGCTCGTCCGCAACGCGTTCGTGTTCGAGCGGGCGGCGCCGATCGACACCAAGGGGAGGGCTCAGCCGCTGCCCGCCTGGCGCGTGCTCGACGTGGTTCCGGGTGCGCCGGGGTGGAGCCGGCGGCTCGACTCGCCGCTCGTGGGACGCGACGCCGAGCTCGACCTCCTCAAGACGACCTTCGAGGAGGCCGGCTTGGAACGAACGTGCAGGGTCGTGACGGTCATCGGGGCGGCAGGCG
>JBBWZE010000143.1:0-4263 GCA_039648845.1 Actinomycetota bacterium | reverse complement strand
CGACCAGGTCGACATCGCGGTCGAGCGCGAGCACCGAGACGATTTGATCGCCATCGACGATGTCGCCGTTCCCGTCGACCGCGAGCATGCGGTCGCCGTCACCGTCGAAGGCGACACCGAGGTCGAGGTCGAGTTCCGTGACGGTGCGCTGGAGCGCGCGCAGGTCGGTCGCACCGCAGCCGACGTTGATGTTCGTGCCATCCGGCTGGTCCCCGTTTGCGGTGACTTCTGCGCCGAGCTCCTTAAACGCCTTCGGGGCGAGCCCGGAGTAGGCGCCGTTCGCGCAGTCGACGCCGATCTTCAACCCGCTGAGGTCGGAGCCGAATCGTTCGACGACGTGCTCGAGGTAGCTGTCAGTGGCTACACCGACCTCGTCGATGTCGCCGCCGCCGCTGCCCGGCGTCTCGAGCAGCGCTTCGATCTCCTCCTCCTGCGTGTCGGACAGCTTTTTTCCGTCACGGTCGAAGAATTTCACGCCGTTGTATTCGGGCGGATTGTGCGATGCGGTGATGACGCACCCGAGGTCGAGCGTCAAGAGGGCGACGGCGGGCGTCGGTAGGACACCCGCGACGACTGCATTGCCGCCGACGGAGGCGATCCCGCGTGCAAGCGCGTCCTCGAGCTCGACCCCGGATGCGCGCGTGTCGCGACCGACGAAGATGCGCCCGCGACCGGACCACACTGTTGCGGCACGGCCAAGACGCTCGACGAGCTCCGGGGTGAGGTCTTTGCCAACTACGCCACGGACCCCGTCCGTGCCGAAGTATTGCCGCGCCACCTACCGCTTACTGAACTGCGGCGCCTTGCGCGCCTTGTGCAGGCCCGCCTTCTTGCGCTCGACGATCCGAGCGTCGCGCGTCAGGAAGCCGGCCCGCTTGAGCGGAACGCGCAACTCGGGATCGGCTTCGACGAGCGCGCGGGCGATTCCGTGGCGGACGGCGCCTGCCTGTCCGCTCGGGCCGCCACCGTGGACGCGGACCCGGATGTCGAACGTTCCCTCCACCCCTGCGATCTGAAGGGGAGCCAGCGCGGACGTGCGATGCGCGGGGCGCGGAAAGTAATCCTCGATCGTGCGACCGTTGAACCACGTGTTGCCGTCGCCGGGTCGCAAAATCACGCGGGCGACGGAGGTCTTCCGCTTGCCCGTACCACGATATTGCGCGATCTGGCTCATCTGTCCTCCCACTTCAGCGGCTGCGGTGCCTGCGGTCCATGCGGATGCTCGGGCCCCGCGTAGATCTTGAGCTTCGTGATCTGCTGGCGAGCCAGCCGGTTTTTCGGGAGCATCCCCTTCACTGCGGCGCGTAGGACCTCTTCCGGCCGGCGCTCGAGCTGCTCGCGCAAGGTCCGGCTGCGAATCCCTCCGGGATAGCCGGAGTGGCGGTAATACCGCTTCTGGTCGAGCTTGTTACCGGTCACCTGGATCTTCTCGGCGTTGACGACGATCACGAAGTCGCCGGTGTCCACGTGCGGCGTGTACTCGGGCTTCCCTTTGCCGCGTAGCTGGTCCGCGATGCGGGTGGCGAGCCGGCCGAGCGTCTGACCGTCGGCGTCGACCACGTACCAGTGGCGCGCGATCTCTCCGGGTTTGGCGTTGTAAGTCTTCATGGAAAAGGCGGACTAACGGGTCCGCCGGCGCAAAACTGTAGCAGCCGAGGACGGAATCCGGCCGTCCCGGGCCTGGACGATCTCGATGACCCGGATTGGGGCCAAGGCGCGTCATTATGCTCACGCGGGTGAGAGGACGCACCGCCGCGCTGGTTGCGGCCTGCGCGGGGGTCTGCGTACCCGCCGCGGCCGCCGCGCCGCCTCAGGGCGCGCAGTCGGATGCCGCCTTCGCGGCCAGCTACGCGCGGAGCGGCGTGACCAGCGTGGCCTCGACCACTCAACGCGTCAGCTGTTACGCGCCCGAGGTCTACTACCAGGGCAGCCTTGCGCCCGCTCAGGGATATCCGGACGGCGGCTCCACGCTGTGCAACGGCGCAGCGACTACAGGAGAGAACATCGGCCCCTATCCCGCCCAGAATGTCTCCAACCCGCCGCTCCGCGCGAAGGACTTCTCCGAATCGGATCTGCATGTCGATCCGACGAACGCGCGCCACCTGATCGGGATCAGCAAGTGGATCGTGAACAGCGAGGGCTATAACCACCTCACCGGCTTCTTCGAGTCGTTCGACGGTGGCGCGACGTGGCCGCAACAGGGCCACATTCCCGGCTACGAGGGCTGGACAGACAACTCGGACCCTGTCGGCGCGTTCGATCCGTGGGGGAACTTCTACGCCGTCGTGTTCCCGTACCAGTTCTCGTACATCCCGAACGGCCAACATTTCTTCCTGTCTCCGGACGTCAATCCCTCGGTGCCGCCTTCGGGACTTGGGATCGCCGTCCGTCCCCACGGTGCGGCAACGGCCACTGCCTGGAACACGACACACGGCGGGCAGCTCGACCTGATCGAGCGGACTCCGTTCGAAGGGAAGGAGACCTTCGACAAGCAATGGCTGGCGATCGACACGAATCGCCGCAGCCCTCACTTCGGCCGTGTCTACGTCACTTGGGCTGTCGGGAGCCAGGACAGCGACCTGCGCATCTACGGCTCGTACGCGGATGCGCACAAGGACGGGACGCATACGAACTGGTCCCGTCCCCGGCTCGTGCTGCCGCAGGCCCAGCGGATCGGCGACAACGGGTCACTGCCACGCGTGGCGCCGGACGGGACCGTCTGGCTGGCGATGTCGAGTTTCGGCAACTCGAACGAGCCGTACACGATGTCGTTCACCGCGTCGCGGAACGGCGGCAAATCGTGGGCGCGCCGTCGGGTGATCGTCCGCCATACCGTCGACGGTTACCGGAACACGACGTTCCGCGCCGCCTTCGGGGAGGCTTTCGCGGTTGGTCCCCGCAAGATCGGCCGCTTCTACCCGTTGTACGCCGCGTACGAACAGTCCGCCGGCAGTCAGACGAGGCTGTTCATTCGCGGCTCGTTCGACGGCGGCAAGCACTGGTCACGCGCGATCCAGGTGGGCGACGCTGCCGGCGGCGGCGATGCGCTGCAGCCAAATCTCGCAGTCGCCCCCGGTGGAACCGTCGCAGTGGCTTTCTACGACCGGCGACTGGCATGTCCGGAGTCGGGCACCCCCGAGGCGACCGTCGCAGGGCTGCTCTTCGATCCGCGTACGCCACAGGGGCGCCAGAACTACTGCATCAACACCGCTGTCCAGTTCTATCGCCCGAAGCTTCGCCCCCTCGGCCACAACATCAGGCTTTCCGACCACACCTGGGATCCACAGCTGTCGGCGCCGCGCTTCGACTGCATCTGCAATCCGGCGAGCTTCATCGGCGACTATTTCGGCATCGACTCGCGCGGCGGGTTCACCTACGTCGCATCCGTCGAGACGTTCAACGCCGCGGGCGAGAACCCCGGCTACCACCAGCAGCAGCTGGTCTCGAAGATCCGGACGCCCTAGGCCCAGCGCTTCCAACCGACGAAATCGTCGAGAATACGACACGTGATCCGACGCCGTGTCGTCGTCCACGGCCATGTGCAGGGCGTGTTCTTCCGTGACTCGACCCGGCGACTCGCGCAGCAGCACGGCGTGGCGGGCTGGGTGGCGAATCGGCCGGACGGCGCAGTCGAGGCGGTCTTCGAAGGCGAGACGGACGCGGTCGAGCGGCTCGTCGCTTTCAGCCGATCAGGCCCGCGAGGCGCCCAGGTCGAGTCAGTCGACGTCATCGCGGAAGAACCGGAGGATCTCAGCGGTTTCGCCGTGCGCTAGGCGGCTCGTACGCGTCACAGTTTCGTACCCGTGCCTGGCACCGGTACGTGTCCGGAGGAGGCACGCGACGACGGGGCCGCTACTCCCACTCGATCGTGGCCGGGGGTTTCGAGCTCAGGTCAAGGGCGACGCGATTCACGCCGGGGATCTCGTTGATGATCCGGCTCGAGATCGTCTCCAGCAGGTCGTACGGCAGGCGCGCCCAGTCCGCGGTCATCGCGTCGTCCGACGTGACCGCGCGGATAACGATCGGATACGCATACGTGCGCTCGTCGCCCTGCACGCCGACCGAGCGGATCGCCGGCAGCACGGCGAACGACTGCCACAGCTCGCGGTACAACCCGGCGCGCCGGATCTCCTCCTGGAGGATCGCATCCGCCGAGCGGAGAATTGCGAGCCGCTCCTCGGTGACGTCGCCGATGATGCGGATTGCAAGACCGGGGCCTGGGAACGGTTGGCGCCACACCATCCGCTCCGGCATGCCCAGCTC
>JBBWZE010000114.1:0-4269 GCA_039648845.1 Actinomycetota bacterium | reverse complement strand
CGGATGCCGGTGTACGTGCACGTCATCGACCATCCCGATGCCCGCGTGCTGGTCGACACCGGCATGACGGAGCTGCATTCGTTGGTGGCGGATATGGACCCGCGCCTCAGCCCATTGAGCAAGCAGGACTTCTACCTCGCCGGCGTCGACGTCGTCGTGAACACGCACCTGCACTTCGACCACTGCGGCGGCAACCATCTGTTCGCCGGACGCCCGATCTACGTCCAGCGGCAGGAGCTCGAGGACGCGCGCACCGAGGACAACTACACGATCCGCGAGTGGGTCGACGCGCCCGGCGTGCGCTACGAGCCGGTCGACGGCGAGTTCGAGCTGCTGCCCGGGCTCCGCCTCGTCCCGGCGCCGGGCCACACGCGCGGCCTGCAGGTGGTCGTCGTCGAGACGGGCGGGCGTCCGGTCGTCGTCGGCGGTGACGTGGCCGTTCGCTTCGGCGAGCTCGACGAGCCGCGCACCGTGGGCCAGTTGCGGGTGTGCGCGCTCGAGCCCGAGCTCGTCTGGCTCGCGCACGAGCATGAGCCCTGGCGGCCGCGCATCGTGTAAGGCGCGCCGCAGTGGATATGAAGGGTTGCCCGCAAGTGGGTCGTCCTCTCGAACACACCGATCGGGACGGCGGATCGCTGGCAGAAGCGGACGGGCAACGAATCGAGCCTCCGTCGCACTAGGTTCGCCCGGGAAGTGTGCATTGCGGTGCGCCAGTGTTCGGGAATGTCCCCCGAGGCAGGAGCTTGGGCCGCAGCTCTGCGTTCGTACGGTTGAGCTGCCGATCCGTGGGTCGTGTACGGCCGAAGACGATAGAGACGAAGAGTTCGCGTGCGCCGTCTTCTCAGGTTCGCAGGGCACGCTCGCGGTGAGGCAGCAGCTTACTTTCACGGCGGCAGCCTCGAACGGCGTCTGGGAGGTCGCATCGGGGACAGGTGCCTATGAGAGTGCGAGCGGGCACGGAACGTTCGAGTTCGTGTTTCCAGACAACCTCACCTTCACCGGTGTGATCTCGAAGGCTCCGTAGCCCGGGCTCACCCGTCTTTCGCGACCTGCTCAAGCGGCAAGTCCGTCGCAGTCCGCGAGTGTTCAAAAATGTTCCTTGAGCAGCCCGAAGCGGATTGTTGACTGCGAATTCGCGTCCTGCGACGATCGGTGATTGGAGCTAGTCGAGAAATTGCGTGCCGTAGAACGGACCCATGTCGCCCTTAACAACGAAACTCGTGACGCCCTTCGGATCCCGCGAAACCGGACTCGGAATATTCAGGACGGCTCAGCCGAGCTGGCGCGTGGCCCCGTGACCCGGAAGGGTCTGCTCTCGGCCGCGCGTGCTGTCGCCGCCGTCGCGGCGGTCGCCCTTGCGATGTCGCCTCCGGCAGGCACCTCCGGCGCGCGTGGCCCGGCTTCGCCTTTCGACTACGACCGATCGGCACCCCTCGAGGTCGTGTGGGGCAAAACCACCGTTTCGCACAACATCGCGCACCAGGACCTGAGGTTCAGCGCAGCGAAGCGTGCACGGGTCGCAGCCTATTTCGTCCATCCTTTGGCCGGCGCGCGGTGGCCGCTTGTGATCTGGACGCCGGGCCGTGGCGGAGACCGCAGCGAGGAACTCGGCGATGCGGACGCACTCGCGCGCAACAGCGTTGCGTCGCTCCTCGTCGATCCCCCGGCCCCAGAGGTCGTCACCTGCGACGCGGCGAAGGATCTGGCGATCTTCACGCGCTACGTCGTCGGACGACGCCGTGCCGTCGACCTCGCACTGACCCTACCCAGCGTAGATGGCAAACGCATCGCCGCAGCCGGCTTCAGCTACGGGGCTTCCGTGACCGCGGTGCTGGCAGGGGTCGAGCACCGGATCCGCGCGTTTGCGCTCAAGTCGGGGCGCGCCCATCACACCGGGTTCATGCGACTCGCCTGTCCCCAGCTCGGCCAGAAGAAGCTCGATGCATACGTCGAGAAGATTTCAGCCATCGACCCGATCAAGTGGGTGCCGAAGGCGACGGCTCCTGCCTTCCTTATTCAGGACGGTACGCGCGACCCCTGGAACCCGAGAGCCGACGTGCTCGCGCTGTACCGGGCGGCACACGGACCGAAGGAACTGCGTCTCTACGCAACAGACCACCCGCTGAACGCGACGGCGACCGCATACCGCGCCCGGTGGCTGCTACGCCAACTTCGCCGATAGCGATACAGTCGATTTCGAGCCATTTCGAGCCCGTTGACCGTAGCGTAGGGCATGGTCCGGCGAGTATCGCAACCGGTCGACAAGCGAGGGCCGACTGGGCTGGGCCAGCGTTCAGGAATGACCCCTGACGGCCTGCTGCCATGTATTCGCTAGACAGCCATGGCGCGAGACCGCAAACTTGTTTCGTGGACGTTCCGGACGTGGAATACGCGCGTAGCGGTGAGGTGGCGATCGCCTACCAGGTCTTCGGGGAGGGGCCGGTCGACCTCGTCTTCGCCCGCGGGTTCGCTGGCGACCTACTGACGACGTGGGAACAGCCGCCCCTCGTCCGCCAGCTCCAGAGCTTTGCGGCGATAGCGCGTGTCCTCATGCTCGACAAACGCGGGACAGGTCTCTCTGACGGCTTCCGTGAGCCACCTACGCTCGAGACGCGGATGGACGACCTGCGCCTCGTAATGGATGCTGTCGGGTCGGAACGAGCGGTTCTTTGGAGCGCGCAGGACGGCGCGCGCCTGGCGCTCCTGTTTGCGGCGACGTATCCGGAGCGAACAGCCGGGCTCGTGCTCTACGACCCGCACGCGACGTCTCGGCGCGACGATGACTACCCGTGGGCGCCGAGCGACGAGGAATGGCGTCGCCGGCTGGCCGACGCGCGCGAGGGCTGGGGCACGGTCGAGTATTTCCGCCGCCTGGTGGTGGACTGGGCGCCGGAGCGAGTCGGCGATGAGGAGTTCCTCGACTGGTTCGTCCGCCATATGCGGCGCAGCCTCAGCCCGGGCGCGGCGGTCGGATTCCTGCGGGCGACGATGGGGGCCGACGTACGCGATGTCCTCGCGGCCGTGCGCATCCCGACACTGGTGCTGGCGGCGCCGGACCGGCGCGAACCGGCGGCGTACGTCGCCTCCCGGATCCGTACCAGCGAGCTCGTTGTGCTGCCGTCCGTGCGAGGGCTTTTCACGTGGCTCGAGGTGGAAGCGCACGAGCGCGCGATGGACGAGACGGAGCGCTTCGTAGCTCGCGTCGGTCGGGCAGCATCGCCCGACCCCGTCCTCGCCACGGTGCTCTTCACCGACATCGTGAGTTCGACCGACCGCGCCGCCGAGCTTGGAGACAGAGCCTGGCGGGAGCTACTCGAGCGGCACCACGGGCTCATGCGCCGCCGCCTCGCCGAGTTCCGGGGCGACGAGCTCGACACGGCAGGTGACGGCTTCCTCGCCGCATTCGATGGTCCCGGCCGCGCGATCCAGTGCGCTCTAGCGTTCATGCGCGACGTGCCGGCGCTCGGGCTCGAGGTCAGGGCCGGCGTGCACACCGGTGAGTGCGAGCGGCTGGACGGCAAGCTCGCCGGCATCGCCGTCGCCGTCGGAGCCAGGATCGCCTCCATGGCTAAGCCGGGCGAAATCCTCGTCTCCGGAACCGTGCAAGACCTCGTCGCTGGCTCATCCTTCGTCTTCGAGGACCGCGGAGCGCACGAACTGAAGGGAGTTCCGGGTTCGTGGCGACTCGCCGCCCTGCTCGCCCCCCGCTAGACGGTTTGACGAGCCACGCGGGAAGTGACGGCTACGCGCGGAAAGTTCGCTCGACTGCGCCAGTGTTCAGGAATGTCCCCAGACGAGACCGGCTATGAGTCTGAGTCAGGCGGATCGGGGCAACAGATAAGCGTGCCGCCGTAGTGAGGGTCGCTGCCGAGCAAATGCGATGACCTATCTTCGCTCCAGGTCGCCACGATCTCATGGACGAACCACGTCCCCTGCGGTAGTTCGATCGGCAAGCCGCGCGTCGGCGTCGCGTCGCTGACGTGCATGTACTGCGCGCCTACGATCACCTCGTCGTGCTTGTCGTAAAGTGCGATCCGGTACGCCCGACGAGACACGCTAGGCAGGATACGAGACTCGCCTGCGCCAGTGTTCGGGAATGTCGCCCGAGCTGGTGGACAAAGTTCGCGGAAAGTTCGATGCCGGTGTTTGTGGACGAAACCGTGTCGGCGGTCAGGCGATCGCCCAGAGGATCCATGCTAGGAGCGGCGTGCCGAGTCCTGTAGCGAGGGTGGCTTTGAGGAGGACGGCCGTGGCGACGTTGTGCGACCG
>JBBWZE010000104.1:0-11078 GCA_039648845.1 Actinomycetota bacterium | reverse complement strand
GGTCCGCCGACGGGGCTCTTCGTCCAGGTCGTCGACGAAACCGGCGAGGAGATTCCCATTCCGGGCCAGGACTTCGGCTTCGGCCGGCTGATCCGGGCGCAAGCCGAGGGCGACTACCGCTCGCTGCGCGAACGCGGGCGCCCGATCGTGCGCGTCAGATTGGAGGATCTCTAATGCAGCTGGCGATGATCGGCCTCGGCCGCATGGGGTCGGGCATGACGGACCGCCTCCGTGAGCACGGCCACGAGATGTATACGTATGACCCGAACGTCGAGAAGCGGACGGCCGATTCGCTGCAGCAGCTCAAGGAGCAGCTCGCGGCACCGCGCGCCTTCTGGATGATGATCCCGGCGGGCGCGATCACGGAGCAGACGTTCCACCAGTTGCTCGAGATCGCGGACCAGGGCGACACGATCGTCGACGGCGGTAACTCGAACTTTCGGGACTCGAAGCGGCGCTACGTCGAAGCGAGCCACCGCGGGATTCACTTCGTCGACGCCGGCGTCTCCGGCGGTGTCTGGGGCCTCGAGGTCGGGTTCTGTCTGATGGTTGGCGGCGACGAGGAGCCGGTGAAGCGGCTCGAGCCGGTCTTCACGGCGCTCGCTCCGAAGGAGGGGTATGCGCATGTCGGTCCGTCCGGCGCCGGCCATTTCGTGAAGATGGTTCACAACGGGATCGAGTACGGCCTGATGCAGTCGTACGCCGAGGGCTTCGAGATCATGGAGCATTCCGAGTACGACCTCGACGCGTACGAGATCTCCGGCATCTGGCGCAACGGCTCCGTCGTCCGCTCGTGGCTGCTCGAGCTGCTGCATGCCGCATTCGAGACGCACGGCTCGAAGCTCGAGGACATCGCGCCGTACGTCGAGGACTCGGGTGAGGGCCGCTGGACGATCAACGAGGCGATCAACGAGAACGTGCCGACGCCGGTGATAGCGGCGTCGCTCTTCGCACGCTTCGCATCGCGCGACGAAATCAAGTTCTCCGCCAAGGTCGCCGCGGCTCTGCGGAACCAGTTCGGCGGACATGCGGTCAGAGCCGTCGAGCGCGCGAAGGCAGGCTCGGACCCGCGGTAGCCGTGGCGATCGCGCAAGAGAATCCGCTGCTCGAGGGGCTAGAGGTCCGGCGAGCGCCGGACGACTGCATCCTCGTCATCTTCGGTGCATCCGGCGACCTGACGAAGCGCAAGCTCTTTCCTGCGCTCTACTCGCTCGCGTACCGCGGCCTGCTGCCCGAGCATTTTGCGGTCGTGGGCGTTTCGCGCTCGGAGGAGAGCGACGACGAGTTCCGGGACCGAATGAAGGAGGCCGTGCAGGAGTATTCGCGCGACGAGTTTCGCGACGAGGCGTGGGAGCTGCTGGCAAGCGGTATGCGGTACGTCCCGATGGACTTCGCCGACGAGGCGCGCGAGGACGGTCTCGCCGAGACGCTGACCGAGCTGGACGAAGAGCGGGGGACGAGAGGCAACCGTGTCTACTACCTCGCGACGCCACCGGCAGCCTTCGAGACGGTCGTCCGAGCCCTCGGCAAGCGGCGCTCGACACAGGGCTGGGTACGGCTCATCATCGAGAAGCCCTTCGGCCACGATCTCGCGTCTGCCCGCGAGCTGCAGAAGACCATCGAAGAGTACTTCGATGAGCGCGAGGTCTTCCGCATCGACCATTACCTCGGCAAGGAGACCGTGCAGAACATGCTCGCTCTCCGGTTTGCCAACGGGATCTTCGAGCCGATCTGGAACAGGCAGTTCGTCGACCACGTCCAGATCACCGTCGCGGAGACGATGGGCATCGAAGGTCGCGCCGGCTACTACGAGCAGGCGGGCGCGGTGCGCGACATCTTCCAGAACCACATGTTGCAGCTCGTCGCGATCACCGCGATGGAACCGCCGATCGACTTCACCGCCGATTCCGTGCGGAACGAGAAGGTGAAGGTGCTGCGCGCAATGCACACACCCGGGCCGAAGTCGGTTGTCCGCGGGCAGTACGGACGCGGCTACATCGAAGGCGAAGAGGTGCCCGCGTATCGCGAAGAGGAGGGAGTCGATCCGAATTCGATGACGGAGACCTATGTCGCAGCGAAGCTCTACGTGGACAACTGGCGCTGGGCGGATACGCCCTTCTACGTTCGGACGGGCAAACGGCTCGCACGGCGCGAGACGACGATCGCGATCGAATTCAAGCGTGCGCCTCACCCGCCGTTCGAGGAGCTGTCCGCCGAACGACTGAGGCCGAACGTCCTCATCGTGCACGTGCAGCCCGACGAAGGCGTGGCGCTGGCGATCGGCGTCAAGGTCCCAGGGCAGGGCATGACGATCCGGACCGTGCACATGGACTTCCTGTACGGCGGCGCCTTCCGCACGGGCCTGCCCGAGGCGTACGAGCGCCTGATCCTCGACGCGATGCTCGGCGACGCGACGTTGTTCACCCGGATCGACGAGGTGGAAGAGCAATGGGCTCTCGTCGACGCGATTGTCGCGGCCTGGGCGCGCGATCGCCCGGCGTTCCCGAACTACGCCGCTGGGACGTGGGGGCCGACGGCGGCGGAAGAGCTGATGGAACGCGACGGGCGGGAATGGCGACGGCACTAGCGTCGATCCGGGAGATCGAGCGCAAGGTGGCCGCGCTGCGTATCGCGCCGGGCTCGGACGTGCCCTATCAGCGTACGAGCGTGATGACGCACACGGCATGGGTCCCGCCCGAGTGGGTCGAAGCGGCGGACGACGTCCTGGCCGGGCTCGAAGAACGGCATCCCTCTCGGACGATCGTCCTCGTTCCCGAGCCCGAGCGACAGGACGGGCTCGAGGCGGACGTCGACGTGGAGATCTTTCCCTCGGGTGAGGGCCGCCAGATCTGCGCCGAGACGATCCGGATTCGCCTCTGCGGTAAGCGCGCGGCGGCGCCTGCAAGCGTCGTGCAGCCGCTTCTGTTGCCGGATCTGCCTGCCTTCCTCCGCTGGCGCGGCGTGCCCTCTTTCGGCAGCGATTCGTTCGAGAGCCTCGTGGGCGTCGTCGATCGCCTGATCGTTGACAGCACCGAGTGGGACGAGCTGCGCGCTTCCTACGCGCAGCTGTCGGGCATCTTCGATCGGGTCGTGGTGTCGGACATCGCCTGGGCGCGGACGAGCCGCTGGCGCAGGCAGCTTGCGTCGCTCTGGCCCGGGATCGGGAACGTGCAGCGGATTCGCGTGACCGGCACCGCCGCGCAGGCGGACCTGCTTGCCGGGTGGTTGCGTTCACGCCTGGAGCGGCCGGTCCAACTCGAGCACCAGCCGGCCGACCACCTCGAGGCCGTCGAGATCGACGGGAAACCGGCACCCTTCCCTTCGGGCGATCCACCGCCGCCCTCAGACCTGCTGTCCGAGGAGCTCGACCGGTTCGAGCGCGACCGCATCTACGAAGAAGCCGTACGCTCCGCGGCGGTATGAACGTCGCTCTCCCTCGGCTCGCTCCCATCAGAGAGGGGGGAAACCTCCCGGTTTCCCGTTACGGCCCTTCCGCCGTTCATGGGCCACAGGTCGGCCAATGAACGACTTCACGGTGCACGTCAAGCCGCTCATCGCGGAGGTTCCCGGCTGGCTGACGGACGAGGAAGGGGAGGCGCTGTACGATCTCGCGCGCACGTGTACCGGGAAGGGTGTGATCGTCGAGATCGGCTCGTGGAAGGGCAAGTCGACGATCTGCCTCGCACGCGGGTCGCTGGCCGGAGCGTCCGTTCCCATCTATGCGATCGACCCGCATGCCGACTATCGCTTCGGGGACTTCAAGGCGAACGTCGACCGCGCGGGAATCACGGATCTCGTCAGGCCGGTTGCGTCGCTCTCACAACCAGCGGCGGACGAGTTCGACGAACCGATCGAACTGCTCTTCGTCGACGGTTCGCACGAGTACGACCTTGTGCTCGAGGATTTCGAGAAGTGGGTCCCGAAGGTGGTCGACGGAGGCTGGGTCGCCTTTCACGACACGACCTGGACTCCCGGGCCACGCAAGGTCGTCGGACAGGCAATCTACCGGTCGAACCGCTTCAAGGATGCGAGGTTCGTGATCGGCTCCACGACCGTTGCGCGCAAGGTGGAGCAGAACTCGCTCGCCGACCGAGCCCGGAACAGATACGTCCTCGGCGTCAAGACAGCGTTCTGGCTCGGCTCTTCCGTAGTGAAGAAACAGCGAAGACTCTTGCCGACGCCCGTCGAGCGCCTCGGTCGCCGGTTCCTCAAGTCGATCCAATAGCCGTTCCGAGCTTGTGGCTCAGAGCCACAAGCCGCTAGTGCCGGCCGCGACGCGGCTTCCAGAGCGGCAGCGTCGGACTTAGTGGCTCAGAGCCACTGACTGTTGTCCGGTTATTTGCCGCCGCCGACGAGGCGGAATTTCGGCTTCGCGACGACGATTTTTGCGGGGTCGGACCAGGACATCTGCTGTGCACCGGTCGGGAGCCCGTAGTTGAGTCCGCGCACGCGGTAGTACCAGGTGCCCGCTTTGAGCGGCAGCACCGTGGACGTCCCGAGCACGAGCGTGCCGAGCGCGTTCTGGTTCTCGGGATTCGGCTCCGGCTTGAACGGATAGCGCTTCTTGCTCCACTGGACCTCGTAGACAGTGGCGCCGAGCGCCGGTGTCCAGGCGACGAGCGGGGACCCGTAGAACGCCTGGCTGTTCGTCCCCGAGGTGAGCAGGCCCTTCGGCGACAGGCCCGACGCGAACAGCTCCCCGGCAGCGGTGAGCGCCGGCTCGCTGTTCTTACCGAAGCGCGCCACGCGGTTGTACGGGGAAGCGCAGACGTCCTGTGCCAGCTCGAGATCCTGGTAGCGGAGGTTGCCGCCGGTGCGCGTGATCGGCTCGCCCGCGCCGTGTCCCGCCTTCAGCGGTACCGCAAGTGAGAGCGAATTGCCGCTCACCGTGACGACCGTGACGGGTTCCTGGTTTGTCGCGTTGCCGAGGAGAACGGTGTCGCCGCTCGAGAAGCCGACGGCGCTGGTGACTGTCATGGTGGTGCCGCCGATCGCGGTCGCAGCAGCCGTGCTGGTCTTGAGCGCCCCCGGTGAAACGGCCTCGACGGGAATGACGGTCCAGTAGTACCCGCTGCCCGGCCAGTCCGTGTCCCACAGGTCGACAGGCGCGCCGAGAATGCCGTTACCGATCTGGATCTGCTGGGGTCCGGCGGCGGGTGAAGCGGTCGAGCTCGAGCTCGAGTCCGAGTCGGCCGGAACTGCGGTCGTGGGCGTGGCCGCCGGCACCAGCTCGGTCGACCGAACTTTGAGGCCGTCGAAGGTGTAACTGTCCGGCTCGGATCCGTCATTCAGATACGACGCTCGTGCCGCCGGGAGTGACGTGGGGACGGCCGGCAGCGAGAGCGGCCCGAACGGGCGCGGAGCGTAGGCGGGGCCGCCGAACACGGCGCTTGCGAAGACGCGATTCAGGCATTGCCGGTCGGTGAAGACGTACACGCGGAAGAGCTCCGCACTCGTGCCGTTGACCGTCTGGTCGCCGCTGAAGGTGAACGCCGGCATGAGGCGGTGGGCGGGAGAAGCGGCGTCGCCGGTCGAGACGACGTCGGAGACGGTGTGCACGAGCTTGATTGGCCCGCCCAAGTACGGCGGGTTCGCGGAGCTGTACACGGGGCTCCAGGGGCCGTAGCCCACCGCAGGCAGGCCGTTCTGGCGGCTCTGCATGTTGTCGTCGGTGCGGTCGGTGCGCAGCGCGCGGATTCTCCAGCGCACAGCGCTGGTCCAGCTCGCCGTGCGGTGAAAGGTGTAGAACTCGCGCTCGTCCAGGACGTTGGTGAAGACGGTCTCCATCTTCGGCGTCGGGTTGTTGATGTCGACGAACCAGACCTGGTAGCCGTCGGCACCCTCGATCGGTGACCAGCGAAGCAATCCCGGCTCGCTCGGCAACGGTTTCGGCGCCGAGCCCGGCTCCATGTCGAAGCCGAACGCGTTGCTCCACGGCGTCGTCGCCGACGCTGTGATCCCGCGTACTCGCGCGAACAGCGCGTGCGGGTTGCCGGTGATCCACGGCAACATCACGGTGGGAGCGGCGACCGGGCTGGTCAGCGCGCTCGTCGAGTAGACGAGCCCGCTCTCCCGAAAGCTCGAGCTCGTCGCGAGCTGGAACTGATAGCGAATCGCGCCGGGGACGGGATTCCATGCGAAAGACGGCGTGCGTGTAAAGGAGTTGTCGATCGGCTCGTCGGCGCGCAAGAGGAAACCGTGCAGATTCCTCGGGGCGGCACCTCGGACAGGCTTCGCCGCCTCCGCGGCGGGAGCGAGTGTGAGCAAGCCGAGACAGACGGCGGCAAGGAGGGAGGCACGCAGCATCGTTCTATGTCGTTGTCGGCAGCCTCCCTCGTTCGGCTGTCCCTCGAATGAGGGACGCCAGCCGGCTACCGGCCGCCAAAACGAGCGCCTCGGCGCCGGGTCTTCCCACCAGTTGGACCGACGCCGGGAGGCCGTCTTCTGCCGGCCCGCAGGGCACGGCGAGGGAGGGCCAACCGAGCGTATTGAAGGGGAGGGTGTTCGAGATCAGGCGCTCCCGCAGGGCCAAGTCACCTATCCCCGCGGCAGGCGCAACGCACTGCAGCGTCGGAGTGAGCAAGAGGTCGCACCCGTCAAGAAGCCGCGCGCAGCTCTCGTGGTACTCCACTCGCACCTGTTCGGCGCGGTTGGCTTCTGAGTCCGACACCGCGAGGCAGCGCTCGATCTTCACCGCGATCTCGTCGCCGTAGAGCTCGCCGTTCTCCGCGTAGAGCTCGCGATGAACATCCGCGACTTCGCGCATGAAGAGGGCGGTGACCTCGGGCTTCGGCCATTCGAGTGAGCGGCTTCGTGGGAAGTGCCCGGCCGCCTCCCGTACACGCTGCGCGACCAGCGGGTCGGCCTCGTCTATCCAAGCAGTCGCCACCGTGATCTCCTCGAGCGAGCCCAGCTCGATCGGGGTGAAGTCGGCTGCGATCGCCTCGAGCAGCGCGACGCACTCCTCCACCGTTCGCGCCATCGGCCCGACGTGGTCGAAGCTCGGCGCGAGCGGGAAACAGCCCACGGTGGAGACGAGCTCGTAGGTCGGCTTGAAGCCGACGACACCGCAGCATGCAGCCGGAATGCGGATCGAGCCGCCGGAGTCGGTGCCGAGCGCCGCGTCGGCAAGACCCGCGGCAAGCGCCGCCGCCGAGCCGCCCGAAGAACCACCGGCGATGCGGCCTGCTGCGAGCGGGTTCGGGACCGTGCCGAAGTGCTGGTTCTCCGACGTCACGCCGTACGCGAACTCGTGCAGATTCGTCTTGCCGACGTTGGCATACCCGTGGGCTTCTGCGAGGCGCACGGATTCGGCACTCGTCGCCGGGACGTATTCGGCGAACACCGCCGAGCCGTACGTCGTCCTCAGTCCTTTGGTGTCGAGGAGGTCCTTGATTGCCAGCCGGATGCCTGTGCGTGGCTCCTCGGGAACTGCAAGGAAGATCCCGTCGGCCGCCACGTGGCGACCCTACTGGCTACCTGCGGCGTTTCGGCTTCGTCGTCTTCTTCAGGGGCTGCATCGCGACGCGGCGCGTGACGCTTGCACCGTGCGTGCCACCCGGTGAAAAGCTCGTGAGGGTGAGGACGTTGGCCGGCGTGCTCGTCTTGCGGAGGCTCTTGAGCAGCTGCTTCGGGAGGACGTACCGGACGTCGTTGTTGCCTGCGTGCAGCCCCGCGGAGCCCAGCCACGTGGAGCCAAGTGTCGCTTTCAGTGTGCCGTCGCCGCTCGAGAAGACGATGAAGCGGAGCAGCCGGGTCTTTGCGGAGACACGGATGAGCTCGGGCGCGTGCAGCGTGAGAGCGGGTGCAGGGTCGGTGGCCGGCGTCTGGATGACAGGGCCGGTGACCTTGACACCAGGAGGCGCCTCGTTTGCGGACGCCGGCGTGGACGCGTCGACCGTGAGCTTCCCCGAAAGCGTGAACTCGCGGCCGTCCAGGGCGGGCGGTGCGACGTCGTTCGTCTCGTTCGGCAGCGAGACGTATGCATGTGGACTGCCGCCGCAAGTATTCCAGGGAATCGTCAACGAGGCGGTGGTGCCGGAGACGGAGAAGGCCTTGGCCACTTCGCCTTTCGCGTTCGCGTAGTAGTAGGGCGTCGACGCGACGCCGGCCGGAATCAAAACCTTGAGGAAGAGCGAGGCCGCGTAGCACGGGCCGGTATCGGCATCGAGCCCATGCGCGATGTCGACAAAACGGACGGCGAGATGGTTGACGGCAAGTGTCACAGGAGAGAGGTCACCGTTCGACGAGCCGGCCACGATCGAGGCCTGGGTTTGGGGCAGCACACCGGCGAGCGCCGCGAATCTGAAATTCGCCGTCAGGCGGGCGGTCGTGTAGTTCTCGAAGAACTTCCCTAGCGTCGTCGGCTGGACGACGCTCGCGAGGGCTTGCGTTCCGGTCCAGCCGGGGTTGTTGGCCGCCGCGTCGAACACAGCCTTGACCTTGGCAGCCTTGCTGTCCTGCTTGTTCGGGTCGTACGCGGGGTCGGTCTCCGCGAGGTACTCGAAGAGCATCCAGCCGGGATAGCCGTTGCGATCGAACTCGGTGTCGCCGCACTCCGAGCCGACGCAGTCCATTGTGCGGTCCGGGTTCTGCTCGAGTCCGCCAGCAGCCGCGTTTGCTCGGACTGACGCCCACTCCGCGAGCCCTTCCTCCAGCCACTGGTCACCGCCCGTCGGTGCAGCTGCGTCTTCGAAGAGATGGAACACCTCGTGCGCGATCACGTGATATTCGAGGCCGCTCTTGAGGGCATTGAGGTGAACCTCATCGACTCCCGGGGCGAGTGGCGTGATGCTTGCATCCCAGCGACCCGAGACACTGGCGGCCGTCAACGAGCCGAACGGGACGCAATCGGCCGCGAAGTCATCGACGGAGATGTCGACCGCGGCAGCCGGCGCCGTGTATCCCCAACCGCTGTAGAGGGCATAGGCTCGCTCTGCCATCCCGAGGATCTCGCCGGCGTGCTCCTGCGTGATGTACGCCGCGGAACAGGGCGCTACGTCGCGACTGTAGTGAACCGTGAAGTGATCGCTGGAGAGCGTCACGACTCCGGTGGTTGGAAACGGATCGATCGCGGCGGCCCGGGGCACGCCGGCAGCCAGCGAGGCCGAGAGGGCGACCAGGGCAAAGGGCAGGAGGAACCGAGACGAACGCGTCATCCTGGGCCAGATCGGCTCCGACCCGGTAATTCTTTAGCCGCGGCTCAGTCGTAGTGGAGGTAGACGAGCGCCACGACGATCGACCCGGCGGCGATCAGGACCGCCAGCCCGAGCAGCGCGATCGCGAGCCTGACGTTCTGCCGCGCCACCTCGAGGGTTGGCTCAACGGGAGTGATCGGCTCTGACATCTAGACGAGCGGATCCACGGCCATCGCGGCGAACAGCAACGCCAGATACAGAAGCGAGAAATGGAAGAGGACGGACGCCTGCCGCGGCGTTGCCTTGCGACGCAGTCTCACGGCGAGCAGCAGAAATGCGGCGCCGAGCGCCAGAGCAGCGGCGAGATAGACGAGGCCGAGCGTTCCCCAGAAGAACGGGACGGCCGTGACCGCAACGAGGACGAACGAGTACAGCACGATCTGCCGTGTCGTCTCGTGTGCCCCGCGCACCACGGGGAGCATCGGGATGCGCGCGGCTTCGTAGTCCCGCCGGATCAGCAGCGCGAGCGCCCAGAAGTGCGGGGGCGTCCAGAAGAACACGATCAGGAAGAGCCACAATGCCGGCAGAGTGAGATTCCCGGTCGCCGCCGCCCAACCGACGAGCGGGGGAACGGCTCCGGCCGCGCCGCCGATGACGATGTTCTGCGGCGTCGTGCGCTTGAGCCAGCGTGTGTACACGAGGACGTAGAAGAGGTTCCCGACCAGCGCGAGCACTGCGGCGAGGACGTTCACGAGCGACGCCAGCAGCACGAAGCTGAACGCCGACAGCGTCAGGCCGAACTCGAGGGCACGGGACGCCGACATGCGTTCCGCGGCGACGGGACGCGCGCGGGTCCGCTTCCCCATCAGCTTGTCGATGTCGCGATCGAGAACGTGGTTCAGTGCGGACGCACCGCCGCAGGCGAGCGCAAGGCCGGTCATGGTCACGAGGACGAGCGACGCTCGCGGTGCGCCTTGGGCGCCGACGAACATCGCGCACAGGCCGGTGACGAGTAGCAGCGACATGATGCGGGGCTTCGTCAGCGTCACGTAGTCGCGCCAGGGGGCGGGAGTCCCCGGCTCGCCGCGATAAGTGGCGGCGGTCAGCACCAGCGAGGCGGCGAAGGCAACGGCGGCCAGCGCGAGGTGCAGGCCAGGTGCGGTCACCAGTGCAGCGATGCCGAAGAGAACGACCGCGCTGAGAGCAGGCACGAGGAGCCGCCGGTGCACGAGGACCGCTGCGACTACGAGTGCGACGAGCGGCGGCAGGGCGAGCGCCGCGAGCACGCGATGCGCCGCGCCGAGCGAAGCTGCGCCGCTGACCACGGCGAGCAGGGTCGAGAGCGCGGCGAAGAGCGCCGTCAGGCGCAACCAGGGCCCGGGCCTAGACACGCGCCTCCGCAAGCCGCCGTCGCAGGTCGCGGATGGGGCGGGCGCTCGTGATGTACGGCAGCTGGTCGAAGTTTTGCGGCGGTGGGGGCGAGGTGGTGTACCACTCGAGCGTGTCGGCAAGCCAGGGGTCGTTCACCGCGCGCGCCCCCCTGCGCGACGTCTGGACGACGTTGACGACGAACAGCAGGATTCCGATCGCCATGACTCCCGAGCCGATCGACGAGATCAGGTTGTACGCCTGCCAGAGGCCATGCTCCTGGTAGGTGTAGATCCGCCGGGGCATCCCGAGGAGCCCGAGCATGTGCTGCGGGAAGAACGTCAGGTTGAAGCCGAGGAACACGAGCCAGAAGTGAGCCTTCCCCAGACGCTCGCCAAGCATGCGTCCGAAAATCTTGGGCCACCAGTAGTAGAGGCCGGCGAAGATTCCGAAGACGGAGCCGCCGAACAGGACGTAGTGCATGTGCGCGACGACGTAGTACGTGTCGGTCACCTGCCAGTCGACGGGGAACGCGGCGAGGAAGATGCCCGAGAGCCCCCCGATCGTGAACAC
>JBBWZE010000048.1:0-4958 GCA_039648845.1 Actinomycetota bacterium | reverse complement strand
GGATTTCGGCGATGTGGGGAAGAAACCGCGTCCACATCGCCTCCATCAGGAAGAGCCCCTCCGCGCGCGCGACGGCTACGAGCTCTTCGGCTTCGGCGGCATTCATCGTGAACGCCTTCTCGACGAGCACCGGCTTGCCGGCATGCAGGGCGAGGAGCGCATTGGCGTGGTGCATCGGATGCGGAGTCGCGACGTACACGACATCGACCTCCGGGTCAGCCACCAACGCTTCGTAGCTCGCGTGCCGGTTGGGAATCTCGAACTCATCGGCGAATCGATTCGCCGAATGCATACGGCGAGATCCGACCGCGGCAGCACGACCCGAGTCGCTGAACATCAGGTCGGCAGCAAACGTCTGGGCGATTCCGCCCGTTCCGATCAGTCCCCAGCCCAGCGGTTCGGTCATCCGTTCGTCCTCTTTTCAGTCGGCTCGGTAATACGGCCATCCCGATAGCCAGGCCCGCAATGCGCGTCCCTCGATCACCGTGTCGAAGCGAAGCATCTCAGGATTGCCGGGGTCCTCGCCGACGCGGAACGAGCCGTCGTCCGACGGGATCAGCGGCTGCTCGGTATCGAAGCCGTCGGGTGCCGCGGGAAAGATGAGCCAGGGTTGATCCGCGCGGAGGACGACCCGGAAGTTCGTCGTCCACGGATTGTGCGAACGGTAGTGGCCGGCGATGGCCTGCAGTTCCGCCGACGGCTCGGGAAGTTGGCGCGCCGGTGCTCCTACGCGGACGTACCGTTGACCACCGTGCCACAACAAGGGACCGCCGTTCTCCGAACGATCCACCCGAAGAGGAAACCGGTCGAACGTCGGATCTGCCGCTACGAAGAGGTCGTCTCCCAGTTCCTCGAGCGCGAGCTCACGGCCGTCGTGGCGAAGCCGCAGTTCGTTGTCTTCGGCGACTATCTCCAGCGTTGGCTCGTACTGGCCGGCAAGGTCGTCCTGCGTTGGCGCTGCGTCACCTGCAGAGGCTGGCGCCCCGTCCGCGATCCGGATCACCATCCGCGCAAGCGACATCGGGTTCGAGCCCATGCCGTTTTGCAGGACGATGACGCCCAGGTTCGCGTCCTGGTCGGCCTGCATGGCCGCGAGGTACCCGACCATGCCGCCGCCGTGTCCGATGAAACGGCGTCCGCCCAGCTCGCGCAGCAACAGCCCGTAGCCGTACGCGACCGTCCCGTCTTCCCATGGAATCCCGGTGCTCATCTGGGCGAACGTTTCTTCACTGAGCAGGCGGCCGTTCGGTCCTTCGCCTCCGCGCATGAGCAGCCTGACGAAGGCCGACATATCCTCCGCGGTCGAGGCGATGGACCCGTCGGCGGTCTCGGTCTCGAGCCATGTCGCCGGCGCGAGCGGCGCGTGGGAGTGGCTGAGCCGATCGTCGTGCAGGTACTCGTAGCCAACTGCCAGTCGCGGCCGGATGTCGTGGGTGATGGCGGGCTCGGTCGAGCGCATCCCGAGCGGCTCGAGGATGCGAGTGCGGATTAGCTCGGGATACGGCCGTCCGGCAACCGCCTCCAGCACGAGACCGAGTGCCTTGTAGCCCACGTTGGAATAGTGGAAGCGCTCGCCCGGCGCTGAGAACGTCGGCAAGTCCCGCAGCGACCACACCTGGAATGCAGCTTCTGGAGTTCCGTCGATACCGGCCACGATCCCCGAGGTGTGCGAGAGGAGGTGGGCGAGCGTGATCGGCGCATGGCCCCTAGGTTGCGGCACGACGAACCATGGGAGGTAGTTGTCCACGGATGTGTGCAGGTCGAGTAGTCCCTGGTCGACCAGCTGGAGGATTGCGACCGCGGTGAACGTCTTGCCGATGGAGCCGATCTCGAACAGCGTGTCGGGAGTGACGGGTAGGCGCGATTCGAGTTGTGCGAAGCCATACGTTCGGATGAGAATCACGCCGTCGCGATCCGTAAGGGCGAGGGTCAGTCCCGGTATTCGCCCACGCTCCATTGCGACCCGAGCCGCCTCGTCGATTGCGGCCAGAGCGGGGTCGCCGATCACCAGGTCATGGTAGAACCGTGGGTTCTCGAATTCTCCCCATGTCAGCGTCCGGCGGCTTGTTCAAGCTATTCTGCACGCACCAACAGAGAGGAAGGGCTGCATTGGGCTCCAAGAGACAGACCACGATGGCCAAATTGACACGCGAGCGCAAGGTGAAGGAAAAGCGCGAGCTGAAGGAAGAGAAGAAGGCAGCGGCAGCCGCGGCGAAGGCCGCCGGCACCTACTCGTACGACGGCGAGCCGGTCGAGGCGCCGGCGCTGGACACGATCGACTCGACCGACGAAGCTGCAACTGCCGATCCGGCCACTGCCGTGTCCGGCGAAGACCGCTAGAGCTCGACAGTTGATCTAGTCCAGCACGGCGGCGAGCGTGTGCTTGCCGCCGCTGAGGATCGGAGCGCCGTGCGAGACCAGCACGCGCTCAACCGGGAGGTCGAGCAGAGGGCGCAGTGTTTTGCGCAGATCGTCGTGCGTCGCCTTTCCCAGCCAGCGCTCCGGACACAGACGTAAAGGATCGGGAGTTGGACGCGGCTTCGCCCCGGCGCCCAAGAGGACATCCCCGACAACGACCGCGCGCTGGTCCGGCAGCCAATAGACGACCTCTGCCGAGCGCGCCGTCTGGAAGGCGCGAATGCCGCTCGGCAGGTCATCGCCGGCGCGGAACGGATCTGTCACCTCGATCCCCCGACTCTTGAGCGGTCGGACCGACCGCGTCGACGCCCACACGCGCTTGGCATTCAACTCGGCGCTACTGCGTGCGTGCCAGTAAACGGTGATCAGCACGTGGTCGGCGCCCGCGACCTCGGGCGGCGGGTCGATCGGGTCGATGAGCACCAGCCCGTCGCTCGTGTCGACGGCGAGTGAGCCGACGTCCTCTTCCCAGTGGTCATGGAACGCGGTCCAGCGCCGCAACCCACGTGCGATCTCGAGCATCGGCGCCATTTTCTCTAACAAGACGTCAGTAGGCTGCGTCCATCCGTAGGCTCTTCTCCATCGGTGTCGTCTCCGCGGCCTTGCTGGCGGTTGCCGGCTGCGGCGGATCCGACAAGTCCTCGACGCCGACGGGCGGCTCCTCCATTCCCTCGCAGACGACGACGACAACCGCTACGGATGGGATCGACCCGCTCGAGGGTGCCGGGACGGCCCCCGTCGTGGGTCCCTCGACGGGCACCGAGATTGCGCTGCTCGACCGCATCGCCGTCGGCCGTCACGAGGGCTATGACCGTGTCGTCTTCCAGTTCCAAAACGGTCTACCCGGTTATCGCATCGAGTACGTCCAGCCGCCGTTGAAGGAAGACGGGTCCGGCAATCCGGTGAGCGTAAAGGGCAATGCGATCGTGCTCGTGCGCATGGACCCCGCGTCTGGGTTCGACCTCAACACCGGCGAGGGCGTCATGGTCTACAAGGGACCGAAGCGCATCGACGGGTCGAGCGCGGGCACATCTGTCGTGCAGGAGCTCGTCCGGACCGGCGATTTCGAGGCGGTGCTGAGCTGGGCGATCGGCCTTTCGGACAAGGTCGACTTCCGTATTCGCACTGCGACGTCGCCCGAGCGGCTGATCGTCGACTTCCGTAATCATTAGGGCATGACCGGTCCCGCCAAGCGGGAACAGGTGCTGGCGAAGATCCGCGAGATCTGCCTGGCGCTGCCGGAGACAAGCGAGCGGCTCAGCCACGGCGCGCCGACCTTCTTCATCCGCGAGCAGCGCGCGTTCCTGATGGTGTTGACAAATCACCACGGCGATGGGCGCTTCGCGATCTGGTGCGCGGCGCCGGAAGGCATGCAGAAGATGCTCGTGGACGCGGATGGGGAGCGCTTCTTCGTGCCACCCTACGTCGGCTATCGGGGCTGGCTCGGGGCGCGCCTGGATCGCGGGATTCACTGGGATGAGCTTGCCGGGATCGTCGAGGACGCCTACGCGGAGGTCGCACCCGCGAAGCTGGTCGAGGCCGCCCGGCTCGGCGGTGCGTAGCTGCGCCTATTGATCCTGGGCCGCGGGCGCGAGAGAATCCGCGCCGACCCCAACTAGGAGGCGGAACTGTGGCCGATTATTCGGCGCACGAGAAGGACCGGCGCATGCTCCACGCTCTCGGTTACGCCCAGGAGCTGCGACGCGGGATGAGCGGTTTCTCGAACTTCGCCATCTCGTTCACGATCATCTCGATCCTGTCCGGGACGCTCACGCTCTACGCGACGGGCATCAATTACGGCGGGCCGGTCGAGGAGGCCTACGGCTGGCCGATCGTCTCGTTTTTCGTGATCATCGTCGCTCTCGGGATGGCCGAGATTGCATCCAAGTATCCAACCGCGGGCGGTCTCTACTACTGGGCCTCGAAGATGGGAGGGCCCGTCTGGGGCTGGTTCACGGGGTGGTTCAACCTGATCGGACAGATCGCGATCACCGCCGGCATCGACTACGGGGCGGCGATCTTCACCGACGCGCTCCTGAATCTACTCTGGCCGGGGACGTTCCACGCCTCGCCGCACGAGATCATCTACGTCTACGCCTGCATACTCGGGCTGCACGCGTTGATGAACATCTTCAGCGTCAGGCTGGTCGCCTTGCTGAACGACATCTCCGTGTGGTGGCACGTTTTCGGCGTGCTGATCGTCGTCGGCTTCCTGGCGTTCAAGCCGGACCACCACCAGTCGGTCGGGACGGTCTTCTCGAAGACGATCAACAACAGCGGCTTCTCGCATCAGTGGCTCTGGTTCGTGTTGTTGCTCGGGCTCCTGCAGGCGCAATACACCTTTACGGGTTACGACGCGTCCGCACACATGAGCGAGGAGACGCAAGATGCCGGGAGAGCGGCGGCGCGAGGAGTGGTCATGTCGGTCGTCGTCTCGGCGATTTTCGGGTACATCCTTGCTCTCGGTATCACGTTTGCAATCCAGAGCTTCGACGCGACGACGGGCGCCGGCCTGTTCGCGGTGAAACAGGTCTTGCTCG
>JBBWZE010000116.1:0-4232 GCA_039648845.1 Actinomycetota bacterium | reverse complement strand
TGAGCTAAACTCCGGCCCGCTGTATCAGTAGTGGCGGCTCGGTGCCCGGGCCGTCGCATGTTTTGAAGGAGGAAGTCGTTGGCTCAGGGCACCGTGAAGTGGTTTTCGAACGAGAAGGGCTATGGATTCATCGAGCGTGAGGGTGGCGAGGACGTCTTCGTCCACTTCTCCGCCATCACGCAGGAGGGGTACAAGTCGTTGACCGAGGGTCAGCGAGTTGAGTTCGAGGTCGTGCAGGGCCCGAAGGGCGCTCAGGCCGCGAACGTCCAGCCTGTCTAGCTTTCCTTTCGGAACCAAGTGTCAAGGGCCCCCGAAAGGGGGCCCTTTGTTTTAGGTGGAGATGTTTGCTCGAATGGAGCCTGACCCACACGCCCGTTAAGACGGCCGACCGGGCAAAGCCCGATCGTCCTCTAGGCGGCGCCGCCGAGTCGGCGCCTCAGCTTTGATCAGAAGGAGCACATGGCGATCTCGAGAGAAGATGTACTGCACGTCGCGGCGCTGGCGCAGCTCGAGCTCACCGAGGGCGAGATCGCGCGTCTCACCGAGCAGCTGAACGACATCCTGACCGCCGTCGGGAAGGTATCCGAGCTCGATCTCTCGGATGTGCCGCCCACATCTCATCCTCTCTCGGTCGTGAACGTCTTCCGGCCCGACGTGCCACGGCCCTCGCTGCCGCTCGACGATGCGTTCGCCAACGCGCCGGAGCGTGACGGCGACCTCTTCCGCGTGTCGCCGACCGGCGTCTCCGAGGAGTCCTCCGCATGATCGTCGCTCGCCTTCGGCTTGCTCCCGTGAGGGAGACCATGTTTCCCTCACGAGCTCCCTTCTTCAAGGATCGCCTCAGCCCCCGCCCCGCTGAGGTCGCCGCGCGTGCTCAGGAGGACGAGCGGGGAAACCTCCCGGTTTCCCCAGGGGTCCCTTCCACGGATCATCGGCCAGAGATCGACCGATGATCGACACGCTCCGCCTCACGGCCGAAGAAGCCAAGGGAATGCTCGAGCGCGGCGAAGTCTCGGGCGCAGAGTTGCGTACCGCCTATCGCGACGCAATCGATGCCCGCAACGAGGAGCTCAATTGCTTCCTGACGCTCGTCGACGGCGACGACAACAACGGCGTTCCGATCGCGCTCAAGGACGTGATCTCGACGAAAGGCGTTCGCACGACTGCCGGCTCGAAAATCCTCGAGGAGTATGTGCCGGTGTTCGACTCGACCGTTGCCGACAGGTGCAAGGCGGCAGGGTTGCAGCTCCTCGGCAAGACGAACACGGACGAGTTCGCCATGGGCTCGTCGACCGAGAACTCTGCCTACGGCCCGTCGCGAAACCCGTGGGATCCGACGCGCGTACCCGGCGGCTCGGGCGGTGGATCGGCAGCTGCCGTATCGGCGGGATTGGCACCGTGGGCGCTGGGATCCGACACGGGCGGCTCGATCAAGCAGCCCTCGGCCCTCTGCGGGAACGTGGGCCTGCGCCCAACGTACGGCACCGTTTCGCGGTATGGGATCGTCGCGTTTGCGTCCAGCCTCGACCAGGTCGGGCCGGTGACGAGGACCGTGCGCGACAACGCGCTCCTCTACGGGATCATCAGCGGCCGCGATGAGTGCGATTCGACGACTGTGGACGTTCCGCCCGTCGAGCTGCCGGAAGCGGAGGACCTGAAGGGTCTGCGCGTCGGGGTTCCGAAGGAGCTCAACGAGGCAGAGGGGATCTCGCCCGGTGTCGCAGACGCAGTACGCCGCGCCATCGACCTCTGTTCCGAGCTGGGCGCGGACGTGGGTCAGTGCGAGCTCCCGCGCTCCGTCGAGTACGGCCTTCCGTGTTACTACCTGATCGCCCCTGCGGAGGCGTCATCGAACCTCGCCCGTTACGACGGCGTGCGCTACGGGCTTCGCGTTCCCGCGGAGAACTACTACGAGATGGTCGCGCGCACGCGCGATGCCGGCTTCGGCGATGAGCCGAAGCGGCGGATCATGCTCGGGACGTATGCACTCTCCGCGGGCTATTACGAGGCGTACTACGGCCAAGCGCAGAAAGTTCGGACCGTGATCGCGCGCGAGTTCGCTACGGCGTTCGAACGCTTCGATGTCCTGATCAGTCCGACCTCTCCAACGGTTGCGTTCAAGATCGGCGAGAAGGCCGAGAGCCCGCTGGCGATGTATCTCACCGACGTGCTGACGATTCCGCCGAACATGGCGGGACTGCCTGGGCTCTCGATCCCATGTGGTCTGTCCGAAGGCCTGCCCGTCGGCCTGCAGTTGATCGGTCCTCAGTTCTCGGAGAACATTCTCTTCCGTACCGGTCACGCGCTCGAGCACGCGGTCGGCTTCGACACCGTCCCCGAACGGCTGAGATGAGGACGATCATCGATCGCGCGGCCGACTTCGTGCTCGCAGTCGAGCGGGTGTTCGGCACGACTCCCCGCGTGCTCGACGGGTCGCGCGCGGTACAGATCGATGACGTCCGCCTGTCTCTGGAGGCGGGCGAGCGAGAGCTCTGCCTCATCCGCATGCACGGCTTGCTGGAGGAATACCTTGCAATCTTCGAGGTGCGCGGCGACATCGAGGTGCCGCTGTTGAAGGCGAAGGAGTTTCTCCGTGCCTGACTGGGAACCGGTCATCGGCCTCGAGATCCATGTGCAGCTGAAGACGCACACGAAGATGTTCTGCGGTTGCGAGTCCGGCTTCGGCGGCGAGCCGAACACGCGCACGTGTCCGGTGTGCCTTGCTTTCCCCGGAGCTCTACCCGTGCCGAACCAGACCGCCGTCGAATGGACGATCAAGCTCGGGCACGCGCTCAACTGTCGGATCGCCGAGCGCGCGATCTTCCATCGCAAGAACTATTTCTACCCCGACAATCCCAAGGGTTACCAGATCTCCCAGTACGACGAGCCCCTTTGCGTCGACGGGTCCTTCGTGGTGCCGGGCCCTGAAGGCGACGGCGAAATCGGGATCGTGCGTGCGCATCTCGAAGAGGACGCAGCGAAGACGATCCACGTCGGCGGCGCGACCGGCCGCATCGTCGGGTCGGCGCACTCCAACGTGGACTTCAACCGTGGCGGCACCCCACTCGTAGAGATCGTCACGCAGCCGGACCTACGCTCGGCAGACGAAGCGAAGCGCTTCCTGCAGCTGCTCCGCCAGACCATCGTCGAACTCGGCATCTCCGATGCGGAGATGGAGAAGGGGACGCTTCGCGCCGACGCGAACGTCTCCGTGCGCGAAGTGGGCGAGACCGGTTACCGAACGCGCACAGAGCTCAAGAACATGAACTCGTTCAACCATATCGCCCGCGGGATCGAGGCGGAGCTTCGGCGCCAGATCGAGACCTGGGAGTCCGGGGGCGAGGTCGTCCAGGAGACGCTCGATTACGAGGTGAAGTCGGACACCGTCACGCCGCGGAGGCGAAAGGAAGAGGCGGACGACTACCGCTACTTCCCGGAGCCCGATCTGGTGCCCGTCGAGCCCGAGCTCGCCGTCGTCGACCGGCTGCGCAGCGAGGTTCCCGAGTTGCCGGCCGCACGCATACGCCGGTTCGAGCAGGAGTACGAGCTCCCGTACTACGACGCGGCAGTGCTGAACGGCTCGGCTGCCCTCGCCGCGCTGTACGAGCAGGTCGCGCTCGACGGCATCGACGCGAAGGCGGTGTCGAACGTCCTGATGAACGACTTCGTCGCGACGGGAGTCGATCCCGCCGCCGTCAACGGCGGCGAGCTCGCAAAGTTGATCGCGGCCAGAACGACGATTCCTCGGGAGACGTTCACGCGTGCGCTGACCGAGAGCGCCGATCCGGAGTTCCGCGCGGAGACATATCTCGGTGACACCCTCGTTGCCGACACAGTGGAGCTCGAGCCGCTCATCGAGCGCGTGCTCGCAAACAACCCTGGTCAGGTGGCCGCGTACAAGGGCGGTAAGGAGGGCCTGCTCGGTTTCTTCGTCGGTCAGGTGATGAAGGAAACGCAGGGCAAGGCCGACCCGAAGGTCGTCAACGAGCTCTTGCGCAAGAAGCTGACGTAGTTTCGAAGGTCTTCCGCCGGGTACCCTCGGTTCGCCCCCTTCGGTGTTCCTAGCAACCGAAAGGAATCGACATGGATACGTGGGTCTGGATCGTAGTTGCGATCGTTGTCGCGATCGTCGTTCTCGGATTGCTGTTCAGCGCATTGCGCACGCGCCGATCGCGTTCGTTGCAGGACCAGTTCGGCCGGGAGTACGACCGCACGGTCGAGAAGGCCGGCGG
>JBBWZE010000012.1:0-14506 GCA_039648845.1 Actinomycetota bacterium | reverse complement strand
TAGGGGTACACGCGCGACGGACCGGGTCCCACCACTCCCGCCCACCGACACGCTAAGGAGAAACCGGTCACGTGTCCGTGTCACGAGCGGAACGTCTCCGCGCCGCCACTACTCATGCTGC
This sequence comes from Actinomycetota bacterium, assembly GCA_039648845.1. Classification (GTDB taxonomy): domain Bacteria; phylum Actinomycetota; class Thermoleophilia; order Gaiellales; family Gaiellaceae; genus 3-1-20CM-4-69-9. The sequence continues at coordinate 14,385 of JBBWZE010000012.1, read as the reverse complement.
GCCGTTCGAGCTACGAGGGCGTAATCGAGCGGGGCGAACAAGAGCTCGTTCAGGCGGCGGACGTTGGCGGCGATCACGGGGTCGTCCGGCTCGGTCAACCGCTCCGCGGGCTCGTTGAGGAATCGGATCTCCGTCTTCACGAACCCCGATTGGCGCGCGAGCAACTCGAGGGTCTCGGGCACGAGCGGCTGCGCATGCGTCAAGTCTGCGAAGTAGTTGCGCAGCGCGATCGGTGACAAAGGATTGATCGTCTCTGCGATGAGAATGCCGCCCGGTCGCAGCTTCGCAGCGGCAAGCCGGAGCGCCTGCACGAGCGTCGGGGCCGGTAGGTGCTCGACGACCTGGCCCATGAAGATCGCTCCGAGCGAACCGGCGCCTACTACTTCGAGGTACTCGATGAGGTCCGCCTGCTCGACCTCGAGACCGTCGCCGCGCGCGTACGCAACCATGTCGGCGTCGGCGTCGATGCCGCGTGCGTCTATACCGGCCTCCCGCAAGAGTCCGAGCAGCTCGCCACGGCCGCAGCCGACGTCGAGGACGGGCGCATCGTGCCGCAGATCGTCGAGGTACCGTCGTTGGCGCTCGCGGATGGACTCGACGCTGCCGCGCATCCTGCTCTCGAAGGCGAAGTAGTCCGGAACGGACGCGGCCGCCGGCTGTGTCGCGACCGTCGTGGGCGCGGACGGCGGAGCGGCGGCTGGCCCACGGCGCTCGAGACGTTCGAGCCGTTCCTCCAACTCCCGAACGAGTCGCTCCGCCTGCTCCCGCGCCGCCGCGGAGGAGTCGGCCCGCTCCGACAGGGCATCGACGAGCTTCAGGACGGAGTCATTGAAGACGCGCTGGTCGGCGGCGAGCGGCTCGACATACCAACGCATGAGCTTGCGGAGGAAGCGCTTGACGACTCCCTTGGGGCCGCCGCCGGCCGGATGCTCGGCCGTAACGGGCCAGAAACGCTCTGCGAGCGCCCGCGTCGAGGCATATTCGGCCCCTCGCGAGTCCTCATGGACGGCACCACGTCGAAGCTCCTCGCGGAGCCGATCGAACAGGGCGGCGACATCGATCTCCTCCGGCGAGGAAATACCTGCAGGCGCCGGGTTTTTCGCCTCCGGCCCGGACATTCGGGTGATTGTACGGGGTGCGCCTGTCAGTGGAGGGCACGCACGTAGTGCCATGCCTGGGCCAGACCGAGCTCTCGCATCGCCACCAGCAGAAGCGCATACAGCGCCAGCCCCGCTGCGGCCGCGGGCACGGCACTCAGAACGAGCGAAGCGCCGCCGAAGGCGAGCGCGGTCGCCGCCGCGACGAGGATCGAGAGGCGCCCCAGCCCGACGACGGTCAGCGCCAACATGCGAGTTGCGAGCGAGGCCATCAGGGCGAGCACGACGACGAGTGTCGAGACGCCGAGCGCGACCGTCACGCCGGTGAGACCCCAGAGGGAGCGGCCGGCGATCGAGATGGGGATGTCGAAGACGACAGCGGCGATCGCCAGCGGGATCAGCAGACGTGTGCGGTGCATGACGAAGAGCAACGGATACATGATCAGGAACGCCGCGTTCGCGACCATCCACGGCGAGAGAAACACGACGAGGCGTCCGAGCTCGTCCCCGACGTGACCCGAGAATGCATCGCCGAGCACGGCGGTGACCACACGTCCGCCGACGAGCGCCACGAGCCCGGCAGCGGCACCGACGAAGGCGAGGGAGACCCATGCGGAATGCACGACGTGATCCGCGGCGCTCTCGGCGTCGACACCACGGCGAGTCAAGGGCGCCGCAGAGATGAGCGACAGCGAAAACGCCGTGGCGCTGACGAACGTCGCCGCGAGCAGATACGCGTACGACAGGCTCGTGACGCTGCCCTCACCGGTCCCGGCCGCAAAGCGGAGCCCGATCACGTAAAGGCCCTGTAGAGCGACCGGCACGGCTGCGCCGTACAAGAGCCGCCAGAGCCGGTGGCCGAGTCGGAGCGGGACGCCTCGATGCAACCGCAACCTGTTCCCGCGCACGAGCAGCACGACCATCGGCAGGCCGATCGCGATCGCGCCGTTCAGCGCCAGCCCCCATGCAAGCGAAACCAGACCGTGCGAGTCCGCGGCCAACACGAAGAAGACGACACCACCGACGCCGCCGAGCGCGAAGCCGAGCGCAGCCGGGACATAGCTGTCCTTAGCGGCAAGCGCACTGGCGGCAAGCGCGGCGATCAGCTGGGCGAATGCCGCGGGCACGAGCCACGGCAGGGCATCCGCGGCGACGGCGGCAGATTCCTCCGGAAGCCGCCCGGTGATCAGCTCGCCCCAGAAATGCGAGAAGAGCGCCGTCAGGACGGTGGCGGGAATGGCCACGGCGAGAAAAGCGAGCGCATAGGCTCGAAACTCCGAGCCGAGCCGACCTTCCGCTTCGGCGCGAGTCAGGTCCGGCACGACGACCATCCGGAAGGCCTGAGCGCCGAGCACGAGGACTAGGTAGACGCCGTAGGCGGCCATGAAACCGTCGGTCTCCCGGTTCCGACCGAACTTGTGCGCCAGAAAGGCACCCGCCACGGCTGCGGCCAGGCTCAGGGTCACATATGAGAGTCCTGTAAAGGCGCCGCTTCGAACTGCGCTCCGGCCGCGCTCCGGGCTACCCTTGGGCTGCTCGTCGGCGGGCACCGCTGCATGAAAGCAGACCAACACGACTCCACCTGGACGGACGATGCCGTCGCTGAGCTCCGGCGGGACTTCGGCGACTTCTTCACCGGCAGGACCTGCCTGGTCACCGGCGCCGACGGCTTCATGGGGTCGCACCTCACCGATGCGCTCGTGCAGCTGGACGCAAATGTGCACGCGTTCGTGCGCGCAACGTCGAGCGGCGCGCTCAACAACATCGGGCCGCTGCGCGAACGGCTCGAGGTGCACTTTGCGGATCTGACGGACAAGACGTCGGTCGACTACCTCATCAGGGAGCTGCTCAACGCGCCCGACAAGCCATACGTGTTCCATCTCGGCGCGCAGGCACACGTCGGCGAATCGTGGCACCGCCCGTACGAAACGGTGACCGCCAACACGATCGGGACACTCAACCTCCTACAGTCGATCGTCGACAACGGCCTGGAGCTTGAGAAGTTCGACACCGCAGGCACCTCGGAGGAGTACGGGAACGTGCACGAGGACGTGGCGCACCATCACGACTTCGACGAGGAGGGCGGCTTGATCCTCCACGAGCGCTCGCCGCTCAATCCAAAGTCGATCTACGCGACCTCGAAGGTTGCCGCCGACTTCCTGACCATGAACTACCACGACGCGTTCGGCGTGCCCGGCGTCGTCACACGAATGTTCAACAACTACGGGCCCCGCCAGAATCCGCGCTACGTCACCGGAACGATCATCACGCAGGCTCTCACGCGCGAGACCATCGAGCTCGGCCAGCTCGAGCCGATGCGCGACTTCTGCTTCTGCACCGATGGAGTCCGCGGGCACCTCATGGTCGCGGCGCGCGGGATACCCGGCGACCTCTACGTTTACGGTCAGGGAAAGAACGTGTCGATGCGTGAGTGGGCCGAGCTGATCCTCCGCGTGGGCCGCGAGCAGGGGTACTGGGAAGCTCGTGAGATCGTCTCGACCGCCGATCGCTACCGGCCGGGAGCCAGTGAGGTCATGGCGCTCCGCGTCGGCTACGAGAAGCTCAACCGCGAGACCGGCTGGGATCCTCACGTCTCGTGGGAGGACGGGATCGCGCGCACGATCGCGTGGTTTGCGGAGAACCGCGCACGTTGGATCGGACGGGTCGACTGGCTGTCGCAGACGCGCGCTCCCGCATGAAGATCCTCGTCACAGGGGGTGGCGGGTTTCTCGGCTCGCACCTCGTCGAGCGCCTCGAGGCTGACGGCCACGACGTCTACGTCGCCCGCCGCGCGGACTACGACCTCACGAAATGGGAGGACGCGGTCCGGCTGTTCGAGGACGCGCGGCCCGAGCGCGTGTTCCACCTCGCGGGAGAAGTGGGCGGCATCGGGGCGAACCGCGTGAATCCGGGTCGTTTCTGGTACGCGAACCTGATGATGGGCGCGCATGTCCTCGAGCTCTCGCGCGAACAGGGTCTCGGCAAGCTCGTCATCGCCGGGACCGTATGCGCCTATCCGAAGTTCGCATCCGTGCCGTTCCGCGAAGACGACCTCTGGAACGGCTATCCCGAAGAGACCAACGCGCCATACGGCGTTGCGAAGAAGGCAATCCTCGTGGGCGCACAGTCCTATCGAGAGCAGTACGGGCTCGACTCGATCTTCCTGCTGCCCGCGAACCTCTACGGGCCGCGCGACAACTTCGACCTCGAGACGTCGCACGTCATTCCGGGGTTGATCCGGAAGATGCTGGACAACTCAGAGCGCGTCACGCTCTGGGGCGACGGCTCGCCGACGCGCGAGTTCCTCTACGTGGACGACTGCGTCGAGGGGCTCGTGCTTGCCGCGGAACGGTACGACGGCACCGAGCCGGTCAACCTCGGTACCGGCGTCGAAATCTCGATTCGAATGCTCGCCGAGCAGATCGCGGAGCTCACGGGCTTCGAGGGCGAAATCGAGTGGGACGCCTCGATGCCGAATGGCCAGCCCCGCCGGAGCCTCGACGCGAGCCGGGCTCGCGAGCTCTTCGGCTTCGAGGCGCGCACGCCGTTGCGCGAAGGGCTCGAGCGCACGATCGCGTGGTACCGCGAGCACGCCGGCGCAACCGCCGGCGCGCAAGCGTGACCTCCCAGACTGCGACAGCACCGGCCGCCTTCGCCGCAGCAGCTAGCCGTCTGCGCATGAGGACGGAGCGCGTTGCCGCGGTTTCACCGGTCTACGTGCTCGGCACCCTGCTGCTCGTGCAATGGCTGGCCGTTCTCGCCTTCTCCGTCACGGTGCGGCACAACGGGTGGCTCTTCTACTCCGGCGGGGATCAACTCTGGAACTACACAGGTGCCTACTTGCTCGCGCACGGCTCCTTACCACCGGCTTTCGTCGGCTACGGCTGGTCGATCCTCCTGCTGCCGTTGGCACCGTTCGCCGGACCGAACCTCGTCTCCGCGTTGCCCGGCCTCGTCCTCTTCAACACCCTCGTGCTCCTACCGGTCGCGTTGCTCTGCGTCTACGGCATCGGTGCCAGGCTCGCCGGCAGGCTCTTTGGGTACTGGGCGGCCGCCGTATGGATCGCCCTACCTTATTTCGGCATCCTCTTCGTCGAACCGGGCTACCACCAGAAGTACACGGAGCTCACCCTCCCGCATGTGCTCGGGCTGACAGCGATGTCGGACTTCCCCACGATGGTCGGCCTGCTCGTGTCGGCGTACTTTTGCCTGCGCGCACTGGAAAGCGGCAGCTGGGTCACCATGGGCGCGAGCGGGCTCGCCTTGGGTTATGCGATCGCGATCAAGCCGTCGAGCGCCATCTTCCTCTTCGCGCCCGCTGTGCTCCTGCTCGCGAAGCGCTGGCAGACCGCATTGCCTTTCGTGCTCGGCGTCGCGCCCGCCCTACTCACGCTTGCACTCTGGAAGTATCGCGGCCTTGGTCAGCTGGGCGCCTCGGGGCCCGAGCCGATTCGCATCGCAGGAGGTATAGGTGACTTCGTGCGGCGCGTGCACAATCCGGAGACGAACAGCTGGTCGCACTTTGTGGCGAACCTCAGTGCGCTACGGGAGCACTTCTGGGTCGCACGTGTGCTCGAGTACGTGCCGATCGCGGGCGCGATCGCGTTGCTCGCGCGCTCACGGAATGCATTCCTGCTCATCGGGACCTGGTTCTTCGCGTTTCTCGCCATCAAGGGGAGCTATCACGAGGCTCAGGTCGACAACGCAAGCTTCTTCCGCATCCTCCTCCCGGCGTTTCCGGCGTTCGTGCTCCTGACCGCGTCGATCGTCCTGCTCGTCCCCCGCGTGCGAGCAAAGCCGGCTCCGCGGACCCTCGCCCTGCGGGGACGACGGCTGACCGTAGCCGCCACGACCGCCTTCACGGTGTTTGCCGTCCTTCCGCTCGCGGTCGTGGCCGCGGTACCCAAGCTGCACGACGCCGGCACCCGGGCGGTACGGGTCGGCCAGAGCGAGATCCCCGTCGACAGCACGATCGGTGCACGTGCGACTGCGAGCGGCGACGCCGTGCAGCTCGACTGGCAGGCGCAGCCGAGCAGCGCCGCGGATGTCTTCTACCGTGTCTTCCGCTCCAGCGCGGCCGACGGCGGGCTCGCCTGCGCGAACACGCCGGGGGACACTTCGGATGACTGCCGGCTCGGCATGGACTCGCGGGCGGCCATCAAGACGACGTCATTCGTGGACAAACCCGGCAGCGGTACATGGACCTACCGGATCGGCGTCTCGGCCAACTGGCTGAACGACTTGCAACTCGGCGACGACTACGTCGTCAGCCCGCCCGTCACCGTCCGCGTCCCGTGACCGCGGACGTGCGGCGGTGTGTCGTCGCCGTCGCCGTCGCCCTGCCCCTCTTTCTCCTCGGCTGCACATTCTCCGTCGGCGGCCTTGCGAAGAACGAATGGCACGGCGACGTGGGCCACTACCAGTACCTCGGCCAGCGCGTCCTCGACGGCGATGTTCCCTACCATGACTTCTACGTCGAGTATCCGCCGGGTGCACTGCCGGCATTCGTCGTCCCGGCGGCGATCTCCGAAACCCACTACGTCAAGACCTTCAAATGGTTGATGGCGCTGGTCGGATCGCTGACCCTCATCGCTGCGGCTGTCCTTCTCTGCGTGCTCGGCGCGGGCAAGCTTCGGCTCGCGACGGGCCTGGGCGCGATCGCCATCTCTCCGCCCTTGCTCGGGCACGTCTACCTCAACCGCTACGACCCGTGGGCGGCGCTACTGGTCTCGGTTGCGTTGCTGGCCCTCGCGGTGAGGCGCGCACGGCCCGCATTCGCCTTTCTTGCGCTTGCGATTGCAGCCAAGGTCTATGCAATTGCGGCCCTTCCGGTCGCCGCGATTCGCGTCTTGCGTGCCGAGGGGCAACGCAGGCTCGTCCAGGCGGGCCTCACTTTCGTGATCGTGCTCGCGGTTGTCGTCCTGCCGTTCGCGATCGTCGCTTTCGGCGGCCTCGGGTTCAGCTTCTACACCCAGTCGACTCGGCCGCTCCAGATCGAGAGCCTGGGGGCGTCGATTCTTCTTGCCGCCGACAGCATCGGCCTCTACGAGACGCACATGATCGGCGGAAAGGCCAACTCGATCGACCTCGAGGGAGCGCTGCCGAGCCTCGTCGGCGTCCTGACCTCGTTGGCGGTCATCGCAGCAGTCCTGGCGGTGGTGTGGACATACATGCGAGGCGGCGAGAATCGTGAGCGTCTCGTCACAGCTTTTGCCGCCGCGATCGTCGGCTATCTGGTCTTCTTCAAGGTGTTCTCCCCGCAGTACATGACGTGGCTCATCCCACTCGTTCCTCTCGTTGCCGGTCGGCGCGGGAGAATCGCGACGTTGCTGTTCCTCGGCGCTCTGCTAATGACCCAGATCCAGATCTACGGATTCGACTCGGTGCACGGTGTTCCCGACACCCATGTCATCTACGGCAAGCCACACGCATGGGCTCCTTGGGTGTTGCTCGGACGCAACCTGCTACTCGTGGCGGTGTTCTTCGTGCTGCTCACCGAGTTGCGGTCGGGCGGGATCAGTCGCGCGTTTCCGGCTCCTCGCGGACCTGCTGCTCGAGGAGGGCCACCCGCTGAGCAAGGATGACGTTCTGGTCCGAGAGTCGCGAGACGACGGTGGAGTAGTGCAGCAGCACGGTGAGGATGAAAAGCGCGCCAACGGCGCCGAGGATCGCGGGCGGATAGGTTTCGACGCCGAACCAGCTCGCGATCGTGTTGAGGCCGTCACGCCAAACGGAAAGCGCGAGGAGCACTGCGCCGGTCAGAAGCCACAGCAACGCATAGCGCTCGCGCAGCCGGCGTGAGCGAATCAGCTCGAAGACCACCACGAGCAGGAGAAAGGATGCGACCGCGGCGGCGATCGATACGGGAAGTGGTGTCATCGGCGCTGCTCCTTCTCTAGCGGGACGGCGTAGCGGCGAAAGAGGCCGACGAAGATCGCGAGCAAAACCTTCGTCATGTAGTAGACCGAGCGCAACGCGGTGATCGACGACGCGCCTCCGCCGCGCTCGCGCATCACCACCGGAACCTCTAGCAGGCGGAGCTTGTGCTTGACGCACATGATCGTCGCTTCGACCTCGGGGTAATCATGCGGATAGTCGGCGGCGAAGAGAGCGATGCCTTTGCTGTTGACAGCCCGGAAACCCGAGGTCGTGTCTGTCACCTTCTGGCGCACGACAGCCGAAACCACCAAAGCGAACAGCCGGATTCCGAGCCGGCGCGCGAATGAGGACTGGTAGCCGCTGCCGCTCGCGAAGCGCGACCCCACGCAGAGGTCCGCCTCCCCGCCGACCACCGGCGCGAGGATCGCGGGCAGCTGCGAAGGGTCGTGCTGTCCGTCGCCGTCAACCTGCACCGCAATGTCGTAACCGCGCTCGAAGGCGAAGCGATATCCGGTCTGAACAGCGCCGCCGATGCCGAGGTTGAAAGGCAGCCGCAGCACGTGCGCGCCGAGATCCGCAGCCAGCCCGGCCGTCCGGTCCGTGGAGCCGTCGTCGACGACCACGATGTCGAATCCCGGATCGAAGGCGCGGATCTCTTCGATCACGCGGCCCACGGTCTGCTCCTCGTTGAGCGCGGGGACGATGGCGATGCGCCGCAACCCGGCGATCTGCGCAAGCACGGCGTCGCCGGGGGAAGCCGGAGCTTCGGCGAGCTCAGCCACCGGCGGCCACGGGTGACTGTAGGCCTACGAGCTCGAGGATCTGACGGGCACGATGCGCGTAGGTGTGCTCGTCGAGCACACGCTCGCGCGCCCGCCGTCCCATCGCCTCGGCGGCCCCGGGATCGTCCAGCAGCTCGCGATAGACAGCGGTCGCTTCGTCCGCGTTCGAGACGACGCGCAACTCGGAGCCGACGTCGAACCAGCGCTCGATGCCTTCGTGTGGATTGGACACGATCGCGGCACCGGACGCTGCCAGCTCGAACGGCCGGCAGGTCGACGACGCGTACACGGTGGCGTGCGAGCGGCGCGTGATGTTCAGATTGACCCGCGCGCGCGAGATCGCCTGTGCGAAGACGTTGAAAGGGACGTCGCCGATCATACGCGCGTTTCCGGTGTCTCCCTGGAAGTCCCTCCCACCGAGGGCGAAGTCGATCTCGGGATCACGGCGGCTCGGCTCGCCGACGAGCTCCTCCATCCACTCGCGGCGAAACTTGTCCCCGTAGCCGTAGAAGAAGACGTCGTGCTCCTTCTCCACGGCCGCCGGCTGAAAGAGCTCCGGGTCCGCAGCCCAGAAGACCGCTTCCGCACGCTGCGCGCCCAGCTCACGCAGGCGGGTTAGCCCACCCTCGGAGTTCGAGAGCACGAGGTCGTACTCCGACGGATCGGCACCGTGGTAATAGTTGAATCCCGTGTCCATTCCTCCGAACTCCGGCAGGCTCATGGGCACGTCGCCGTCGTAGAACACGACCGGCACGTCGAACCGCTCGCGCAGTCGCGTCGGGATGCCGCGCAGGTGTGCCATCGGCACGGTGAAGACGATCACCGCGTCAACGTCGCGTTCCTGTTCGAGGATTCGCTCGAGATGCCGGTGCCAGCGTGGCGTGACGTAGCGCCAGATCGCCTCCCGCGTAAGCCTGTCTCCTATCGTGTCGTCCGGGTTCTCCTCGCCTCGCCGCAGCAGCGTGTCGCCTTTCACGCGCGCGGCGAGCCCGCGGGCCCCGGCGAAGAGCTCGGCCTCGCGGTAGAGGGGATTGGGCGCCGTCCGCCACCACGGCGATTCGATCGCCCGCCCGCGGTAAGGCGTGACGATGAGGTCGACGCCGACCTCGTTGAGGCCCTTCCAGATCTGCCACCACGCGGGCGTGCAGCCGTAACGAAAGTCGAGATCGGTGGCGGATGCGACCGCCAGAATCTTGGGTGCTCCAACCATCGCGATCAGTATGGCGAACGGATGTGTCGGCTCAGTAAGCACCCCGGCGCGCCAGCACGGCCGGGAGCGTACGCGCCAGGATGGTGATGTCGAGCCAGATCGACCAGTTCTCGATGTAGTAGAAGTCGAGGCGGACGAGATCGTCGAAGCTCAGGTCGATCCGGCCGGAAACTTGCCAAAGGCCCGTCATCCCCGGGAGCACGAGATAGCGCTTTCGGTGCCAGGGCTGCAGCTGCTCGTAGTCGCGGATGGGAAGCGGCCGCGGGCCGACGAGCGACATCTCTCCCCAAAGGACGTTCAGAACCTGTGGCATCTCGTCGAGCGAGAAGCGGCGGAGGAACCGTCCAACCGGCGTGACCCGAGGGTCGTCCTTGATCTTGAAGAGTGGGCCCGAGGCCTCGTTGTCGGCCTCGAGCGCGCCCTGGCGCGCGGCCGCATTTGCGTACATCGTCCGGAACTTCATCATCCCGAAGGGCCGCTCGCTGAGCCCGATACGCCGGTCTCGATAGAACACCGGCCCGCGCGAGGTGAGCTTCACGGCGCCTGCCACCGCGAGCCAGAGTGGCAAGCCCGCGACGATGACGATGCTCGACACGAGGAGGTCGAATCCGCGCTTCAGCGCCCATTCCGATCCGGCGAGCGCGGGGGGGCGCAACTCGAACAGCGGCGCCCCTTCGCCGGGAATGTATTCGGCCCGCTGCAGGAGCAGTTCGGTGGTACGCGGCGCGATCTTGACCTTGGCCCCGAAGCGGTGAGCCTCCTCGACGAGCTCGAGCAGCTCGCGCTCGGCAAAGCCACCATCCGTGACGATGAGCTCGTGGACGTCGTACTCGCGCAGTATGCGCGGTACCGCGTCCAGGCCACCCAGCACGCGCAGATCCCCGGCGTCGCCACCAGGAGCGATCGCGCCGAGGAAGTCGTATCGAATCCCGCTGCGATCGGCGCCGAGTGTGCGGCGCAGAGACGCCAGCTGTTCTCCCTCTCCGACGAGCACCGTCCGGCGGCGCACTCCGGTGAGAGTCAGAACGTCACGTGTCAGCACCTCGTAGCTCGCACGCAGGATGCCGATGAAGAGCGCCGTCGTGACGACGGCCGTGGGCGTCAAGCCGTACGTCGTGAAGTGGTAGCCGGTCCCGAGGCCGAACGCGAGCGTGATCACTGCGACGAGCACGATCGAGAGGACGATCTGGCCGACGCCGGCGCGGAGCTCGCGCCGCCGATAGAGCCCGCCCACCGCGAACACGAGCACCGTGATCACCGTGAGGAAGGGCAGCCACTCGGTCTCGCTGTCCCAGAGGATTCCCCAGAGCGGCGGCCACTCGCCGAGGTAGAGCTCCCGGAAGATGAGCGCCACGAAGATGCCGAGGACGAGGCCCAGTAGGTCGATCGTCACGAGGACCGCGACGCTGGCAAGGCGCCGGGCAACGGCCAGAAGCGTGGTGCGGGAGAGGAGGTAGGGCCGGGCCGAGCGGATGTCTTCGACCGGCGCCGGCCGGGATTCCGCCGGCACGGCTGGCTTTGTGCTCACCGGCGGCAGTCTACTTCCGGCGCAATCAAGAGCATCGCTAGGCTGCTGCGGCGTGAGCCGGCGCCTCTCGTACGCACTGCTTGCAGCCGTCGTGGCTGGGCCGCGCATCGTCGCGCTTGCCTATGAGCGCAACGACATCCTGACCGCTTTCACCGACAAGAGCGATGACTTCGCGCGCACGTTTCTGGCTTCCGGCACGTATGGATTCGTGGCGGGTCACCCTTCGGCCTACACACAGCCGCTCTACGGATTCTTTCTCCTGCCCCTTTACTGGACCTTCGGTCGCAGTTGGGAGGTGGTCGGAGCCGCGCACATCGTCGTGGCGGTCGCGACTGCGCTCCTCGTCTACGAGATCGGGCGCCGCGTTGCCTCCCAACGCATCGGCTTGATCGGTGCCGCAATCGCATCGCTCCATCCGTATCTCATCTGGCACGACATCCACATGAACCGGGAGATCCTGGATCATTTTCTGGCCGCCGCAATCGTGCTCTTGACGCTGATGGCCGCCGAGCGTCCGAATGTGAGAATCGCCGCTCTGCTCGGGCTTGCGCTCGGGCTTGGAATTCTCGGCAACGTCCGACTCGCCGCACTTCCGCTCGTCGTCGTGGGCTTCCTGCTCTGGCGTCGGGGGATCGATAAGCGAACTATGAGGTTCGCGTTCGTCCTGCTCGCCCTGACAGCGGTCACGATCACACCGTGGATCGTCCGCAATCGAGTGTCGGTCGGGTGTTATGCCGTGACGACCGACGCACGCGCGCTCTGGAAGGCGAACAACGTGAACACGTACGGCACGCTCACACACGGCGGCTGGATCGACGCCGTCCCACGGTATCCAGGGTCGCCGCCGACGCCGGAAGACGTGTACGACCGCTACCGGACAACCGGCATCTATAGCCCCGTCGACGAATGTGCGCAGATGCGCTTCTTCCAGCACAAGACGCACGACTTCTGGCTCCACCATCCGGGAGAGAAGGCGAAGCTTGCGCTGCTCTCCGCACAGATGCTCTGGCAGCCGACGGTCGTGGAGACCGGCGGTCGCCCGGGTGAGGGAACCTGGCTCGACACGCTGCGATCGTCGAGCGAGCCGCTGTTCATGATCCCGCTCTATTGTCTCGCCGTTGCCGGGCTCTTCTTCGTTCCCCGCGCGTTCGCGGTGCTCTGCGTGCTACTCCTCGCATATCAGACGGCTGTCGCGATGATCTTCGTCGGCGTCACCCGCTACCGGGTGCCGTGGGACTTCGTCCTTGCCCTGCTGGCTGCGACCGCACTCGCTACCCTGGCGCGTCGGCTGGCCGATGTCCGCGTCGCCGGACAGGCGAGAGCCGAATCGTGAGCCTCGAGCAGCTGAGCGAGCGGTACGCCGAGCACAACCGCGTCGAGCGGGGCGCCGGCTTCGTCTTTGCAGGCCCCGAGCGCGTCGAGCTCTTTCGGCGCTACGTCGGCGGGCCGGGGCGGCGCGTCCTCGACCTCGGCTGCCGCGACGGCGCCCTGACGCAGGCCTACGCCGGGGGGAACGAGATCGTCGGCGTCGACGCCGACCGCGAGGCTCTTGCCGAGGCCGAGAAGCTCGGGATCGAGACCCGTTGGGCGGATCTCGACGATGCGCTGCCCTTCGAGGACGGCTCCTTCGATGTCGTCGTCGCCGGGGAGCTGCTCGAGCACCTCCGCGATCCGCCGCGCGTCGTCTCCGAAGTGCTACGTGTCCTGCGACCGGGCGGCACCTTCGTCGCCTCCGTGCCGAACGCCTACCGTCTGAAGAACAGGCTCCGCTTCCTCCTGGGACGCAAGCCCGAGGACGACCCCACGCATCTGCAGATGTTCGCGCCGCCCGATCTGCTCACGCTGCTCGCCGGCTTCGAGGACGTGCAGCTGCATCTCATCGCGGGACGTCTCGTCCCGATTCATGCACGGTTGTTTGCGAACGACATCGTCTTCTCGGGCCGCAAGTCGCGCTGAAGCTCGTCGAGGTCGGTCGCGGTCCTCTTCAGGGCGAGGAAGCGGAGGCCGAGACGCAGAGCGGCCGTGCGCCGGCGGTCGAGCAGATCGGTGTCGTGAAAGTACGCGTGAACGATCTGCCGCCGGAACGGCGCGAGCAAGCCGCGGGCGAGCATGCCGATCGAATGGGTCGTCGGCACCTCGAGCAGCCTGCGGCCGTCGCCCAGCTCGAGCCAGGCCGGCTCGTCGAGCTGCAGGTGCGGCGCGTCAGGTGCCAGATATCCGGGCCGAAACGCAGTCGCCGTGCAGTCCGCATATCCGAGCTCGGCCAACGCGGCCGCGACTTCCTCGTCGAAGTACCAGCCGCCGCCGCAGAAGAACGTCGGCCTGAGCCCCACCGACTCGAGCCAGCCTCCCTGCTCGTGTACGAGCGCGGCCGGGTCGCCGGCGGTAGGCCGCGCATGATCGGGGCCGCTCCAGTGCGTGTGCAGCCCGAATGGCGCCCGCCCCGTCGCAGCCCGCGCCCGTTCGAGCCAGCGTGCCTCGTCTTCTCCCGCAGCCGGCGGGCGCATCAGGGCAGCGACCGCGAACCCGCCCGGCCTGCGCTCCTGAAGCGCGCTGAAGCGTTTCCAGACCTCGTCGTCCAGAGGCCGCTCCACATGACACGAGACGACCGCGTACCGCCCGTGCAGTATGTGTCCCGTGTGCGGCATCGCCGGACTCTATTCGCCAGCGGGCCCGCCGAATCCCGAGCTCGTCGACGCCATGCGCGCAGCGCTGGTCCAGCGCGGGCCGGACGAGGGATCGACCGATGCCTTCGGCCACTGCGTGCTCGGCCACCAGCGGCTGAAGGTCATCGATCTCGAGACGGGCTACCAACCGGTATCGAACGAGGCGGGGAACGTGGTCGCGGTCTTCAACGGCGAGGTGTACAACTTCCTGTCGCTGCGCGAC
>JBBWZE010000011.1:0-3207 GCA_039648845.1 Actinomycetota bacterium | reverse complement strand
CAAGACGTCGTCTTCGACCGAGTTCGCCGGTCGCCACGTCTCGGGGAGACCTCGCGGGACGCCGATGCGGCCGCCGCGCGCAATCTCGTCGAGCAGATCTCGCAGATCCGTTGCCGTTGTGTGCTCGACGCGCGCGCGATAGTCGAGGAGGCGCTCAGCGAGGAGCGCGACTCGGCCCGGGTCGTCGAGCACACCCGTCGTGCGATATGCACGTGCGACGGGGTCGGGCGGTGTGCCTTCGCGGATCGCGGCGCGCGTCCGCGCCAGGATCTCGTCACGCGCCTCGTTCACGACTCCACCACTCCCGGAAGGTCTCCTTCGCGAACGGCTTCAGATCGCGAGTCTGTGTCCATGAAGCGAGCGGACCAGGCACACGCCGCGCCGGTCCCTCGCCGGCGCGGGCGAGCCTCTGCGCCCACTCGTAAAGCCGGACGTTCCCGAAGATACGAGCGAGCGAGCGCATCACGATTCGCTCCGCGGCATCCTTCTCCGTCTGCGCTCGCAGATGCAGCAGCACGCTCGGAATGTCGATCTTCACGGGGCAGACCTCGTAGCAGGCGCCGCACAAGCTCGACGCGTACGGCAACGACTTTGCATTCGCGACACCGCGGAGCTGCGGCGTGAGGATCGCGCCGATCGGGCCTGGGTAGACCGAGCCGTAGGCGTGGCCGCCCGTCCGCCTATACACCGGGCAGACGTTGAGGCACGCACTGCAGCGGATGCAGTGGAGCGCCTGCCGTCCCACTTCGTCGGAGAGCACGCGCGTCCGTCCGTTGTCCAGCAGGACCACGTGGAATTCTTGAGGTCCGTCGCCGGTCGTCACGCCAGTCCAGAGCGATGTGTACGGGTTCATCCGCTCGCCGGTCGACGACCGCGGCAGGAGCTGGAGGAAAACCTCGAGGTCCGCGAACGTGGGAACGAGCTTCTCGATGCCGAGCACGGTCACGAGCACCGGCGGCAGTGTCGTGCACATCCGCCCGTTGCCTTCCGACTCGACGACGACGACCGTCCCGGTCTCGGCGATGCCGAAGTTCGCGCCGCTCACTCCTACCTTCGTGTCCAGGAACTTCTCGCGCAGATAAAGCCGCGCCGTTTCTGCGAGCTCGCGCGGATCGTCCGATAGCTCCCGCCCGTCCGCAATCGTGCGCATGAACAAATCGCGGATCTCGGAGCGGTTGCGATGAATCGCCGGGACTAGGATGTGCGACGGCCAGTCGCCGTCGAGCTGCAGGATCAGCTCCGCAAAGTCAGTCTCGATCGCATGAACTCCGCCGGCGGCCAGCGCCTCGTTGAGACCTATCTCGTCTGTCGTCAGCGATTTCACCTTGACCACCTCCGTCGCGTCGTGCGAACGAGCGACATCGAGCACGATCGCGTTCGCCTCGGCTGCGTCGCGCGCCCAGTGAACGTGACCCCCGGCGGCTTGCACCGATTCCTCGAACTGGAGCAGGTACTCGTCGAGCCGGCGCATCACGGTCGCCTTGATCGCGCGGCCCGCTTCGCGCAACTCATCCCAGTCTGGCACCTCGGCGACGACACGCGCGCGCTTGTCGCGAATCGTGGTCGTCGCGTTGCGCAGGTTGTGGCGCAGCTGGCTGTCGCCGAGCGCAATCCGCGCGGCCTCGGGAAACGACGTCACGAAGCGAGGATCTCGGCGAGGTGCATCGTGCGGACACCCGTGCGCTGCCGCGAAAGGCCGCCGCCGATCTGCATCAGGCACGACCCGTCCACGGCCGTGACAACCTCTGCACCAGTCGCGAGCACCGACCGGCACTTGTCGGCGAGCATCGCCGTCGAAGTGTCCGCGTTCTTGACCGCAAAGGTGCCGCCGAAACCACAGCATTCGTCCGCTTCCGGGAGTTCGACGAGCTCGAGGCCTCGCACCGCGCGCAGCAGCCGCAACGGCGCGGTGCCGACCCGCACCACTCGCAGCGAGTGGCACGTCGGGTGGTACGTGACGCGATGCGGGAAGCATGCGCCGACATCCTCGACGCCGAGCTGCTCGACCAGGAACTCCGACAGCTCGAAAACGCGCGGCGCGATCTCCGGGCTCAGCTCGCGAACCGCGCCGACACAGGACGAAGACGGTGAGACGACGGCGTCCAAGTCCCCGAAGATCCAGGCGAACCTGCGTGCGAGCGTCCGGGCTTCCTCGAGATATCCGCTGTTCTGATGGAGCTGCCCGCAGCAGGTCTGCTCACGCGGGAACACGACGTCGTGCCCGAGCCGCTCCAGCACGGTGACGGTCGCCCGCGGCGCCTCGGGGAAGAGTGTGTCGCCCAGACACGTGACGAAAAGCCCGATGCGCATTTTCGAATTCACCTAGTTGAGCTACTCGACGACAGCCAGCTCGAGACCCAGCAGGTCGCAAACCTTACGCAGACGCGCAACCTGATGCCCGACTCCGAGGGCAACATGATGTGTCGGGCCCTCGGCGCACCAAGCGTCGAAAAACGCAGTTGGTGCCGCCGCAAAGCGGATCCGAGAGTTCGTGTTTCCGATGCGGAACGTCGGCCCCGCGATTGACTCGCCTTCAGCGGCAATCAGCTTCAGGCGTCCATCTGCGGTCTGTGTGACACCGAGGATCGTCACCGGCCCCAGGCGGACCTTCATCTCGACAGATAGTCCAGCCCCCGCTTTCCCGTGATAGAGCTTGAGAGCGCGCGCGACTGGTCGACCTTCCGCGATCGCCAGATGGGCAGGGCCGTCGTGCCCCATCAGGACGAACTCCTCGTCGAAGTCGAGGGCGTAGAACTCGGTGTAGGAGCCGCCTGCGCCCAGCCGGTCGAGCAAGAGCATTCCGATGTTCGTCTTCAGGTCGCCCTCGCCCGACGCGGGCACGCCGCGCGCAGTGAGGAGCGAGTTGCCCACGATCAGTCCGGCAGTGACGCGCTCGGCGGCGTTACCGTTGACGCCGCGGTAGTAGTACGTCAGTCCGTCGAGCTCGAAGTCCTGGACCAGGCGGTCCAGGCCGACGGCGACGCGCGCCGACCAATCGAAGATCTCGGGCGTGATGTCGGCCGCGATCGGGTCGACGCCGGCATCGGCGAGGTCGAAGGTCTCGCGGATTTCCTCCCCCTTGCGCTCTACCTCGGCGGCTTCGGCCGACTCAACGAGCTTGACTAGGTCGTCGATCTCCAACACCTCCACGTGCGCCCCGGTCTGCGCGTGCACTTGCGTGAAGTCCGAATACATGTCGAGCATCCC
>JBBWZE010000001.1:0-2560 GCA_039648845.1 Actinomycetota bacterium | reverse complement strand
TTGACGACTCCTTCCGGTATCCCGGCTTCGAGAATCAGCTCCGCGAGCCGCAGAGCGGAGAGCGGTGTCAGCTCGGCAGGCTTGAGGACAACGGTGTTTCCACAGGCGAGTGCCGGCCCCAGCTTCCAGCTGGAGATGTTGAGCGGGAAGTTCCACGGGACGATGAGGCCCACGACGCCGAGCGGCTCACGGAAGGTGATGTCGACGCCGCCGGCCACGGGGATCGTCTGGCCGTAGTGCTTGTCGACAGCGCCTGCGTAAAAGTGGAAGACCTCCGCGACCATGCCGACCTCGGCGCGCGCGCCGGCGATGGGCTTGCCGACGTTCTGGGATTCGATGCGCGCGAGCTCCTCTGCGTTCTCCTCGACGAGCATCGCGAGCCGGCGGAGGAGCCGCGCACGATCGGTGGGAGCGACGGCGCGCCAGGACTCGAACGCCGCCGAGGCGCGAGCAACCGCTGCGTCGGTCTCCTCCACCCCAGCGGGCTCGATCTCGGCGATCGTCTCCTCAGTCGCGGGGTTGGTCACGATCAGAGCCATCTGGCCCATTTGACCACGGCGGGGTCGGTCGCGTCACGTCATCCCACGGCCAGGTGTCTGACACCAGGCCGTGGATTAGTTGGCCCCGGCTATTTGGTCGCTCTCGGGACGCAGTAGTTGCGGGACTCCCTCGTCACGATCAGAGCCATCTGGCCGATTTGACCAAGGCGGGATCGGTCGCGTCACGTCATCCCACGGCCAGGTGTCTGACACCAGGCCGTGGATTAGTTGGCCCCGGCTGTTTTGGTACGTCTAGGGCTCAGCCGTTGCGGGCGGCGCGATACTGCGCCGCTTCGCGCACCAGTTCCTCGAAAAGCCGCGCGTCGTCGCCTGCTTCCGGATGCCAGAGGACACCCACCGCGAAGCGCCGGCCGGGATCCTCGACGGCCTCCACTGTTCCGTCCTCGGCATGCGCGGCAACGCGAAGGCCCTCCCCGATCCGCCCGATTCCCTGATGATGATGCGACTTCACCGGCGTATGGTCGCCGAGCAGCGACTCGAGCTTCGTCCCGGCCTCGACGGTCACGTCGTGATCCGCGAACGCGCCGGGCGTGTGCTTGTGCTTTTCGTCGCCGACGACCTCCGGGAGGTGCTGCACGAGATCGCCGCCGCGCGCGACGTTCAGCACCTGGCTTCCACGGCAGATCGCGAGCACGGGCATGTCGCGCCGGAGCGCAGCTTCCAGGAGCGCGAGCTCGGCGCGGTCGCGCTCCTCGTGGATGCCGAACGTCTCGTCGTGCGGTTCTTGGTCATAGAGCTCGGGATCGAGATCGGAGCCGCCGGAGAACACCAGTCCATCCAGCGCGCCCAGCGTCTCCTCTACCCCGTCTTGGCTCGGCGGAACGAGCAGGGCGCGCCCCCCCGCCCGCTCGACGGCACGCACGTAGTCGACCGGAATGAGTGCGGCATCGAGCTCCCAGTAGCTCCATTTCGCGGGAGTGACGTACGTCGTGATCCCGATGAGCGGCCTAGCCACGCTCGAACAACCGCTCGCGCTCGTAACACGTCACGACCTCGTCGAACAACCGCTGTTCGGTACGCGCGTAGTTCAAGTAGTGGTCGACGACTTCGTCGCCGAGCGCCGCACGCGCAATCGTCCCACGCTCGAGCGCCCCGACCGCCTCCCGCAACGTGGACGGAAACCGCTCCGCGTCAGACTCGTACGCGTTCCCCTCCAACGCAGGCGGCAGCTCGAGCCCCGCCTCGACCCCATGCAGGCCGGCCGCGATCAGTGCAGCGAAAGCCAGATAGGGATTGACGTCCCCGCCGGGAATGCGCGTCTCGATCCGCTGCGCAGCACCGTGCCCCACGATCCGGAATCCGCACGTGCGGTTGTCGTGCCCCCAGGCCAGCGTTGTGGGAGCCCAGGAGCCCGCCGCGTAGCGCTTGTAGGAGTTGATCGTCGGCGCGAGAAAGATCGCCATCTCCTTCGCACCCGCGATCCAGCCCGCGAGGAACTGCTTGAAGACGTCGGGGCCGCCCGCGAAGGCGTTCTCGCCGTTACGCCAAAGGCTCGCGTGGATGTGACAGGAACTCCCGATCCATGAATGATCGGGCTTCGCCATGAACGTGATCGAGCAGCCGTTCAGGTGCGCGATCTCCTTCGCGCCGTTCTTGTAGATCGAATGGTTGTCCGCCATGGTGACAGCGTCGGCGAAGCGGAAGTTGACCTCCTGCTGTCCCGGCCAGGCCTCGCCTTTCGAGCTCTCGACCGTGATGCCCGCCCCGTACATCCCGTTCCGAATCTGGCGGAGCAGCGGCTCGTCGTAGGTCGTCGCGAGCACGTGATAGTCGAGGATGTACGGCACGGACGGAGTGAGGTCGCGGTAGTGCTTCGCGTGCGCCTCCTCGAAGCTCTCCTTCAGCAAGTAGAACTCGAGCTCGGACCCGATCATGGGCTCGTAACCGGCGGCCTGCGCCCGCTCGACCTGAGCCTTCAGCACCTGGCGCGGCGAGGGCTTGACGGGCGAGCCGTCGTTCCACGTCACGTCGCAGAGGACGAGCGCTGTCCCCTCGAGCCA
>JBBWZE010000346.1:0-5509 GCA_039648845.1 Actinomycetota bacterium | reverse complement strand
ATCCGGCCTTGATCGACGAGGGACTGCGCCAGCTCGGCCGCGAGCAGGCCGCGCGCACCAACATCGGCAAGGATCTCATAGCCCTTCCGGAACTCACGCTCGGCTGCTTCCGCGTCGCCGGCCAGGGATTCGACTGAACCTGAGATCTGAGAGAGGCCAGCGAGGGCAAACCGCAGGCCGAGGTCCGAATAGACCTTCCACGACACGGTGGCGCACGCGCGGGCCTCGTCGAACTCGCCCCTCATCGCCTTCAGTCCGGCGAGCGAGCTCGAGACGTTGGCCTCGGTCACTCGGCTTTCACGCGAATCGGCCAGCAGTGTCTCGCAGCGCGCAATCGCCTCATCCACCGGCGCAGGCCCGAAGAGCAGCGCCGTGCAGATCTCGTCGACAAGACGCGCCTCTTCCTGAACGGCGCCGGCCCGTCGTGCGTGCACGAGCCCGACCTCGGCAGCCTCGGAAGCGGTCGCGAAGCTGCATCGGAGCCGGTGCACGACAGAGATTCGACGCCATGCGCGCGCGAGACCCAGATCGTCCGAGAGTCGCTCGAAGACTTCGATCGCGTCCTGGGCGGTCTCGAGCAGCTCGCTCTCGGCTTCCGGATGGGTAACGCTGAGTCGGCCGGATCGCTCCAGGAGCGCGTGCCAATGCTCCTTGCGATCGCCTGCCTCGTTTGCCGCCTCGATGAGCCCGTCGAGGAGCGCCTCCGCCCGGGCCAGTTCGCCGACGGACCAAAGGGCGTTGCTGAGCTCTCGCCGAAGTGCGAGTTGCGAAGGCTCGTGATCGGAGAGCAGCGCGACCGCTCGGTCGAGCAGATTGACTGCGGCCGGCATATCGTCGCGTGCATACGCACGACGTCCTGCTCCTCCGAGCACGTCTGCAGAGCGCCGGGCGAGTTCTTGAGCGTGTTCGTCGACGGGCCCCAGCTCGTCCCGATACCGGAACGCCTGCTCGTAGTGGTAACCGATGATTTCGTCGAGCTCGCCGGCGCGGCCGGCGGCCGTCCGCGCCGCCCAGTCTCCGAATCGCTCATGCAGGAGCGCACGGAGCTCCTTCGGGATCCCTGCGTAAGCAGCATCGCGGATGAGCGCATGCCTGAAGCGGTATGCGTCCTCGCGACCCGGACGTGCAGTGAGGAGGTCCTTGCGCGCGAGGCTGAGCAGGCGGGCGTCAACCTCCTCGCGCTGCGCATCCCCCGAGAGTTGCAGCACGGCGCTCCGTACGAACTCCTTCCCCGCGACGGCGGCCCGTTCGAGGACTGCCCGCTCGTCTGCGGGGAGCCGGTCGAGGCGAGCAGCCAGCAAGGCGTGGATCGATGGGGGGATCGAGTCGATCGGGCCGCCCTCGGCAAGCATCGCCGCCATCTGCTCGACGTAAAGCGGGTTCCCCTCGGCTGCCTCCTTGATGCGCGCGCGTGCTTCGGTATCCAGCGGCCACTCCTGACCGAGCTCATCGAGCAACACATCTGCTTCGGCGTCGGTGAGCGGCGCGAGCACGACGCCGGTTGCATTCGTTCCTGTCAACCAGCCCTGTCGTTCCTCGAGCAGGTCGGGGCGCGACAGACAAAGGAGCAAGACCGGCGCATCGTGCGTCCAGCCTGCGAGGTACTCGAGCACATCGAGGAGCGTGGGTGCTGCCCAGTGGATGTCTTCGACCATGACGACGAGCGGCTGCTCGCGTGCGACTTCCTCGAACAGGCGCCGCACGGCCCAGAACAGCTCGCCGCCCACCGCCGTCGCGCCGGTCGGGCCGACCGCGCCGAGGACTCGCTGGGCAATGAGCTCTGCGTCATCGGCACCTGCGAGGAGTCGACGGACGCCTTCGTCGCCGCCGAGCATGCCGATGATCTGTACGAGCGGCCAGAAGGTGATGCCGTCCCCATACGGGAGACATCGTCCGGTCAGCAAGCGAGCCTCGTCGCGAACGCTGTGGCCGAACTCCGCGGCCAGTCTCGACTTGCCGATGCCCGCGGGACCGACGAGGGTGACCAGACGGCAGGCCCGGTCGGAAACCGCACCCGCGTATGCGCGGCGCAAAGCGTTCAGCTCATCGGCGCGGCCCACGAGCGGCGCGTCGAGACGTCGCGCGTACGCCGGCGCGCCCTCGATCACCCCCAGCACGTTCCACGCGACGACAGGGCCGGCCTTGCCCTTGACAGTCAGCTCGTCTCGCGGCTCGAGCAAGGCCGCGTTCTCGACGATGCGTCGCGTCTCGTCACCGATCAGGATCTCGCCGGTCCTCGCCGCCTCCTCGAGTCGCTTGGCGACGTTGACCGGATCCCCGGTGACGAGCATCTGGCCGCCTGTGCCGTCACCTGCGACGACCTCGCCCGTGTTGACCCCGACGCGGATCCCGATGTGCACGCCGAGCTCACGCTCGAGCTCCTCGTTGAGCCGAGCGAGCGCCGTTCGCAGCTCGGTCGCTGCTCGCACGGCGCGCAGGCCGTCATCCTCGTGCAGATCCGGGATGCCGAAGACCGCCATCACGGCGTCGCCGATGAACTTCTCCACGGTGCCGCCGTGTCGTTCGAGCACCTCGGACATGCGGTCGAACCACCTCGACATGACCTGTCGTAGTGCCTCCGGGTCGAGCCGCTCTCCGAGCGGCGTCGAATCGGCCACGTCTGCGAAGACGATGGTGACCGTTCGCCGGCTTACAGCCATGTCCTGAGTGTAGGACTCGTTTCTCGATGCGCCTAGCCGAACGCGGCGCGAATCCGCTCGAACAGACCCTTCTCGCCGGGAGTGGCGTCCTTGCGGACGAGCTCGTCGGCCTCGGCGCCGACGAGGAACACGATCGCGGAAATGTTGATGTACGTCGTGAGCACGAGGATCGTCACGAACGTCCCCCAGGCCGTCTTGAAGGAAGCGATCGACGTCACGTAGACGCGAAAGATCACAGACGTCACGGCCCAGGACCCGATGATGAAAGCGCTGCCTCCCGACAACCAGCGTTCAGAACGCGGTTCCGCCGGCGCGAAGCGCAACAGGACGTTCACTGCGGCGCCGAGGAGGACGAGGGCGACGATCCAGCGACCGAAGCTCAAGAGTGGTTCCAGCGAGCCCCCGGCGTGCTTCGAAAGGGTCAGCACCAAAACGGCGCCGAGGAAGCAGGACCCGATCGTGACTGCGATGCCGGAGGAGATTGCGATCCGAAGCCAGACCGGCCGAGTGTCGCGTTTGGTGTCGTACATCTGATTGAGCGCCCCACTGATCGCGCGGACGGACCCCGAGACCTCCCAGATCGTCAGCACCGCTGCGAACGTCAGCAGCCCGACGGTCGCGTGCGTCAGGATCTTCTCGATCGCATAGTTGACGGCGTCGTACGTCGGTTTCGGCAGACGAGTCTGGATCCCGGGACTGAGCTGCTTTCTCCAGACGCTCGACTCGTCCAGCGCCCCGAGCACTCCGAACAGGAGCAGCGTCAGCGGAACGAGCGCCACGAGCACCTCGAAGGAGATCGCGCTCGCCCACGTCAGGAGGTTGTGCTCCGCGAAGCACTCTCTCCAGGTGTCGACGAAGGCGCCGACGCCGCGCCTCGCGCGTTGACGCGTTCCCGGCATGGGGGAGGGCTACCCGGCTGTGCTGTTCCGGAACCGGCTGGGGATCTGGCCACAGAACGGGGCGCCAGTACACTTCCCGGCCGTGTTCGACACCCTTTCAGACAGGCTCCAGGGCGCTCTCGGTGACCTGCGCGGGCGGGGAAAACTCGACGATGAGGCGATCTCGCGTGCGATGCGCGAGATCCGTCTCGCGCTCCTCGAGGCTGACGTCAACTTCGAGGTCGTCAAGCAGTTCGTCGCCCAGGTGCGGGAGCGCGCGCTCGGCCAGGAGGTCCTGAAGAGTCTGCAGCCGGGCCAGCAGGTCGTGAAGGTCGTCCACGACGAGCTCACCGAGCTGATGGGCTCCGGCAGTTCGCAGCTCGCATTCACGGGTCGGCCGCCGACAGTGATCCTGCTCGCCGGTCTGCAGGGATCGGGCAAGACGACCGCCGCGGCCAAGCTCGCGCTGATGCTGCGAAAGGAAGGCCGCAGCCCGGGGCTCGTCGCTGCCGACCTGCAGCGGCCCGCGGCGATCGACCAGCTCGAACAGCTCGGCAAGCAGATCCAGGTTCCGGTCTATCGCGGGGAAGGCACGGACCCGGTTGCGGTCGTGCGTGACGGCCTGCGGCAGCTCTCCGAGGACGGGGTGGACACGATCATCCTCGACACGGCGGGCCGCCTTCACGTGGACGAGGAACTGATGCAGGAACTCGAGCGCGTCCGGGACGAGGCGAAGCCCGCCAACGTGCTGCTCGTCGTCGACGCGATGACGGGGCAGGAGGCCGTGAACGTCGCGCTCGCGTTCCAGGAGCGGATCGCGTTCGACGGCGTCGTGATGACGAAGCTCGACGGAGATGCGCGCGGCGGCGCGGCGCTTTCCGTGAAGGCCGTCACGGGCCGACCGATCAAGCTGATCTCCGTAGGCGAGAAGCTCGACCAGCTCGAGTACTTCCATCCCGACCGTATGGCGTCGCGCATCCTCGGCATGGGCGACGTGCTCACGCTTATCGAGCGTGCGGAGCAGGCCGTCGAGGAGGACGACCAGAAGGAGCTCGAGGCCCGCATGATGAAGGGCCAGTTCAGCTTCGACGATTTTCTGAAGAGCTACAAGATGCTGCGCCGCATGGGACCGATCCAGGGCGTGCTGAAGATGATCCCGGGCCTCGGAAAGCAACTCGAGGGGATGGACGAGGTCGACGAGAAGCAAATGGGCCGCGTCGAGGCGATCATCCTGTCGATGACCCCGCAGGAGCGCGGGCTGCCCAAGGTGATCGACGGCTCGCGACGCAAGCGCATCGCGAGCGGATCGGGAACCACGGTGGAAGAAGTGAACCGTCTGCTCGACGCGCGCAAACAGATGGAGAAGCTCATGAAGGGGATGAGCAAAGGCAAGATGCCGGATCTCGGCGCCCTGACGGGACAGGCGCCGGCCGCTGCACCGCAGCCCGGACAGCGAAAAGCGACAAAATCCAACAAACGGAAGAAGCGACAGAAATCGAGGAGGTAAATCGTTTGGCCGTACGCATGAGGTTGACGCGAGTGGGATCGAAGAAGAATCCGGTCTATCGCGTCGTCGTCGCCGACTCGCGCTCACCGCGCGACGGCAAGTTCATCGACATCGTCGGGCGCTACAACCCGCAGCACGATCCTTCGCTGATCGAGTTCGACGAGGACAAGGTGAAGGATTGGCTCGGCAAGGGCGCGATGCCGTCGGAGGCCGTGAGCAGGCTGCTCAAGATCAGGAACCTGAACCGGTAACCGTGGCGGAGCTGCTCGAGTACCTGGCGCGGCAGCTTGTCGACGAGCCGGACGCCGTGCGCGTCGAGCGAGTCGAAGAGGCTGACGCGGTCGTGCTTCGACTCCATGTCGCGCAGGACGATCTCGGCAAGGTGATCGGCCGGCAGGGACGCATCGCGCGCGCGTTGCGCACGATCGTCCGTGCAGGCAGCGTGCGCGAGCACCGCCGCGTGC
>JBBWZE010000108.1:0-15196 GCA_039648845.1 Actinomycetota bacterium | reverse complement strand
GTCAGGCGTACCTGATCGAGGAGCCGATGGCTGCCGCGATCGGCGCAGGACTCCCTGTCGCCGAACCGACGGGAAACATGATCGTCGACGTCGGCGGCGGCACGACCGAGGTTGCAGTCATCTCGCTTGGGGGCATCGTCGTCTCGCAGTCGCTGCGCGTCGGCGGTGACGAGATGGACGAGGCGATCATCAATCACATCAAGCGCGAGTACAAGCTGCTGATCGGCCAGCAGACCGCCGAGGAGATCAAGCTCGAGATCGGTTCCGCCTACGACATGCGCGAAGAGCTGCAGGCGGAGGTCCGCGGCCGCGACATGCTCACAGGGCTGCCGAAGACAGTCGTCCTCAACTCCGAGGAGGTCAGGCGGGCCCTCGACGAGCCGGTGCAGCAGATCATCGAGGCGATCAAGTCCACCCTGGACAAGACCCCTCCGGAACTGGCCGCCGACATCATGGACCGGGGGATCGTCCTCGCCGGGGGCGGGGCCCTGCTGACGAATTTCGACGAGCGGCTGCGTCACGAGACCCAGATGCCGGTCCACCTGGCCGAGAGCCCGCTCACGTGCGTGGCGGTGGGATCCGGCCGCAGTCTCGAGGAATTCGAGGCGATCCACCGGAGCGCCAAGGCCCGGCGGAACAACCACCGCCGCTACTCGAACTGACGTATTGAGGCCGGCCCCGGCGACGCCGGTCAGCCCCACCCTCGCCGCGTTCCCAGCTAACCTTGGGAACCCTCGTGCCTCGCAACCGCGTCAGCGCGGTCCTGGGCTCGTCCGTACCGAGACCGAGACCCCAGCCGTTTCCCTCCCGCAACCGCTCGACGCTCAGGCGCCGCGCCATCGTCGGAGCCCTCGTGTTGCTCTCGCTCGTCCTGATCACCATCTCCTTCCGCTCAGGGTCGGGCGGCGCGGTCCACCGGGTCGAGGGCGTCGGAGCGACGGTGCTGCGCCCCTTCGAGGTGGCCGCCGAGCGGGTCGCGCGACCGTTCCGGGACGTCTACGGCTATTTCGCCGGACTCGTACACGTGCAGCGGGAGAACTCGCGTCTCAAGCGACAGGTGAACGAGCTGCGCCAGCAGGCGCTGCTGGGCCAGTCGGCGCAGCAGGAGAACCGTGACCTTCGCAAGCAGCTGAAGTTCATCGACAGTCCGCTCTTTCCGGCGGACTACACGCCGGTGAACACGCGCATCATCTCGTGGGCGAGCGAGTTCGAGCAGACGGTCGGGATCGCGGCCGGCTCCGATTCGGGCATCAAGCAGGACACGCCGATCGTGACGAACTACGGACTGGTGGGTCGCGTGACAGACGTCACCGTCAGTTCGGCACAGGTGACGCTGCTGACGGACGAGAACAGCGCGGTTCCCGCGCTCGATCAGACGACGAGCGCCACTGGGCTCGTCCGGCACGGCCAAGGTCAGGGATCACTGCTGCTCGATTTCGTGCGCAAGGAGGCGAACGTGCGGGAGGGCGACGTCATCGTCACGGCAGGCACGCAGTCGAAGCAATACCCGTCCCTCTTCCCGGGCGGCATCGCGATTGGCGTGGTCACGAGCGTCGGCCAGAGCGACACGGCGCTCTATAAGCAGATTCAGGTCGACCCCTACGTCGACTTCTCGGCCCTCGACGCCGTGACCGCCCTGATCACGCACAAGCGAACTCCGAAGGCGCCCTGATGCCGGCCGATGCAGCGAAAGCGGGAGGGCTGTTGTTCCTGGTCGTGGTAGTTCAGCTGTCGGTGATGGCGAACGTCGACATCCTCGGCGGCCATCCGAATCTGTTGCTCGTCACGCTCGTCTGCGTGTCGCTTCTGCGCGGCGCGGTCTTCGGCGCCGTGGCCGGATTCTGCGTCGGCCTGCTCGCCGACACCGGCGTGTTCGGCACGCTCGGCTTCACTGCGTTGCTGTTGACGCTCGCCGGCTACTGGACCGGTCGTTACGGCGAGACGACCGGACGAGACCGCGCGCACGCCCCGATGCTGTCGATCGCGGTCATCACCGTCCTCTACCAGATCTCCGCGCTCGTGCTGCGCTACATGCTCGGCGAGCCTGCGCCGGCCAGCCACATCTTCGCCGCGCTCGCCCCGACGGTACTGCTCAATCTGATCCTGACCGTTCCGGTCTACGCACTCACGCGCCGGCTGCTGCGTCCGCGTGAATGGGTGACACGCGAGGTGCGTCTGCTTGGCTAAGCGCAGCCTCTCGCGCCGCTTCCTGCCGCCCGACCCACACGTCGCGGAGCCCTACCGGCTCACGCCACAGCTTGCCTTGCGCGTCGGAATTCTCGGCATGCTGGCGCTGGCGGTCTTCGCGACGCTCTTTCTCCGCCTCTGGTCGCTGCAGGTCCTGAACGGCGAGCAGCTTCTGCGCGCGGCGCAGAACAATCAGCGCCGAGACATACGCGTGCAGGCTCCGCGCGGGCCGATCCTGGATCGCAACGGAAACGTGCTCGTGACGAACGTCCCCGGCCGCGCCGTCCAGATCTGGTCTTCGGACCTGCCGAAGCGGCGCGACGTGCGATTGCGCGAGATCCGCGCGCTCGCCCGGGTCCTCGGGCTCCCGGCGAACCAGATCGGTGCGGCGATCAGACGCCATCGCCACGATCCGCTCACGCCGATCAGGATCAAGGACAACGCGACGCGCGCTCAGGTCTTCTACCTGGAAGAGAGAGCCGAGGACTTCCACGGCG
This sequence comes from Actinomycetota bacterium, assembly GCA_039648845.1. GTDB lineage: Bacteria > Actinomycetota > Thermoleophilia > Gaiellales > Gaiellaceae > 3-1-20CM-4-69-9. Next base: position 12,512 of record JBBWZE010000108.1, on the reverse strand, counting down.
TCCAGATCGTGCCGGCCTACCTGCGCTACTACCCGTACCGGGAGCTTGCAGCCCACGTCCTCGGCTACGTCAGCGAGATCTCGAAGGAGCAGCTGGCGACGCGGAGCAGCCAGGGATACAGGGGTGGCGACACGATCGGCCAGACTGGTATCGAGTCGCAATTCGACACGTACTTGCGTGGCACCGCCGGCCTCTCGCAGTTGCGCGTCGACTCGCTGGGCAGGCCCATCAGCCTGGTCGTGCCGAAGGTCCCGGCGCACTCCGGCAACGCCGTCCGTCTGACGCTCGACGTGAAGCTGCAAAAGGCTGCCGAGGAGGCATTGCGTTACGGCATTTTCGAGCGCGCCCGCAACTCGAACTGCTACGGCTGCTGGTTCTCGAACGGGGGGGCGATCGTCGCGGTCGATCCGCATGACGGTTCGATTCGTGCGCTGGCCTCGTACCCCACGTATTCGCCGTCGCTCTACGTCGGCCGCGTACGCGAGCGGGCGCTCGATGCTGCCGGTCTCACGCCACGTACGGCCGAGGCGATGAACTACCCGGCGCTCGACCGTGCGATCAATGCGGCCTATCCGCCAGGGTCGACGTTCAAGCCCGTGACCGCGATCGCGGCAATGCAGGAACACATCCTGCAGCCCTATTTGCCCATTGAATGCACCGGGTCCTATGAAAAGAACGGCACGACCTTCAACAACTGGGACCCGTTCGTGAACGAATGGATGACTCTGCCGACAGCGCTTGCGAGATCGTGCGACACCTACTTCTACCAGGTCGGCTATCGGTTCTACGGCATGCCGTCCGACCGCGGGCCGCGACTGCAAGCATGGGCGAGCCGCTTCGGTTTCGGCCAGAAGACCGGGATCGATCTGGGCTCGGAGCGTAGCGGCCTGCTACCGACACCCGACTGGCGCAAGAAGACCTACACGAAGAAGACCGATCCAGGGCATTGGCAGATCGACCGTCTCTGGAAGCCCGGCGACTCGATCCAGCTCGCGATCGGGCAGAAGGATCTGCTCGTGACGCCGATGCAGATGGCGCGTTTCTACTCGATGATCGCGAACGGCGGCAAGCTCGTCACACCCCATCTCCTGCTCGACGTCGAGCAGCCGTCCTCGAATCACAGCCCGGGCCGGGCCGTGCCCACCGCACCGGCCCCGGCGCCCGAGCCGACGAACGTCGACGCGCAGGCCCTCGCGGTCGTCCGGGACGGTCTGTTCCAGGCGACCCACGCCACACTCGGCACGTCGACGTCGATCTTCGGCAGCTTCCCGGTCGCCATCTCCGGCAAGACCGGCACCGCGGAGAAGTTGATCGATCCAGGTGACGGCATCCCGCGCAACTTCAACCAGTCCTGGTGGTGCGGGTACGGGCCTTCGGACTCGCCCGACCTGGTTGTCTGCGCGGTGATCGAGAACGGCGGCCACGGCGGCGACGCGGCGGCACCGGCGGCGCTGAAGGTTTTCGAGTCGTTCTTCGGCAAGCAGGCCACCCTCGCCGGCCCGATCCACAGCGACTAGGTGGCCCTACCAGCGACACCCACCGGCGCCCGGCCCGCGATCACGCGGCGCGCTGCCGCGTCCTCAGTCGCGCCCGGGCAGTCCAGCCCGGGCACTCCCTGCGTCCTTGCATCGCTTGGTGCTCGCGGCCCGGGCATCCGGCAGCATCACTGGCAGGGCCACTAGTGGTCGACTACGCCTCCAACCCCCGTGCAGCAGCCCGCGCCCGCCGCCGTGAGAGTGCCGAGGTCACTTCGTTCGTTCGGCGCCTTGACTGGATCCTGATCGGCAGCGTCGGGGCGCTCGTCGGCTACGGGCTCTGGGCGATCGCGGGGATCACGCATCACGACATCGCAGGCGACCAGGGCTACTACTTGACGCGCCAATCCGTCTACGTCGCGATCGGCGTGGTGGGTCTGCTCGTCGCGACGCTCGTCGATCCGGATCTCTACCGCACGCGCTGGCGTGTGATCTTCGGCGGCACCTCGTTCCTGATCGCAATCGTGCTCCTTGCCGGCCCTATTCGTGGTTCCAAGCGCTGGCTCGATCTGGGCTTCTTCCGCTTCCAGCCTTCCGAGTTCGGCAAGGTCCTCTTCGTGCTCGCGCTCGCCGGTTTCCTGGCGGAGCGCTCGAGGCGCTTGCACGAGGTCCGGACGACGCTCACCGCGCTCGGGCTTGCGTCGATCCCGATCTTCCTCGTGTTCCTCCAGCCTGACTTCGGCTCGGCGCTCGTGTACTGCGCGGCCGTCGGAGCGGTGCTCTTCATCGCCGGGACCCCTTGGACTCACATCGCCGTAATTGCGGCCGGATTGGCGGCGCTCGCGGTCCTCGTGCTCGGAGCCCTCCCCGCGGCCGGCGTGCCGATCCTCAAGGGCTACCAGCAGGAGCGGCTCACGAGCTTCCTCAATCCCGACCAGGACCCCGGCGGCACCACCTACAACATCACGCAGTCGAAGAACGCCATCGGCGCCGGGCAGCTGCGCGGTCGCGGCGTCGACAATGCGACACAGACCACGCTGAACTTCCTGCCGGAGCACCACACAGACTTCGTCTTTGCCTCACTCGCGGAGGAGCGAGGCTTCATCGGCGCCTCCCTCCTGCTGATGCTCTACCTGCTCGTGGTCTGGCGCGGGTTACGCATCGTGACGCTTGCGCGCGAGCCGTTCTCGGCAATCGTCGCGGGCGGCCTCGTGTTCGCGCTGCTCTTCCAGATCTTCGTGAACGTGGGCATGACGATGGGCATCGCCCCGATCACGGGCATTCCGCTCCCGTTCGTGAGCGTCGGCGGCTCGTCGATGATCGCGAACCTGATCGCGATCGGGATCCTGCTCTCGATCTCGGTGCGCTCGCGCGCGCGTCGGTAGGGCTAGGCCGCCTCGGCCGCCGGCCTAAGCTTCGAGCGACGTGTCCTGATGGCGCGCAGGCGCTGCGAGAGGCGGGCCCAAGCCCAGGGCTCGACCTCCTTGTAACGCATGGCGGACTGGCCACGAGTCGCCTCCAGGTACTCGAACCAGGCGTCCGCTTCCTCGATCAACAACAGCTCGTGAGCTTCCCGTTGTCCGGTCACCGAGGTCCACCTCCTTAAACGCCGAGAAAACGCCTAGAAATCCGCCTCGCGCTTCGCGCGAGCCATGATGATTTCTCGGCGCACGCCTATTTGGCGGAAACCCTAGGTCCTAGGCCGGACGGCATCTCGAGCAAGGACCGGGGCGGCCGCCGCGGGCGAAGCCCGCAGCCGCGGCGAAGTGGGGTTGTTTTCCAGCGAGCTAAAGGCTCCGAAGCTCCGGCAGGGCCGGTTGGTACCCTGTTGGCAGATGTTTTCTATCGTCCACAACCTGCCGCGCACGCTCCGCGCCGCCGTTCTAGCCGGCGTTGCTGCAGCGCGCGCGCACGAAGGAGATTTTTCTTGCGCTGGTTTCGATCCAGAAAGTCCAAGGAGCAGGCGCCCAGCGAGGCTGCCGCTCCAGAAGCACCTGAACCTCTAAGCACCGAGCCCGCCGCGGAAGCGGGACAATCCAGCAGCACCAGGCCGAGACGTCGTCGCGGCAGCCGCGGCGGTCGCGGACGCTCGAAGAAGACCGCGACGGCCGAGGCCAAGACCGAAGTTCCCGAGCCGAAGACGAAGGCGGCGACGAGGGCACCGAGGACCGATCGTAAGCCTGCGGGCCAACGGAGGGAGCGCGAGCGCCCGCAACAGCGTCGTCGCCGCGAGCCGCCCAGGCGGGCGCCGCTTCCGCAGGCGAAGCGCGAGCTGCTCGTGTCCGTCGACGTCGGCGAGCAGCGAGTTGCCGTTCTCGAAGACGATCGGGTCGCGGAGGTCTACCTCGAGCGTCCCGAGCGCCGGTCGATTGCCGGCGACATCTATCTCGGGACCGTGGACAACGTCCTGCCGGGGATGGAGGCAGCGTTCATCGAGATCGGCCTCGAGAAGAACGGCTTTCTCTACGTCGACGAGATCGTCACACCCGAACTCGAGGGGAAGGCGAGGCACGGCAAGAAGATCCAGGACCTGATCAGCCGCGGGCAGACGATCATGGTGCAGGCGGTCAAGGATCCGATGAAGACGAAGGGCGCGCGCCTCACGACCGAGATCTCGCTGCCGGGCCGGTTCGTCGTCTACCAGCCGAACGGTGACGGGTTCGGCGTCTCGCGCCGCCTCGACGACGAGGAACGCGCGCGCCTCAAGGACGTGCTCAAGGCCCTCGATTTGAAAGGCGGCGGCGTGATCGTCCGGACAGCCGCCGAGGGTGCGTCGGCGGAGGACATCGAGCGCGACCTCTTGTTCCTGCAGAAGCTGTGGAAGTCGATCGACGCGCGAGCCAAGAAGTCGAAGCCACCGACTCTGCTCTACCAGGAGGCCGAGTTGCCGCTTCGCGTCACCCGCGATCTCTTCACCGAGAACTTCGAACGTGCACTTGTCGACGAGGACCGCGCGTACAAGCGCATCGTCGGCTACCTGAAGAAGACATCGCCGCACATGGTCGAGCGTGTCGTCCGCTACAAGGACAAGCCGCCGCTGATGGAGGCCTACGGAGTCGACGCCGAGATCAAGTCGACGCTCAGCCGCCGAGTCGATCTGCCGTCGGGCGGCTACCTCATCTTCGACTACGCCGAAGCGTTCACCGTCATCGATGTGAACACCGGCCGCTTCGTCGGCTCCCGCTCGAAGTCGTCGGGCGCGCGGCTCGAGGACACGATCACCAAGAACAATCTCGAAGCGGTCAAGGAAGTCGTCCGCCAGCTGCGCCTGCGGGACATCGGCGGCATCATCGTCATCGACTTCATCGATATGGCGAACCCGAAAAACCGCGCCACCGTCGAGAGCGCGCTGCGCACGGAGCTCGAGCGCGATCGGACGAAGACGTACGTGGTGGAGATCTCGCCACTCGGCCTCGTCGAGATGACACGCCAGAACGTCACCGACGGTCCGCGCGAGATCATGACCAAGAAATGCCCGACGTGCGGGGGTGACGGCATCGTCCTCTCGGAGACTTCCGCCGCAGTAGAGATCGAGCGCCGCCTGCGCGCGCTCGCCGCCGGGTCACGCCACCAGGCTTATCGCGTCGAGGTCGCGGCGAAGGTCGCGTCCATCCTCATCGGCCCGGGCGCATCCCGCCTGCAAGAGCTCGAGAAGCAGACGCGACGTCGCTTCTATCTGCAGCCGAAGGACGACACGCATCTCGATCACTTCCTCGTGCTCGCCGAAGGGAAGCGTGAGGAGCTCGCGCCGGCGGGAGCGCCGGTCACCGAAGGCGCGCGGATCGAGCTGAAGCTCGTGGAGGTCGGATTGCACGACGCCGGCGCAGGTGTCGGAAAGCTGGAGGGCTTCGATGTCTGCGTCGCGAACGCGGCGACACAGGTAGGCAAGAAGGTCGCCGCGCAGGTCGAGCGCGTGCTCAACGACGCTGCCTACGCCACGCTCGTGAGCGGGGAGGCGGCGGTCGACGGCCCGATCACCGCGGAGAGCGAGGCGGAGAAGCCGACCCGCCGGGCCGCGGGTGCGGCGACCACGCCCAGGACGGCCGAACTCGACGACGCTGAAGCGGAGGACGACGAGGAGGCTGCAGCCGGCGAGCCTGAAGAGGAAGAGCCTGAAGCCGGTGAGCCGGACATCGAGGCCGTGGCCGTCGACAATGGAACAGAGCCGGTCGTCCCGAAGAAGAAGACGCGTCGAGGCTCTCGCGGCGGCCGCGGGCGCAAGAAGAAGACCGCCGCGGCGCCCGCGGCGGCAGGAAACGGCGTCGGCGAACCGGCCGACGTCGCACCGCCTTCTGTCGCCAAGATCCACATTCCCGACCCGGACCTGGGCGAGCTAGACGAGTCCCCGGAGGAACCTGCAGGGGAGGGCGGCACGGAGGCTCCCAGGCCGAAGAAGAAGACGCGCAGGGGGACCAGAGGTGGGCGCGGCCGCAAGAAGAAGACCGCGGCCGCCGTTGGCACGGCGACGGAGGGCAGCCGGGACGGTGCTTCCCCGGAGGAGGAGAAGCCCGCCGAGCCCGAGGACGAGAAGCCTGCTCGCTCCGAGGAGGAGAAGCCCTCCGACTGGGAGTACGTGCCCATGTCCAAGTGGAACGACGATCTTCCGGGCGGCTAGGGACACCTTCGCTACACTTTCGCGCTCGGCGGGCTGAAGGCCCGCATTTTCACGCCATGGCTGCCACGAAGAGCTCATACGCGATCATCTCGGTCGGCGGGAAGCAGTACCGCGTCCGCGAGGGCGAGAAGCTGCTCGTCGACCGGCTGAAGACGGACGAGGGAAAGACCTTTAACCCTGATGTTCTCTTCCTGGGAGGCGACGGCGATGGGACGCTCTCCCCCCGCACGCAGGTGACCGCAAAAGTGGTGGGTCACGTCCTCGGCGACAAGATTCGGATCGGCAAGCGCCGCGCGAAGACGGGCTACAGGAAGCAGACCGGCTTCCGGGCGCACCTGTCGCAGATCGAGATCCAGTCGATCGGCGGCGCCGCCAAGCGTGCGACGGCCGCACCGGCGGCCGAGCAGGAACAGCTGGTCGAGAAGCCGAAAGCAGAGCCGAGAGCCACTCCCGCGGCTGCTGCACCGGCCCCCGCCGAGCCGCCGCGCGGTTACGAAGACTTCACCGTCGCGGACATCGCCGAAAAGTCGAAGCGGTGGAAGATCGAGCAGCTCGAAGCGGCGCTGAAGTTCGAGAAGAAGAACGCCAATCGAAAGGGCGCGATCGCGGCACTCGAGTCCGCGCTCGCCGCGAAGCAGGAGAAGAACTAATGGCTCACAAGAAAGGACTCGGTTCGTCACGCAACGGGCGCGACTCGAATCCGAAGATGCTCGGTGTGAAGATCTTCTCCGGCCAGGAGGTCAAAGCCGGGATGATTCTCGTCCGTCAGCGCGGCACGAAGTTCCGCCCCGGCGCAGGTACCGGCATCGGGCGCGACGACACGATCTTCGCCACCCGGCCCGGCACGGTCGTGTTTCGCCAGAGCGGCGAGCGCCGCTTCGTCGAAGTCGGCGACTAGCGCGCTCCCTCACGCAGCCCGTGAGCTGCGCCGCGGGCCGCTAGCGTTGGTCCGTGTTCCACGATCGAGCTCGAATCGACGTCCAGGCCGGCCGCGGCGGCGATGGGAGCCTGCACTTTCGGCGTGAGAAGCACGTCCCGAAGGGCGGGCCCGACGGCGGCGACGGCGGGCCCGGGGGAGACGTTGTGCTGATCGCCGATCCTGAGCTACGCGATCTGTCGGCGTTCCGAGTGAAGCGGCGCTACAAGGCACGCGGAGGCGAGCCCGGCCGGGGCGCACTGAAGCACGGGGCGACGGGTGAGTCGCTCGAGCTTCACGTCCCGGTGGGGACCCAGGTGCTCGACGAGCACGAGCAGGTCGTCGCGGACCTCGCAGTGCCGGGAGCGCGAGTGGTCGCTGCACGCGGCGGCAGCGCGGGTCGCGGCAACAAACGCTTTGCCACTCCGACCCGCCGAGCGCCACGTTTCGCCGAGACCGGACTACCCGGTGAGGAAGCAACGCTCGACCTTCGCCTGAAGCTGCTTGCAGACGCGGCGCTCGTCGGGCTCCCCAATGCCGGCAAGTCGTCGTTGCTCGCCAGGATCTCGAATGCGAAGCCGAAGGTGGCGGAGTATCCCTTTACGACGCTCGCTCCTATTCTCGGCACGGTCGACGCGCCCGACGCGTCGCGTCAGCTCACCGTGGCCGACGTACCTGGGTTGATCGAAGGCGCGAGTGAGGGGGTCGGCCTGGGACATGAGTTCCTCGCTCACCTGGAGCGTGCGAATCTGCTCCTGCACGTGATCGACTCGTCCGAAGACGACGCGGCCGAGCGCTTCGCCACGATCGATCGCGAGCTGGCCGCGTACGGTGCAGGGCTCGAGCTGCGTCCGCAGGCGATCGTCCTGAACAAGATCGACCTGCGTGCGGACCTGCCGCGCTTCGATGTCGAGGACGAACGTATCGTGCGGGTGTTCCATGTCTCCTGTGCCACGGGTGCGGGCATCGAGGAGCTCCGGCGTGCGCTGTTCGAGCTCTGCCCGCCACAGGCTCCGGCCGTTCCGTCCGAGGACGGGCTCGTTGACTTCCTCGTCTACCGGCCAAAGCCAGGCGGCCGCCGCTTCAGGGTGCTGCGCACGGATCGGGGTTTCCGGATCTCGGGCGATGCGCCGACCGATGAAGGGGAGCTGGCAGCCGCGCTCGAGGCCGCCGGCGCGCGGACAGGCGACGAGGTCGAGGTCGACGGCGAGTTTCTGGAAGTCCAGTGACCGGCCTCCTCGGCGGGACGTTCAACCCACCGCACAACGGGCACCTGGCACTCGCGCGCGCGGCCCAGGAGCACTTCGACCTCGACGACCTCGTAGTGCTCGTGGCCGAGCGGCCGGGCCACAAGCAGGTCCAGCTCGACGCCGACACGCGGTTGAACCTCGCGCGGGCCGCCTTTCCCGATTACCAGGTCGAGCCCGACCCCCACGAGCGCACGGTCGACCTCCTTCGCGCGGGACGTTGGACCGAGCCGTTGTTCCTGATCGGCGCGGACCAGTTCGCGGACTTCCTCACGTGGAAGGATCCGGAGGGTGTACTCAGGCTCGCGCGGATCGGCGTGGCGACTCGGCCGGGGTTTCGGGGGGAGCGGTTGGACTCCGTCTTGCGGCAACTGTCGCGTCCGGACCGGGTCGAGCTCTTCGAAATCGAGCCGGTCCCGATCTCGTCGCGCGAGATCCGTGAGCGCGTCGGCCGCGGCGAGTCGATCAGCGGGCTCGTCCCTCCCGCTGTGGCCGACGTAATCGAGTCACTCGGGCTCTACCAGGAGGGTCAAGAGGGCGGCTACACTTGAGCGGTATTCCGAATCGGAGCTGAAGCGACACTGACGTCTCTCGAACAAGCGCGCCGCATCGCCGGCCTGGCCCAGGAAAAGCTGGCACAGGACGTGGTCATTCTCGACATGCGGCCCGCCTGCTCCTACACGGATTATTTCGTCGTCTGCACGGGACAGAACCCGCGTCAGACCGCCGCCATTTACGACGAGGTGCACAGCGGGATGAAGCACGACGTGCGACTTCTCCCGAGCTCCGTGGACGGCCAGCGTGAGGCCTCCTGGATCGTCGCCGACTACCTCGACGTGGTGCTGCACGTGTTCACGCCGGAGGCGCGTGCGTACTACAGGCTGGAAGAGCTTTGGGGCGATGCCCCACCCGTCGAGGTCGCGGCGGGCTAGCAGGGTTGTCCGAGCGCGAGGCAGGCCGCGCCGTGGATCTGCTCGAGGTATGCCCGCGTATGCGGCTCGCTGACGAGCGGGATGACCGTTTGCAGGAGCTCGGTCGCTGATTCCAGCGCGGCGGCTCCATTCGCGAACGGCCCCTGTGCCTCGAGGATGAGCCACGACGGAAACGCCCGGAAACGAATGCCTGCTCGGCGCAAGGCGTCTCCGTTCGCCGGCTCGTGTAGCGGAACCGACACGAAGATCGCGTGTGCCTCGCCCGTGCGTTTCACGGCGCGGGCGAGCGCGACCGGTTCGCGCGAGTACGACCGCGCTTCCCTTGCGACGGGGAGTGCCGCGAGGAAGACAGGGGAATAGGGATACAGCACGTCGCCTGGAGCGAGCTCCTTCGTCAGCCAGGCTGCGGGCGCCGCGACGGCTCGCTCCGCACCGGTCGACATCGTGCGTGGCTCGGAGACGGCGCTCGGAGCGAGTGCTGCAACGGCGACGACCGCGGCGCAGGCAGCAACTCGGGCCTTCGCCGACAGCAGCGCTGTCAGACGCGTCGCCCCGGTCGCGACGAGCGCGATCCAGACCGGCAGCATGAAGATCAGATGGCGGGGGCCCAAACGGTCGCCGGCGATTCCTGCTGCATTCGCGATGGCGAGGACGGGTGGGGGGACGGCGAGGGTCAGCATCGCAAAGACCGCGATCGCAGGCCGCCGGCGTGCGAGCGCGAGCGTCCCGGCCGCCGCGAGTGCGCTGAAGAGAATGAGCGCCGCGCCCCGGCCTCCGGCCGCGCCGCCGAGTGCGTGCAGGGTGGCTGCTCCGGGGGAGGTGCCGCTCTCGAGGTTCCGGCCTGCCTCGGGGGCATACCGTTCCGAGAGCCGCACGTCGGCGAGTACGAGCGGTAGGGCGAGCACCGCCACCGAGAGGACGGGCAAGGCTGTCCGGAGTCGCCGGCCTCGCCAGAGCCAGAGCGCGACCGCCGCTTCCGCCGCGAAAAGGAACGCCCCGAACGGATGCACGGCGAGCGGAAGCAATGCCGCTCCCGCCGCGGCGACGGCGGTACTGCGCTGCGGCCGCGCGAGCGCGCGCACGAAGAGGTCGCATGCGAGTGCACCCGCGAACGCGAACAGCGAATACATCCGCCCGAACGTCCCGTAGATCAGCAGCAGCTGTGACGTCGCTGCGAGCCCAGCAGCGATCAGCCCCGCAAAGCGGCCGGCCATACGTCGCGTGAGGTCGTAACAGAGTGGCACGGTTGCGAGCGCGAACACGACCGAGATCCAACGCAGGGCCTCTGGCGTCGAGTCGAGTGCGAGGACGAAGTGGGCGAGGAGGAAGTGCAGCGGCGCTCCGCCGCGGTCGAGGACGACCGTGTGCAGCAGTTCTCCAAGCGGGCGCGCGGCGATCAGCCCGGCGACGGCCTCGTCTTCGTGCAGCGGTTTCCCGGCGACGTCCGGCAGCAGGCGCGCGCAGAGCAACGCGGTGAGCCCGATCAGACCGATCAGGGCGAGCGCCGGTCTGGACGCGGTGGCGCTTCGTGCTGGTGCCTCGTGGCGTTCGCTGACAGCGGCGCTCAAGGCGGCGAACCCTAACGGGGCTCACCCGTCGACGTGTTTGAGCTCGGACTCCTTTCTCTGTGCCTCGTCCAGCGAGAACTCTCCCGCGCACACCTTGTCGTTGAGATCGTTCTCGATCGAGTCGACCTCGGACGCGCGCGGATACGGCTCGGGCCAGAGATTTCGCGGATCGGTCGGATGCCCCCCGAGCTCGAGGCTGATCAGGTGATCCTCCTGGTAGTCGGACAGCGAGCCGCCGACTCGGTATTCACGCATCTGTTTCTCTTTCAGGTCGTTCGTGTACGAGGTCGGCGGCCGGATCGTCTTCGTCCACCCCCGCACGCAGATGGTCGAGTTGATCGTCGCCTGCGTGACATCCGGGTTCAGCACGCCCGGTGTGCGCGCGACGTCAGCGTGGTACGGGCCCTTCGAGGAAGAGCCGTGAGGCGAGACGATCGCGATCGCGAGTAACAGCAGGGCAATCGTGACGAGCGCGGCGCGCGTCGACATGCGACCGAGGGTGCGCGCGAAGTCGACGCACCGCAAGTTGTCCAAATGGGACACGGCCCAGCCGTTGTCGTTGCTAGCTTCGACAACATGCTCACGAGTGATCAGAAGGGAGCGGTTGCGGAGACGGCGATCGTCCACGCCGCAGTCAAGCTCGGCATCAGTGTGTACACGCCGGTAGCGGAAGGAGGACGGTACGACATGATCTTCGAGCTAGGCCTGCGCCTGGTGCGCGTGCAGTGCAAGTGGGCGCCGCGACATGGCGACGTCATCGTCGTACGGTGTTATTCCAGTCGAAGAAACCGCGATGGGCTTCTGCGGAGGCTCTACTCGGCTGAGGAGATCGATGCGTTCGCCGCCTACTGTGCGGACCTTGATCGTTGCTATTTCCTACCGCTCGAAACGTTTGGCGAGCGGAGCGCAATTCAGCTTCGTCTCGCCCCGGCACGGAACAATCAGAAGGCTGGCCTGAACTGGGCGAAGGATTTCGAATTCGCCGCTACACTTGGGCGCCTCGGGGCCATAGCTCAGCTGGGAGAGCGCTGCCATGGCATGGCAGAGGTCGCCGGTTCGATCCCGGCTGGCTCCACTCCCTAGGCGGCGGTCTCGCCGAGCGCCGCAACCTCGCGCCGCTCTGCCAGCCGTTGCAGGGCGCGTGCCTCGATCTGCCGCACCCGCTCGCGCGTCAGGCCCATTTCCCGCCCGATCTCTTCGAGCGACTTGGGATCGGGATCGCCGTCCATCCCGTAGCGCAGCTTGACCACCTCGCGCTCGCGCTCGGGCAGGGTCTCGACGGCGCTGCGGACGGCGTCCTCGGCGAGGCTCACGTGCACCTCCTCGGACGGCTCGTGGTCCTCGCCGGCGATGAGGTCGCCGAAGCTCGTGTCGCCCTCCGCGCCGACCGGCTTGTCGAGACTCGTCACCGCGCGGGCCGCGGCTCGAACCTCCCTCACGTGCTTGAGGGAGAGTTTCGACGTTTCGGCGATCTCCTCGTCCGTCGGGTCCCGCTCGAGCTTGGCCATCAGCGTGCGCTCGGCGCGCGAGATCTTCTGCTCGCGCTCGACGATGTGGACCGGAATGCGGATCGTGCGCGACTTGTTTGCGACCCCGCGCTGCACGGCCTGCCGGATCCACCAGGTCGCGTACGTCGAGAACTTGTAGCCGCGGCGCCAATCGAATTTCTCCACCCCGCGGATGAGCCCGATGATGCCCTCCTGGATCAGGTCGAGCAGCGAGATGCCGTGACCCTGGTACTTCTTCGCGATCGAGACGA
>JBBWZE010000344.1:0-2580 GCA_039648845.1 Actinomycetota bacterium | reverse complement strand
CCTCGACGTCCTCGCCCAGCTGTCCGAGGACGGAGTCGTACTTCAGAAGATGCCCCATCGTCTTGGCGTCGCCGAGATCGTTGATCGCCACGATCTCGAAATCCCCACCGCGCTCGAGCTGCGCCCGAAAGAAGTTCCTGCCAATCCGCCCAAACCCATTGATCCCGACGCGCGTCTTGGCCATGCCGCGAGTGTAGATGAGCACTACTCCCAACGCGGCGCCTTCCTAGGCCGGACGAAGTCCGGCCGTTTCCGGGCCGCCGAGGCGGCGCTTGCGCTGCCGTCTAAAAGGCCGGGCGGCTTTGCCGGCCGGCCGCATTACGCTCAAACGGCCCGCGCGTTTGCTCCGCAAACGCGGCGGGCCGGAGAGGAAGCTCCGAGGACGACCTCCCTCTCCGGTTGAACCACGCTCAGGACCTTGGCGTCGGACGGGGTCTGAATCCGGCGCCGGACGAGCGCGGACCCGCCACCAGCTGGAGTATGACGAAAGCCTCGACATGACGACAACCACGCGGGAAAGTTAGGTGGAGGCGAGCTCTTGTAACCTCCGTAACCGCCTGTGGGCCGATGCTTTCGTGGCGGGAGGCCGACATTTGAGCGCAAGCTCCCGCAGAGAGAGTGTCGGGTGTCTTTCTCGGAGCTCGGCGATCTCCTGAAGTCGCGCTGGCAGCTTGGCGAGTTCGCCGCTGCGGCGAAGTCGCTCTATTGCCCGGAGCTGGTCGTGTGCAGCACGGCTGGTCCGGACCAGGTTTGCGTGGTCGGCGTTTGCAAGGCGATTTGCCCTGGAGCGAGTGACCGCCATGACGGCGCGCTCTTCGAAGAGCAAGACGGTGCGGCCGGCGCCGGCAAGCGCGAGTGTGTCGGCGATCGTCTCGATTCCCTTGGCGTAGGCGACAGCGTGGCGTCCGCGGTCGAGGACACCGAGGCGCACGCCTTCCTCACCGGCGATGCGCGCGAGGAACTCGGTTCCGGCGATCTCTGCGCTGCGAATCTCGAGATGCGGTGAGCGCGGCCCGCTGAGCGAGCCGCCGCCGAGTAGCGCTCCCCGGAGATACGCAGCGCGGCAGCACGAGCGCGCAACGACCCGCCGTGGCGGGCGCTCGAGCGGCGTGAGGCGAGAGCTGAGCACGCCGGCCTCGTGGAGCAACTGCAGCGCGTGATCGTCTCCGGCGACGTGTAGCTGGTACCTCGTTCCGCCGTCGAAGGCGTGCCGCGTGTACGTCCGGATCTCCGACAGGACACCGAACCCGCGCAGGAGACTGAACGCTCGGCGTGTGACCGCCGGGTCGCCGACGTCGAGGTGCACGGCGACCTCGCCGCGGCCCTTGAGATGGACGCTTCCTGCGGAATGGAAGAGCCCTGAGAGCTCGGCCAGACGATCGCACTCGCTGCGCGGCGTTATCGCCGCGAGCTCGTGCCGGAGATCTTCAGAGAGTGACACCTTCGAGCGCGAGCAACCGCTGTTTGTAGTCCCGACCGAGAGATCCATAGGACCCCAGGCCGTCGGAGGCGACCACGCGGTGGCAGGGAACGACGATGCCGAAGCGGTTGCGCGCACAAAAGGTGCCTGCGGCGCGGTGAGCCCGCGGGTGGCCGGCGAGCCGGGCGAGATCGCCGTAGGACACCACCTCCCCGTACGGCACGCGCCGCAGTGCGCGGACGACGTCGAGCTGGAACGTCGTCCAGCCCTCGACGTCGAGCTGGACGTCCGCGAAGGAAGCCCGACCGCCGGCGAAGTAGGTCCTGAACCTGTTGACCAACTTGTCCAGTTTCGGCCCACTCCCGTTCCGTGCGTGCAGGCGTTTCGGTGTTAGCGTCGATCGCGAGGGCGGTGGGCGATCAGCCCCTCCCTGACGGGTGGGGGTTGAACGCGCACGCGCGCGTCTACCTAGAGACGGCTGCGGAAGCTCGTGCCACACAAGGCATCCGTCCTCGACCCAGACCTCACCTATGCCCCAGCCTTCGGCTTCGTAGGCGATGGACGTCACAGACACGTTGCCCAAGCCTACAATCGCCCCCGATGTCCGCTGCACCCGGCCTGTTCCGACCCCCGATGCCCGAAAACGAGCCGGTGAAGTCGTACGCGCCGGGCACGCCCGAGCGCGCGGAGCTACGTCTCCGTCTCGAGCAGATGCAATCGGAGCAGATCGAGTCGCCGATGGTCATCGGCGGCGAGGAGGTACGGACGACCGAGACGTTCGAGGCAGTCATGCCGCACGACAAGGATCACGTGCTCGCGACGGTGCACAAGGGCGACGCGCGCCACGTCGAGCAGGCGATCAAAGCGGCTGCGGAAGCTTGGGAGGACTGGCACCGCACGCCGTGGGAGGAGCGCGCGGCCGTCTTCCTCCGGGCCGCGGAGCTCCTGGCCGGGCCGTGGCGCTCGACGCTCAACGCGGCCACGATGCTCGGCCAGTCGAAGACCGCGCACCAGGCTGAGATCGACGCTGCCTGCGAGCTGACCGACTTCTTCCGGTTCAACGTGCAGTTCATGCTGCGGATCTATGGCGAGCAGCCGATCTCCTCGCCCGGCACGTGGAACAGGATGGAGTACCGGCCGCTCGAAGGGTTCGTGTTCGC
>JBBWZE010000100.1:0-13032 GCA_039648845.1 Actinomycetota bacterium | reverse complement strand
GCGATCCCGAATTCGCCCACGTCGAGATCGGCGTCCGTCTCCATGAGGACGCGAACCGGTGAAAGGAGCGCGTAATCTTCACGGCGCGAATGCTCGGAGAGATACTCCTGGAGCTCGCCCTTCAGGTTGTCTTCGTAGCTCGAAAACTGCTCACGATCGTCCGGAGAGAGGTACACCGTGTACTCGTTTGGCACGTAGACACGAGAGACAGAGATGGTTCGGTGCTCGTCCATCTCCTTCGCAAGCTTGCGCGCAAGCTCGACCGGCTGGACATTGGTCCGAAACGCGCGGCCGAAGATTCCCTCGAAAAGGGATTCGATTTTTTGTTCGATTGCGCGGAGGACCATGTGCCGGGAATACCCGGCAAGCGATGCTAACGCACCGCTACTGCCAGGCAGGTGGCCCACACGGCCACCGCGAGCGGCGCGACCGCCACTCCCGGCGCCAGGAGCAACGCTGCGACCAGGAAGCCGGCCCCCAGCCCGGCGATTGCCCACAGCCCTCGCGCCCGCGCCAGCGGCAACAGCACTGCCACGGCCGCAAGGACAATCGTCTCCACGGCAAGGGCGGGCCTCGAGAGCAGCGCCCCCCAGAGGGCCGAAGCGACCGCCAGCGGGTCTCCGCTCGCGGCGATCCCGAGGTCCGGTGCAGACGCGCCGTCAAAGGGCAGCGGCGAGCCCCGGATTCCCGCGACGATCGCGGCCGTCAGCACGCCCGCCACGGCCTGCGCCGCACGGCGTGAGGGCGAGCGTACGGCCAGTGCGACCAGCGGGAAGAGGCCGAGCCCTGCGATCGGCGCCAGGAGTGCCCCCACAGAGAAGAGGAGGCCGCGCTCAGGCTCGCGCCACATCGTCGCCAGGAGCCCGAGCGCGATCACGACGTAGAGGACCGCCGCGCCAAGGGCAAGATTTCCGAGCGGCAGAACGGGCACGACGAGCGCGAAGGCGAGACCGAGTCGCGCGTCGACCATCGAGCCGGCGGCGGCGAGCGCGGCGAGGCCGAACGGCCAGCCTGACGGGAAGAACGGGAGCATCCACGCGGTCCAGCCCGACACAGCAGCGGCGAGGGCCGCGGGAACAAGCCGTTGCGCGGCTGCAGGTAGCGCAATGGTCTGCCCACGGCCACCGCGCGACCGCCGACGCCTTTGCCGGACGAGGCGGAGGGTTCCGGCGAGCGCCGCCGCGCTCGGCCGCCGGGCGGGATCGAGATTCAAGGCGCGGTCGACGGCGGCGAGCAACGGCTTCGGCAGATCCGGCCGCATCGTCTCCAGGCGCGGCGCGCCCGACTCGATCGCGCGGGCGGTCTCGAGTAGGGAGCTGCGCCAGAACGGGTGACGCCCGGACAGCGCCTCCCAGAGCATCAGTCCGACCGCCCAGATGTCTGCGGCCTCCGTCGTGAGACCTCCCGCAAGGCGTTCCGGAGCGATGTAGGCGAGCGTCCCCGGCACGTCGCCCTGCGCGGTCAGAGTCTCGGCCTGCTGGATCTGAGCCAAGCCGAAGTCGAGTACGCGAACCGACACACCTCTTCCTTCGGCGAGCAGAACGTTCGACGGTTTGACGTCGCGGTGAACGATCCCGCGCCCATGCGCATGCGCGAGTGCCTCGAGGATCTGGGCACACGCTTCGATCGCCGAGCCGTCGTCCAGCTCGCCGCCACGGAGCGCCTCGCGAAAGGTCCGCCCGGGGACGTACTCATACGCGATGTAGACATGCTGGGAGTCCCGGCCGAAGCCATAGGCGCGCTGGCAGGACGGGTGGCGCAGACGGGCCGCCGCCTCTGCCTCGCGCTCCGCGCGGGATGCCGCCTTCCCCTCACGCGGCACGATCTTGAGTGCGACATCGAGCCCGTTCTGCTCGTCCCTGGCCAGCCAGACGGAGCCTGAACCGCCGCTCCCGAGGGGCCTCAGCGGGCGGTAGCGCCCGAGGACGAGCTCACTCTGGACAAGGGCTGGGACTGCGTTGGACACCGGCTCTCCAGGGTTGGCGAGGGCGCGAACAACTCCTTCACCCGTCGAGAAAGGGCGGGGTACGGGTTAGAGTGAACGCCGCTTCGGCTGGGAGTCTCCCGGCCGCCCCCTCTCCCATGACCGAGCGAGACTCAGACATCGAATTCGACTTCTTCGACGAGCCGGAGACCGAAGAGGCGTCGGAGCGCGTGCGTACCCCCAGACGCCCGCCCCCCGGCGGGCCCCGCCGCCCGGTCCGGCCACCGCAGGGCCTGATCCCGATGCTCCGCCTCGCCGGGCTGATCGCTTTTCTCATCCTCGCTGTCGTCCTGCTCGTCGTCGGCTTGCGCGGCTGTGCGTCCAGCGGAAAGCACGCCAAATATCAGGGGTACCTCCAGGACGTTCGCGCGATCGCAAAGCGCTCCGATGGAATCGGCAAAGAGCTGAACACGGCGCTCAGCGCGACGGGCATCAAGGAGACCGATCTCGAGGCGAAGCTCGGCAGTCTCGCCGCCCAGGAGCAGCAAGAGGTCGCGCAGGCAGTCCAGCTCAGACCGCCCGGCCCACTCCAGGTCGAGCACGACCACCTCATCGAGGTCCTCAAGCTGCGCACGAGCGGGCTCAGCCGGCTGGCGGACGCGTTCCGCCAGACGGCGACGGCGAAAGCGCGCACGTCCACCACCTCCGGCCGGCTGATCGCCGACCAGGCGCGTCTCCTGATCGCCAGTGACGTCAACTGGGACTTCTACTTCAAGGAGCCGACGCAGCTCGAGCTGCAGAGCCAGAACATCACCGACGTCGGCAGCGTCCCCGACTCCAACATCATCCCGAACCCCGAGCTCGCGAGCACCCAGGCGATGACGCAGGTCTGGATGCGCGTCCACGGCGCTGCGACAGGCGGGTCGTCGACGACCGGCAACCACGGCAGCGCGCTCGTCTCCGTGACAGCGCTTCCAGACGGCAAGAAGCTCAGCGCGGGCGGCGCGGCGAGCGACAACCAGATCACGGCATCGACCGACCTCGCATTCCAGGTCGTTGTGACCGACTCGGGTGACTTCCAGGAGTTCAACGTCGGAGTGACGCTGACCATCCAGAAGTCGCCGAAGTCGATCGTGAAGCGCAAGAAGATCGACGTGATCAACGCAGGGGAGTCGAAGACGGTCACGTTCACGAACATCGATATCAACGGCCTGTTCGGACTGCCGACGACGGTCAAGGTCGACGTCGCGCCGGTCCAGGGTGAAAAGACCACGACCAACAACTCGGCCGACTACAAGGTCATCTTCTCCCTCGGGGGTTAGTGTCCGCGGCGGAGTGGATCGCGATCGGGGCCTGCGCCGCTGCTGCAGTCGCGCTGCTCGTGGCCGTTCTCGCCTGGTGGAAGCTGCGCGCCGTGCGGACGTCGCAGCTCGTGCTGCTCGGTGGGGGGAAGCAGGACCTGGTCGACTTCGCTGTCTCGCTCCAGGGACGAATCGACGACCTGCACCGGGCCGTGGACGAGATTGCCGCAGGTCTCTCGCGAGTCGATCGCCGCGTCGACACGACGGTCTCCAAGACCTCGCTCGTCCGGTACGACGCGTACGAAGGAGCCGGCGGCCACCAGTCGGCGTCGATGGCTTTCCTGAACGCCGGCCGCAGCGGGATCGTCCTGACCGCGATCCAGGGCCGCGACTACGCCAGGATCTATGTGAAGGAACTCGACCACGGCCGTCCGTCCGTGGCTCTCTCGCCCGAGGAGGAACAGGCGGTCGAGCGGGCTATGGCTGGGTAAGCCCCCGTTCACTCAGCTACATTTCCGGCTAGATGCAGCAGGTTCTGGTTTTGAACGCGAGTTACGAGCCGCTGAATGTCACCTCCGTGCGGCGTGCCCACGTGCTCGTGTTCAAGGGAAAGGCGGAGGTAATCGAGGAGCTCGACCAGCCGCTGCACTCGGCGACCGACACGTTTCCGTGGCCACACGTGATCCGGCTGGTCGCCTACGTCCGCGTGCCGCGCGCCGTCCAGCGCAAGATCTCCCGCCGAGCCCTGTTCGCGCGCGACAGCTGGCGTTGCGTCTATTGCGGCAGCACTGCGGGTCGGCTGACCCTCGACCATGTCATCCCGAGATCGCGCGGTGGGGAATCGATCTGGGAGAACGTCGTGACGGCGTGCGCGCCGTGCAACCACCACAAGGGCAACCGAACGCTGGAGGAGGCGCGAATGGAGCTCGTCCATCCGCCGAAGGCTCCCGCACCGGTGCTGTTCATTCGCCTCGCCGCGCCGAAGATCCCGAACGGCTGGCAGCCGTATCTGGCCCACTTCGGTGGCGGCACGGCAACCTCCGCGGCCTAGGTCTAGGCCGCGCCGCGCTCGACCGGCAGGTCGAGCTGCTCCCACTCGCTCCACGAGCCGGGGTAGAGCTTGCCGTCGCGCCCGCTGAGGTGGAGGCGGTGCAGCAGTACGGTTGCCGTCACGCCTGAGCCGCAGTAGGCGACGAGCTCGCCCTCCGGAAGCTCCGGCGGCGCTTCGTTCCACGGCGCGTTGAGGGCACCCGGGATCCGGCCGGGCACCTTGTCGACCGGATTGGGCTCGCCTCGCCAGCGCGGCGGGAGACGTGCGTCCACGACGACCAGGTTGCCCCGGTGGCGAGCGATCTCCTTGGCAGCAATCGTGTCGTCGTCGCGCGGACGCAGCGTCAGCTCCACCGGCTCGATGTCTTCCATGCCTGCGACGAGCGAGCCGTGCCAGGCCTCGAGGTCGATCACCGCGCAGCGTTCGTGGCCGAAGTGGCGCAACAGCCACCAGAGCCGCTCTGCCCCGCCCATGTTCCCGTACGCCACGACGAACACCTCGTCGCCGATGCCTGCTCGCGCCGCGGCGCTCGCGAACTGTTGCTGATCAGGAAGCGGATGTCTGCCGCGCGAGCCCGGCGGTGACGACAGATCTGTGTCGACATCCAGAAAGCTCGCACCGGGGATGTGTCCCTCGAGATACAGCTCGCGGCCGCGCTCAGGCGTCCCGAGCTCCCAGCGACAGTCGACGAATTGATACTTCATCTCGCCGCATCCTTACCCGGAACCTCGAGGGCGCCGCGGATTACGCGGCGCCCTCGTGGGGCGTCAGCTAGCCGGGCGCAGGCTCGGGCTGAGCGGCAGGCACTGCAGGAGCGGGCGACGCGTGCCCGCTCCCATGCGAGAGCCCGAGATGGCCGTGGGTCTCGGTGCCGTAACCGCCGGGAACGGGGATGTAGAACTCGGGGTAGCCCCACATGCCGTGCTCCGAGACGTCGAGACCCGCCGTCTCCGTCTCCGGCTCGACGCGAATCCCCCACAGCCGCTGCATCACCCACAGTGATCCGAACGACGCGGTGAAGGTGAACCCACCGACTGCGACGAGGCCGAGCGCCTGGACGCCGAGCTGATGGAACGAGCCCGTGTAAACGAGCCCGCCCGTGCCGGTCGCGAGGTTCGATGCGAGGGCCGGCACTGCGAACAGGCCCGTTGCGAGGGTCCCCCACACACCTGACATCCCGTGCACCGCCACGGCTCCGATCGGGTCGTCGATGCCGATCCGCTCGACGAAGAGGACGCCCGCAACGGCAATCCAGCCCGACACCAGCCCGATCACGATCGCAGCCCACGGTGCGACGAATCCCGAGGCGGCAGTGATCGCGACCAGAGCAGCGAGCACGCCGTTCAGCATCATCGAGATGTCGGGCTTGCGCAGGATCCACCAGGCGCTCGCGAGGCCGCCGACGGCGCCGGCTGCGGCGGCGATGTTCGTCGTCAGCGCGACGTAACCGAAGTACCCAATGCGATCACCGGTGACGACACCGAGCGTCGAACCGGGATTGAACCCGAACCAGCCGAACCAGAGGATGATCGTCCCGAGAACGGCATACGGCATATTGTGACCCGGAATCGGGTTGGCGCGTCCGTCGCGGCCGAACTTCCCGATCCGCGGCCCGAGCAGCAGCGCGCCCGCGAGCGCGGCGAGCGCGCCCTGGTAGTGGACGACGGTCGAGCCGGCGAAGTCCTGCATTCCCTTGCCGAACAGCCAGCCGCCGGCGTGCCAGATCCAGTGCGACGTGACCGAGTAGATGAGCGTGAACACGACGCCGAAAGCGGGGTAGACCCAGAGCTTCGCCCGCTCGGCCATCGCGCCCCAAACGATCGCAAGCGAAACGCCCGCGAAGACGACCTCGAAGAGATAGCCGCTCGCCGCGGGAATCCCGGTGAAGAACGAATACGGCGCCTGGCCGATCGCAAGCAACTCATCGCTGGATGGGAAGAAGCCGGTGGTCCCGACGATCGCGTTGCCGTCCCCGAAGGCGATCCCGAAGCCGACCGCCCAGTAGACGATCGAGCAGACCGCGAAGATGAGGACGTTCTTCCCGGCGATGTGCGCCGCGTTCTTCATTCGTGTCAGACCGGCCTCGAGGAAGGCGAAGCCCGCCTGCATGAACATCACGAGGATTGCCGCGATGACGACCCAGATCGTGTTCGCCGCTATCAGAAGATCCTTGCTTGGCATTAGGCTTCCACCTCCTTCTCGAGCTTTGCGCCCGTTCGGTTGTGTATGACGTTCTCGATCGGCGACGTCCAAACCAGACCGTCGCCCGATTCGTTGCCGCTCCGCGCGGAGTCCACGATCGCCTCGACGACGGCGTCGGCGAGCTCGTCTTCGACGATGAACGTGAGCTGCGCCTTCGGGAGGAACCGCGATTCGAAGATACGCCCGCGATATTCGTGCGTGACACCGCGCTGGCGGCCGTGGCCGATCGCCTCGATCACCGTGACGCCAATGTGGCCCGTCGCGTGCTCGACCGCGTCGATCACCGTCTCGACACGCTCGCGGATCACCACTGCTTCGACCTTTGTCATGCGACCACCTCGCTTCGCCGTTCGAGGAACACCGTGTCCCGCCAGATCCCGTCGCGCTTCGCAACGCGCTCGCGCGTGCCGACGACGCGGAACCCGCAGCGCTCGTGCAGCGCGAGCGAGGCACGGTTCTCCGGGAAGATCGATGTTTGGATCGTCCAGATCCCGGTGGCCTCCGCGCCCGCGATCAGCTCCTGAAGCAATGCCCGGCCGATGCCGAGGCCGCGCGCCTCACGCCCGACATAGACACTGTCCTCGACAACGCCGAGGTAGCAACGCCGCGTCGAGGCCGGCGACAGGGCCGCCCAGCCCACGACCTCGCCGAGCAGCTCGGCGACGAGGCGGTGTCCCCAGAGGTGAGCCGCGTTCCACGCTTCCCAGGGTGGAACCTCCGTCTGGAAGGTCGCCATCCCGTCGCGCATCCCGTCCCAGTAGATCTCCGCTACCGCCGGCCAGTCGTCCGGCTCGAGCTGCCGGAGCTCGACGGACGGCGGGTCTGCAACTGTGTCGTTTGGTCTTACGCCGAGCTCCAACACGTTCGCCTCCTTTCAGCAGTCGTAGTACAGAGAGAACTCGGCGGGATGCGGCCGCAGGCGGACGACGTCGGCCTCGTTCTCGCGCTTGTAGTCGATCCACGTGCGGATCAGCTCCTCGCTGAAGACGCCGCCCGCCGTTAGAAACGCGTGATCGCGCTCGAGTGCATCGAGCGCCTCGGCGAGCGAGCCCGGAACCTGGGCGACGCCGCGGTCCTCTTCGAAAAGATCCCAGTCGGCCGGCTCGCCGGCGTCGAGCCCCTTCTGGATGCCGTCGAGCCCCGCCATCAGCATTGCCGAGAACGCGAGGTACGGGTTCGCAGCGGCATCGGGGCAGCGGAACTCGATCCGCTTCGCCTTGGGAGAGTCGGAATACATCGGGATCCGGATGCACGCACTGCGGTTCCGCATCGAATACACGAGATTGACCGGCGCCTCGTAGCCCGGCACGAGCCGTCGGTACGAGTTCGTCGTCGGCGCGCAGAACGCAAGCAACGCGGGGGCGTGCGCAAGCAGTCCGCCCACGTACGCGCGCGCCAGCTGCGAGAGGCCCGCATAGCCCGACCTGTCCGCCATCAACGGCGTGCCCTCCTTCCAGAGGGACTGGTGCGTGTGCATGCCCGAGCCGTTGTCGCCGAAGATCGGCTTCGGCATGAAGGTCACCGACTTCCCGGCAGCATGCGCGACGTTCTTGACCACATACTTGTAGGTCATGACCTGATCGCCCATGCGAGTCAGCGGCTGGTAGCGCAGGTCGATCTCGCACTGCCCGCCGGACGCGACCTCGTGATGGTGGAACTCACACGGGATCCCAAGGCGTTCCAGCGTCAGCACCATCCGCGTGCGGAGATCGTGGAGTGTGTCGTGCGGCGCAGGCGGGAAGTAGCCCTCCTTCTCGCGCACCGTGTAGCCGAGCCCCGGCTTGCCGGAGTTCCAGTGGCCCTCGCCCGAATCGACGGAGTAGTGCGCACGGTTGGGGCCGAGCTCGTACGAGACCTCGTCGAAGACGAAGAACTCGCACTCCGGGCCCATGAAGGCCGTGTCGGCGATCCCCGTCGAGAGCAGGTACTCCTCGGCGCGCTTGGCGAGCCTGCGTGGATCCTTGCCGTACGGCTCGCGCGTGATCGGATCGGCGATCTCGCAGATCAGCGAAAGCGTCGGCGCCTCGGTGAAGGGGTCGAGGATCGCGGACGAGGCGTCAGGCATCAGCAGCATGTCCGACTCGGAGATCCCCTGCCAGCCGCGAATCGACGAGCCGTCGAAGCCGAGGCCGTCGTCGAAGGCTGATTCGTCGAGAGCTCTGATCGGCAACGTCATGTGCTGCCACGTCCCGAGCAGGTCGCAGAACTTCAGATCGACCATCTGCGCCGTGGTCTCGCGCGCCCACTCGAGAGCCTCGCGCGCATCCGGCGCAGTCGCCTGCCCGTTCGCCAGGTAATGCTTCGTCTCTTCGACCGACATGCCGCTCCTTCCGACTCGGGACCACAAAAAAAGAGCCCAGGACTCGAACCGAGTCCTGAGGCTCCATTGCCTCGGCGCCCGCCTTCGGCGGCGGACGACCTGGACGTCACCTTAGCGGGGTGACCGGACTGCGGTCAAGCGCGGTATGCCAGGATCGGCGCATGAACGTCTGGGCAGACGAGTGGGATGCAACCGACGACTGGTCGGGTGGTGGCGCAAAGAGCAAGCGGCTCGTCGAGCGCGGACCGCTCCTCGGGGCGAGTCTGTACGAGCTTGGTCCGGGAAACTCCGCCAGCTACCACTTTCACCATGGCTCCGAGGAGCTCCTGGTCGTGCTTCGAGGCCGGCCGACGCTACGTGGCCCCGCGGGTGAGCGGCAGCTCGACGAGGGCGAAGTCGTGCACTTTCCGGTTGGTCCCGATGGTGCGCACGGATTGCGCAACGAGACCGAGGAGCTCGTCCGCTATGTCGTCGCGGGAATTCGCGTCTCCCCCGAGGTTGCCGAATACCCGGATCTCAAGAAGATCACGGCTCAGGCTCGCACCGATTCGCAGACTGGCGATCGGCTCAGGATAATTCACGACGTCGAGACCGATCCTGATTCATCAAATGCTTGACACGTTTGCTACCGTCTTGACGGTATGACGCTCTTCTTCGGCTGACTCTTCACGTCCCGTGCGCCGCCTGCATCAAGCAGGTGTCTTGCGCGTACCCGTGTCCCGCCGAATCGTAGGAGCAATGAAGTGTTCGCAGTAGAGGTCGACAACTTGCGCAAGGAGTTCTTCCGCCGCGATGCGACGCGAACGCACATGCGCAAACGGCGTAAACGCGTGGCGGCGCTCGAGGGCGTGACATTCACGATGGAGCGTGGCGAGTGTGTCGCGATCCTGGGCCAGAATGGCTCGGGCAAGTCGACGCTGGTCCGGCTGCTGTCGACGTTGCTGCTTCCGGACGGTGGCAGTGCAAGGATCTTCGGCCACGACGTCGTGAAGGACTCGCGCGCGGTGCAGAGGCTGGTCAACCGCGTGTCCGTCGAGGCCTCGTTCTTCAAGAAGATGTCGTCGGAGGAGAATCTCGCTTATGCGGCACGCTTCTACGGCATCCCGCCTAGCGCCACGAAGACGGCTATTCCGGAGATCCTGAGCCGAGTCGGCTTCCCGATCGGGCGGCGGCACGAGGCGATGGAGAACCTGTCGCGGGGCATGCAACAGAAGGTCGCACTCGCCCGAGCACTTCTGACATCACCCGTGCTTCTGCTCCTCGACGAACCCACGACGGGCCTCGATCCGCGCTCGAAGCTGGAGGTGCAGGACTTCATTCGCGACGTTTGGACGACACACGACGCGACGATCCTGCTCTGCACGCACGACCTCCGCGAGGCCGAAGTCCTCGCGGACCGTGTCGGCATCCTCGACCGAGGCAGGCTGATCGCTCTCGGTCCCGCAGACATGCTGAAGGAGCAGTACGGAGCGGAGACACTCGAGGAGGCCTTCTTCGCAGCGACCGGGCGGACCTTCGAGGACGAAAAGGACGAAGACGCAGAGAGGGGTGTGTTCGCGTGAGGGCGGAGGCAGCAGGCGGCCTTCGGCACGAGTTCATCGGCCTCTACGGCATGGTCGAGCGCAACTGGTACCTCATCAA
This sequence comes from Actinomycetota bacterium, assembly GCA_039648845.1. Lineage (GTDB taxonomy): Bacteria > Actinomycetota > Thermoleophilia > Gaiellales > Gaiellaceae > 3-1-20CM-4-69-9. Next base: position 2,593 of record JBBWZE010000100.1, on the reverse strand, counting down.
GCGCTACGCCTGGTGGGAGATCGCGTTCTTCTTCTGGACGGCCGCAAACACGCTCACGATCGTCTTCATCGCGAAGGGCGTCGTCGCGGAAGGCGGCACGGTGAACATCGACCGCCTGACCACGATCCTCCTCATCGGTGCGGTCATGTGGTCGTACCTCGGCATCGTCTTCGAGCTCCTGATCGAGACGGTCGCATGGGAGCGCTGGGAGGGAACGATCGAATACACGTTCATGGCACCTCTTACGCGGGCCACGCATCTGCTCGGCACCGGCATCTTCGCGATCGGGTACGGGATCGTACGCGCGACGATCGTCTTCGCAGCGATCGCGGCATTCTTCGGCTTGCACATGCCAAACGCGAACTTCGTCACGGCAGTGGTGCTGATCGCGGTCGCATCGATCTCGTTCGTCGGCATCGGGATGATGACGGCCGTCCTGCCGCTCATCTCGCCCGAGAAGGGAACGCAGTTCGGCTACGTCGCGCAGGGGCTGATGCTCGTCGTCTCCGGCGTCTACTACCCGGTCTCGGTGCTGCCGGAGTTCATGCAATGGATCGCCAAGGTCTCGCCGGCGACGTACGCGCTACGCGGCGAGCGGGCTGCGATCCTCGACGGTGCGAGCGTCGGGTCGGTGTGGGGCGACATCTGGCCGATGGTGATCATCGGCGTCATCTCCGTCCCGCTCGGCATCTGGGTGTTCCGCCGCGGCGAGCTGCACGCGAAGAAACACGGCAAGTTGAAGCGCTCAGGCTAGACGCCTGACGCACTCGCGCAGACCCTCTCGCCAGTGCGGGAGGTTCGGCGCGTCCTTCTCGCTGCGCAGCACCGCGTTGGCGGGCCGTGGCGCGGCCCGTCCCAGCTCGGCACTCGAGATCCGTCGCACCCGCGTGTCCAGGCCGGCCTCCTCGAAAATCGCCTCGGCGAACTCGGCCCAGGTCGCCTCTCCGTCCGCAGCGAGGTGCCACAAACCGAACGGCCGCTCGAGCAGCTCGCGCGTCGCCGCAGCAAGATGGCCGACATAGGTCGGGGAGGTGTGCTGATCGTCGACCACGGCGACCTCCTCACGGGTACGCGCGAGGTCGAGCATCGTGCGCACGAAGTTCGTCCCGGTGGGGCCGAAGAGCCCGGAGCTGCGCACGATCCACGCCTGCTCTCCCGCCGCGCCCTCCCCAAAGAGCTTCGTGCGGCCGTACGCCGAGAGTGGGTTGGGCGGATCGGACTCGACGTACGGCTCGCTCTTGCGGCCGTCGAAGACGTAGTCGGTGGAGTAGTAGACGAGCGGAGCGTCGAGGTCGGCGACGTGCCGCGTTCCGCCCACGTTGACGGCGGCGGCCCCCTGCGGGTCGTCCTCGGCCCCGTCGACATCGGTCCAGGCGGCCGCATGGAGGACGAGCTTCGGCGACCGGGCTGTCTCAGGCGGAGGGAACGTCACGTCCCAGTCCGCGCGGCTCAGCGCCAGAGCCTCCGGAAACTCCTCGAGGAGCGCTCGGCCGAGCTGGCCGCCCGCGCCAGTGATCAAGAATCGCTCTGATCCCGTTCCGACAGAATCGGCGATGTCGTGCTCCAGAGATGGACTACGCGTGGATCGTTCCACGGAAGCTGATGCTCGTCCGGGTCGGCCGCATCCCACTCCTCGGTGACGTGGTAGAGCATGAGCACGTCGGTGAGTGCCTCGAAGCCGTGCGCGAGGTTGCCCGGGACGTACACGGCCGCGAAGTTGCCGTCGCCGATGTCCTCGCTGAAGGCGTCCCCGGTCTCGCGGTCGAGTGCGACGACGCGCGCACGTCCTTGCAGGCAGACGAACAGGTCGTCCTGGCCGCGCTCGTGGTAGTGCAGGCCTCGGATCGTTCCCTTCCGGGAGAAGGAGACGTTCGTCTGGCGGATCGGCTTCGGCAGGGCCCCGGTCCGGGCGATCTCCGTCAACCAACCCCTCTCGTCCTCGAAGCGGCGCAGCGGGATCGGGCGGGGGCGCTCCGAGCCGAAGTGCGGCCGGCGCACTCTCTCGATCACCTCGTGGTAGGCGTCGATTGACTCCCCTGCATCCCCCCAGTAGCCCTCGAAGACGTCGTACTCGAGTGTCCCGGAGCGGACGTAGTAATTGTTGACGTCCGTGATCTCGAGCTCGCCGCGACCGGAAGGCTCGAGCGCGGCGATGACGTCGAACACGTTTGGCTCGTAGCAGTAGAGGCCGGTGACGGCGAGACGGCCCGGGGGCTCCGCCGGCTTCTCCACGATCTCCGTGATCCTCCCGCCCTCGATGCGGGGGACGCCGAGATGGCGGAGATGCTCGGTCTCGCGCACATGCGCGAGCAGGACCCGTCCCCCCGCGCGCTGCTGCTCGAAGTTGTGAATCGTCTGCGCGATCGGGCCTCCGAAGTTGTTGTCCGCGAGCATGACCACGACCCGGTCCCCGCCGACGAAGTCGCGTGCAAGGCCGAGCGCCTCGGCGATGCCCCCCGGGCGTTGCTGATTCCCGTACTCGAGCTCGTCGCCGAGGAGACGGCGGAAGTCCTCCACGTGCGCGCCGCCGGTCACGAGCATGAGCTCGGTGACGCCCGCGCTGCGCAAGGCGTCCATTGCGTACATGACCATC
>JBBWZE010000295.1:0-36252 GCA_039648845.1 Actinomycetota bacterium | reverse complement strand
GTGAGCGACACGCTCACCTATATCTGGGACTTCGGCGACGGCACTACTCCGAGCGAAACGACCAGTGCAACCGTCACGCACGTGTACTCATCCGCGGGAACATTTACATCCACGCTCACGGTGCGCGACAACCACGGAGCTACTTCGGGGCCGGCGACTGTGGGCATCCAGGTCGACACGTCGCAAAATCACGCTCCAACTGCCGCGATCGCCGCTGACGTGACCGCGGGCCCGGCGCCGCTCACCGTCAAGTTCGACGGCGGCGCCAGCAACGACCCCGATGTGAGCGACACGCTCACCTATATCTGGGACTTCGGCGACGGCACTACTCCGAGCGAAACGACCAGTGCAACCGTCACGCACGTCTACTCATCCGCGGGAACATTCACATCCACACTCACCGTGCGCGACAACCACGGAGCCACCTCGGGGCCGGCGAGTGTGAGCATCCGCGTCGACACGTCGTCGATTGTCCCCGAGAACATGGTCGAGCCCGCGATCACCGGCGTCACGAGAGTCGGAAACACGCTGAGCGCGAGCAACGGCACCTGGAACGGCTCGGAACCAGTCGAGTTCAGCTACCAGTGGCTACGGTGCGACGTGCTCGGCAATGACTGCGTGCCCATCCTCGGGGCTATGGAGGCGACGTACATGCTGACTCCGGACGACTTCGGGTCGTCGATCCGCGTGACAGTCATGGCGACGAACACGGCAGGCTCGGGGCTTGCGACATCCGATCGGACACCGCGAGTGAAGCACCAATGCTCCGCCGATAGCTGCACCGACTAGCCGCTCACACCGACCTCGGAAACCGCCGGCAAAAGGCGGGTCTGCGCCGCGATTGCGGCTAGAGGAGGAGCGCGCGGACGGTGTCGATCAGGTGGGCGATCTGCTTCGAGAAGAGCCCGTAGGCGAGGACGATCGCCGGGGTGATGACAGCGAGGACCACCGCGTACTCCGCCATCGTTTGAGCGGTCTCGCGTCGGTAGAGGGAACGGATGCGGCCGAACCAGCCAGAGTGAGCCATCTTCCGGGGCATCGGCCTGGCCGGCGTTTTCCCAAATGCCTCTTACTGGGGATTCCAGGGATCCGACCCAAGTGAGAAGCTACGCGCGATGCGGCGTTCCCTCCTGGCCCTGGTGCTTCTCCTCGCCGTTCCCGCATCCGCTGCTGCCGCCCAGGCGTCCCCCCGGAGCGCGATCTTCTTCTACCCGTGGTACTCCAACCCCCGGCACGACGGTCAGTACATCCACTGGACGCAGGGCGGGCACACGCCGCCCTTTGACATCGGCTCGGCCTTCTTTCCGATGCGCGGCACCTACTCGAGCAGCGATGCACGCCTGCTCGGCGCCCAGATGAAGGACATCGTGGCAGCCGGCGTCGACGAGGTCGTGAGCTCGTGGTGGGGCAGGGGTTCCCCGGAAGACGGGCGCCTGCCGGCGGTAAAGCGCGCAGCCAGGCGGCGCGGGCTTCAAGTGGCGGTGCAGCTCGAGCCCTATGAGGGCCGGACGGTGGACTCCATCGCGTCCGATCTCGTCTACCTGCGGGCGCTCGGCCTACGTGACGTCTACATCTACGGCAGCAAGGACTTCAGCGCAGAAGACTGGCGCCGCGTGACACTCCAGCCGACGGGACTGCGCCTCTTCGCGCAGACGAATCACGTCGGCTTCGCTGCACGCGCAGGCTTCGCGGGCTTCTACACGTACGACATCCTTCTCTACGATGCAGCGAAGTTCGACCGCCTCTGCACGCAGGCGCGCACGCTCGGGATTCTCTGCTTGCCCTCGGTAGGTCCGGGGTACGACGCCGGCGAGGCGACCGGGGACCCGCGCGTGAAGCCGAGGCTCGACGGCGCAACCTACGACTCAATGTGGGGCGCCGCGTTGCGAGCCGGCGCCGACATCGTGACGATCACGTCCTACAACGAATGGAGCGAGGGGACCCAGATCGAGCCGGCGGGCCACGGTGGCAGGTACGAGAGCTACGACGGAACGTATGGGTTGCGCGGTCGCGCCGCGCAACGCGCCTACATCATGCGCACGGCGTACTGGACGTCACGCTTCCAGTAACACCTCGGCGCCGCACCCGCTCACGAGTGCGTCGAAGACATCCTCGACGCCGTACAGCGAGCGGTGAGAGAGATCGACTTCGACGTCGTCCCACTCCTCGAGCCCGAGCGAGCCCGCGCCTTCGTCCGCCCCGAAGCAGAGCAGGGTCTCGGTGGAGATGACATTGCGGCGGCCGGACTGGCGCCGCGCGATTCCCTCCAGCTCCCGCAGCTCCTCGAGCGGGTCGATGCGAACGTTGGAATCAGAGCCGATGCAGATCCCGATCCCACGAGTGCAGACGCGCTCGACCGGGAGGAAGCCGTCGCCGAGGTTCGCCTCCGTCGTCAGGCAGGCGCAGACGCGGGCACCGGCGCGGGCCATCAGATCGAGCTCGGCGTCGCCGGCGTGCGTCGCGTGCACGACCGTCGTTCGGTCGCTGAGGCAGCCGGTGCGATCCAGGAGCTCGATAGGTCGGATTCCATGCTCCGCAATGCACTCCTCGATCTCGCGTGGCTGTTCGTCTGCGTGCACGTGCAACGGCAGTCGTTCAGCTGCCGCATAGCGCCCGATCTCCTCGAGCCAGTCAGAGGGGCATGCGCGCACGGAGTGGGGGGCGACGCCGACAGGAATTCCGCGGCCGCGCAAATCCTCGACCTGCCGGAGGTACTCCGCCACCGACGCCTGCCGGAAGCGTGGCAACCCGCCGCGACCGTAGGCGGCCAGTAGCACGACGATGCGGATCCCCGCCTCGTCCGCAGCCTCCACCGCGGCCAGCGCTTCCTCGAAGCCGAGGTAGTGGAACTCGCCGACTGCCGTATAGCCCGCGGCCCGCAGCTCGCGGTACACATGCACGTACTCGCTGCGAACGAGCGCGGGCGTCTGGCGCTCGGCTTCGGCGAGCATGAGGTCGCGCCAGCCCCAGAAATCGGCGCCTCCGGCCCGGCCGCGGAGGACACGCTGGAAGCCGTGGCTGTGCGCATCCACGAAGCCAGGCAGGCTGAGATTCTCGGCCACGGGCGTATCCTTTCCACACTCATGGCGACTCGCGCCGTTCCGGCGACCTTGCAGCAGCTTCCGAATGCGCTCACGACTGCGCGGCTGGCTCTGATCCCGGTTTTCGTCGCGCTCATGCTGAGCGCGGACGGCGGACACAGCTGGCCGGCCGGGATCGTCTTCGGAATCGCCGGCGTCACCGACCAGATCGACGGCTTCCTCGCGCGGCGTTGGCAGGTGGAATCCGACTTTGGACGCATCTTCGACCCGCTCGCAGACCGGTTGATGATCGACGCCGCGGTGATCCTCCTCGTCGTTCAGGACCACATGCCCTGGGCCGGCCTGGTCGTGATCCTCGGACGTGACGTCCTGTTACTGGCCGGCTACAAGACGATTGCGCCCAAGGGTTACGAGCTGAACGTGAACGTCCTCGGTAAGGCGGCAACCTGGCTCCTTTATCTCGGGGTCGGTTGCCTGATCGTCACGCACCGGTCGACAGAATGGCCGTACTGGATCTTCTGGGCGGGTCTCGTCCTCGCTGTCGGCGCAGGCGTGGTGTACGCGGTCGCAGCGTGGAGAGAGAGAAAGCGATGAAAGCCGTCGTGATGGCGGGCGGCGAGGGCAACCGACTTCGGCCGCTGACCTCCAACCAGCCGAAGCCGATGGTGCCCGTCGTAGGCAAGCCGTGCATGGAGCACATCCTCGAGTTGCTTCGGGAGCACGGGATGAACGACGTGATCGTCACGGTCGCCTTCCTGCCGCAGGCGATTCGCAGTTACTTCGGCGAGGGGGAGACGCTGGGAATGCAGATCGGTTACTCGGTCGAGGAGTCCCCCCTCGGGACGGCCGGCTCGGTCCGCCTGACCGCGAAGCAGCTCGACGAGACCTTCCTCGTCATCTCGGGCGATGCGCTCTGCGACGTCGACCTGAGCGCGCTCGTCGCCTTCCACAAGGAAAAGGGAGCAGCGGTGACGATCGGGCTCAAATCGGTCGAGAACCCGCTCGAATTCGGCATCGTGGTCACGGACGAGGAGGGACGGGTCGAGCGCTTTCTGGAGAAGCCGTCCTGGGGCCAGGTCTTCTCGGACACGATCAACACGGGGATCTACGTGATGGAGCCCGAGGTGCTGAAGCACGTGCCGGCCGACCGGCCGTACGATTTCTCGAAAGAGCTCTTCCCGTATCTGCTCGAGATGGGGCGCCCGATCTACGGGCACGTCATGGACGGCTACTGGCAGGACATCGGGAATCTCGACCAGTTTCGGCAGGCGAACTTCGACGCCCTCGAAGAGAACGTGCGCCTCAACATCCCGGGCATCCGCATCCGCGGCAACGTCTGGCTCGGCGAGGGCGTCGAGATCCCCGACCTCGAGGAGATCGAAGGGCCGGCGTACATCGGCAATTACTGCCGCATCGCCCCCGGCGCGACAGTCGGCGCGTACTCGGTCCTCTCCAACAGCGTGACCCTGCGCGAGCGGACACGCACGACGCGCTCCGTCATCGACGCGTCGACGCACATCGGTCGCAGCTCGTTGATCGAAGGCGCAGTCATCGGCCGGTCTTGCGACATCCGGGCGCATGTCCGCATCCACGAGGGGGTCGCCGTCGGCGACGAGGTGACGATCGGCTCGGAGACGGTGATCATGCCGGGCGTCCGGATCTACCCCTACAAGGAGGTCGAATCCGGCTCGTACATCACCGAGAGCCTGATCTGGGAGTCGCGCGCGTCGACGCGGCTCTTCGGCAGGGACGGCGTCGCAGGCCTCGTCAACGTCGACCTCACTCCCGAGGCTGCCGTGCGGATTGCGGCCGCCCTCGGGACGGCGCTGAAGCGCGGCGCGCGTGTCGCGGCCAGCCGCGAGTCGGCGCCAGCGTGCCGAATGATCAAGCGGGCGATGATCACCGGCCTCACATCCACGGGGCTGGACGTCGCCGATCTGCGGGTCTTGCCCGCGGCGGTCGCGCGCCATCTCCTCAAGACCGAGGGCTATGAGGCGGGCTTTCACGTCGGGACGAGCCAATCTGACCCCGAGGTGGTGCAGATCAAGTTCTTCGAACAGCCTGGCATCCAGCTGTCGCCCGCGATGCAGAAGGAGATGGAGAAGAACTTCACGCGTGGGGAGTTGCGCCGCGCGAGCTTCGGCGACATCGGGACGATCAGCTATCCCGCCCGCGTGCGCGAGTCGTACGCGCAAGATTTGCTGGACGGTCTAGACGTGCAAGCGATCCGCACCCGCGGCTTTCGGCTCGTCGTCGACTACGGCTTCTCCGCGGCGTCGTACGTGCTGCCGTTGCTCCTCGGGCCGCTCGGGGTCGAGGCTGTGTCCGCGCACGGCTTCACGACGGACCGGACCGACACGGGCGCAGCTCTACTGCGGGAGGCGATCGGGCAGGTGAAACAGCTCGTCCCGGCGGTCGGCGCCGACCTCGGCGTGATACTCGACCGTGCGGCCGAACGCCTCTATCTCGTTGACGAGCGTGGCCGCGAGGTTCCGGTCGAACAAAGCCTGCTTCTCTTCCTGCGGCTGATCGGAAGCAACGGGCGGCGGGGGAAGCTCGCGTTCCCGATCACGGTGACCAGCCAGGTGGACCGGATGTTGGAGGGGAGCGGCCTCGAGGTCGTGCGCACTCCTGCTTCGCTCGGCGACCTGACGAAGGCGGCCGCGGAAGACGGAGTCATCTTTGCCGGCGCGGTGGGTGGCGGGTACGTCTTCCCGGAGTTCCTGCCCGCGTATGACGCGACCGCGAGCCTGTGCAAGCTGCTCGAGCTCCTCGCTCCGGTGCGACGGCCGTTGTCGGAACTCGTCGCCGACCTGCCTGCGCCGACTCTCGTCCACCGGCAGCTTCCGTGTCCCTGGGCCCTCAAGGGCGTGGTGATGCGGGTGCTGACCGAGCGCCTCCGTGACCGCGAGCTCGATCTGACGGACGGCATCAAGGTCTTCGACGAACGCGGGTGGGCCCAGATCCTTCCGGACCCGGACGAGCCGCTCATGCACATCTACGCGGAGGGGCGAACCGAGGAGGACTCGAAGCTCCTCGAGGCCGAGTTTCGCTCGATGGTCGAGGAGATCATGCAGACGGAAGGCGCGGCAACCACGGCCTGACTCTCAAGCTCAGGTTGACCCTTTGCGGCTCCGCTGCTTTACTGCTGACGAGCCCTCGACCAGGAAAGGCGGCCCGTGGAACCACTGCCCGATCTCGCAACGCTGTCCGACGCCGATCTCAAAAAGCTCATCGCAGCTCTGACGCAGGAGGAGAATCAGGTCTCCTACCAGCGGCGGCTGCTGCACGGGAAGATCGACATCCTTCGCGCGGAGCTGGTCGCGCGGCTGCAGAAGACGGGAGGAGCGAGCGTCCTCGACCAGGTAGACGTCGACCATCTGACCGAGATCCTGACGTCGAGAGCCGCTCCGCCCGCTTAAAGGGGCACCAGTGAGCCACATCTACTGCCAGGAATGCGGCTTCCAGAATCCCGAGGCCGCGAACTACTGCGCACGCTGCGGGGCCCTCCTCGTCAAGGACGACGGCGGCACCGAGTCGACGCAGACGTTCACGCCAGACGACGGCGAGGACACGGCCTCCGAAGCGCTCGAGGATCTTGGCATCACGGGCCCCGCGCTGGTCGTCCGGTCGGGGGGCGGCAGGGCGGGGGAGACGTTCCATCCAGCAGGCGAGACGTCGATCGGCCGCTCGCCCGACTGCGGGATCTTCCTCGACGACGTCACGGTCTCGCGCAAGCACGCCGTGATCGTGGCGCGCGACGGCGGCTTCTTCGTCGAGGACCAGGGCAGCCTCAACGGCACGTTCGTGAACCGAAAGCGTGTCGAGTCCGCGCAGCTCGAGGACGGCGACGAGCTGCAAATCGGCAAATACCGACTGACCTTCCTCAACAGGTGATGGCAACCGCCTCGCGATCCCGTCTGCTGACCATCGGGACCGTCTGCGGGATGCTCAAGGACGAGTTCCCGGACATCTCGATCTCGAAGATTCGCTACCTCGAGGATCAGGGGCTCCTGGCGCCCCGCCGGACCCAGGGCGGGTATCGCCTCTTCAGCGAGGACGACCTCGAGCGCCTCGAGACGATCCTACGCCTCCAGCGTGACGAGTTCCTGCCGTTGCGCGTCATCCGCCAGGAGCTTGCCTCTTCCGGCGCGCGTGACCGCAAACGGCGGCGTGCCGGGTTGGCAGAGGAGGAACTCGAGCTCGAGCTCGACGAGCTGTGCGAGCGCGCGGGGATCGACGCGCGGCTCGCGCGCGAGCTGGAAGAGTTCGGATTGCTGACACCCCGCACGGAGTCCGGTGAGAAGCGTTATCGCGAGCAGGACGCAGAGATCGCGCTCGCCTGTGGCCGGCTAGCGCAGTTCGGAATCGCGCCCCGGCATCTGCGGGGATTCCGCACGGCAGCCGACCGCGAGGCCGCGCTCATCGAGCAGGTCGTCGGCCCGGGCCTTCGTGCCCGCAATCCGGAGCGGCGACGAGCCGGGCTGGAGGACCTGGAATCGCTCGGCGAGCTCGCGCAGGGCCTCGGCCATTTGCTCTTCTGGCGCGCCCTGCGACGGCTTGCGTCAACATAACCCGGTGAATCTTGCCGAGAAGGTCCGGGAGGTACCCGACTGGCCCCAGCCGGGCGTGGGCTTCAAGGACGTCACGCCTCTGCTCGCGGATCCCGAGGCGCTCGCCTATTCCATCGAGCAGCTCGCCGAGTGGGGAGTGGAGAAGAAGCCCGACCTCATCGTCGGGGCTGAAGCGCGCGGGTTCATCCTCGGAGCCGCGATCGCCAAGCAGATCGGCTGCGGGTTCGTGCCCGCGCGGCGGCCGGGGAAGCTTCCGCCCGAGACGATCAGCGCGACCTACGCGCTCGAGTACGGACAGAACGCGCTCGAGCTGCACCCGGACATGGTCCCGCACGGCGCGCGCGTCCTGATCCACGACGACGTGCTCGCTACGGGCGGAACGGTCGAGGCGATCGCCGAGCAGCTGGTGGAACGGCTGGGCGGGGTGGTCGTCGGATGCTGCTTCATCATCGAGCTAGGGTTCCTGAAAGGCCGCGAGCGCCTGTCCAAGTACGACCTGCATGCCCTGATCGAGTACTAACTTCAAGTACTAACTGCCGGAGGGGGTCAGGTTTGACATCCGGGCTGCCGATTAGAAAGGCATCATGTACGACGCGCTGACGGGGCGCTTCACCTTCCCTTGCCCGGCACGGGGAGAGGCGCATGTCACCCTTTCGGACTTCCGGCAGCTCGAGCGTCTCCCCGGCGCGGCTCATCCCTCGGTCTTCCACGTGCTCTTCGCATGCGGGTGTGGGGAGGAGCACGACGGGCTCGTCACGCACGACGACCTCGACTGGGGCCCGCTCGGTCTGCAGAGCGGCGCGTTCTACAACGTCATGACGGCGCAGCTCGACCGCGTCGTCACCGAGCTTTCCGACGTCGCAGCTCGGAGGATCGAGGCGGGGGAGTGGCCGTGGAGCTTCTTCTGTTACCCCGAAGACCGACCGCGGCCCGTCTTTCCGTCCTCGTTCTTCCTGCTCGCCCCCGGGGACGGGTCTCTCGGGCTCGCGGTGCGCTGCCCGGCCTGCCAGCGCACCTCGGTGAACCTCGTCTCCCACGAGCATGTCGACCTCCCCTTCCACAACGATCCCAAGGTCGGAGTGGTCGAGCACGTCTTCAACGACGACGTCGCCGGCGCCCTGGAGGAATTCCGCGCCGAGCTCTATTCCGCCTCGTTCGACACCCGCCGGCTGGCCCTCTAAGCCAGGCTGCGTCTCGCGGATTCGTCTTCGGCGCGGCCGGGTATCACGCTGGTACCGACTAGCGAGGTGATCGAATGTACGGACTCACACGCGCGACGACGACACTGGTGTTCTCCGCTGCCGCCGGGCTGCTGATCTGGCTCGCAACGCAGTTCAGCAACGACCACGTCGGGGGCTACTGGGCTCGGGTCGGCCTCGTTGCCGGAGCGGGTCTTCTGATGGCAGTCTCCCAGCTGGTGGGAGGCTGGACGAAGTGGGGCTGGCCGCGGCTCTCGATCCCGGTCCTTCTCACTGCGTTCGTTCCCGTGGCGATCGTGTCGCTGTGGATCATCCTGGCGGCCGAGCCGGGCAGCGGTTGGTTCCACAACCACGTGATGTCATGGACCCGGGACATCCACGTCAGCGGTCTCGTGACCGACCTCCTGTACTACATCCCGGTGCTGGCGTTCGGGACCGGCCTCGTGTTCGGGTTCTCGTTCGACACCACCGGGCCGGTCGTACGTGACCGCGACGTGGTCGTCGACCGCCAGCGCGATGTTGCGCCTGTCGACAACGGGCGGCGTGGCCTGTTCGGCCGGCGACGGACGGTGACGCCGACGACGAGCGACGGAACGGCGGCCGACGAGCCGATGACGGCGGAGCGAGAGGCAACGACGACGTCGACCGATCGCACGACGGACCGCGAGAGGGTCAGATAAGTCCCTTTGGGCCGCCCCTCGGCGAGGCCGGGGGGCGGCTTTTGAGTGGCCGGGTCTAACTTAACCCCCCGGCCAGGGATCACCAGACCTGCCCGTGCGCCGATAACGGGAAAGCCATGACACACGGCTCGCTACCGCAGGGCGAGAGAGGCTACGAACTCCTCCGCGCCGCCCTGACCGAGATCGACGACGCGCGACCGCCTGCTTTCCGTCGCCTCGAGCAGGCGGTGGGGGGCGAGCTCGCGCACATGCTGGTGGGCGCGCTGAAACCGCGCCGACCGCGCGCGATCGCCGTTTAACGCCTAGGGCTCTTCGCTCTCGCCGTAGACGCGCACGTAGAGGAACATCGCGCCGAAAGCGACCAGACCCAGCACCGTCGACGTGCCTTTGCTGACCCCGACCGCGAGCAGGAAGCCCCAGAGGTAGAGGCTCATGAGGAGCGCCCACACGAAGGCCTTGACGCCTGGTTCGATAGCCGGGAGTCGCAGGTGCACGGTTGAACAGCCTAACGTTGTCGCGAGAGCTGGTGGGATCTCCCGGTTTCGCCCAGACCCCCTCCACTGGTCCGCTTCGCGGACACACGTCCGCGTGGGACCAGAAAAATTCGCCGAGCCAGTTTCACTTTCGTCCACCGCTTCCGCTGACTTTCGCCTTCCGGCTACTGCCTTCGGACTCGGTTTCGACCTACTCGCGCTCTGTGCTCGGCGCAATTGGCAATCTAACGTGTCGGCCAAATGATTCAAGGGGTCGAAAAAGGTCGTGGCCGCAATTTGCGAAGTTTTCTTTTTCCAACATTTCCACAGCCAATCTTCCAACATGTGGACAGCTGTGTGGAAAGGATCGGCGCCGACCGGAAGACTCTTGAAATGACGCCGCAGATGCGTCGGTCGAACGGACGCCGACACTAACGCATTCGCCATACTCATGCGCGTGAGCCGCCGGCAGATCGTAGTCACGGCCGCCGGCTCGGCGTTTCTCCTCGCCGTCGTGCTCGCCGCATTCCGCGTCGGGGAAAGCCCCGGAAAGCTCTCCGACTGGCAGGCCCTGGTCCTCGGCATCGTTCAGGGCGCGACCGAGCTCCTGCCGGTCTCGTCCTCGGGACACCTGATCCTGGTCCCGTGGGCGGCCGGCTGGCACTACCTCCAGGATCATCCGGACTTCAACAAGACTTTCGACGTGGCGCTTCACCTGGGGACATTGATCGCCGTGATCCTCTACTTCTGGCGCGACGTCGTGCGGCTAGCGGTCGCCTGGTGGCACAGTCTCGGGCGGCGGCGGATCGAGACATCGGATGAGCGTGTCGCCTGGTACATCGTCGTCGCGACCGTCCCGGCCGCCATCGCCGGGGCGGCGGGGGAGAGCTTCATCGAAAAGAAGCTCGGCGACCCCTGGCAGATCGCGATCCTGCTCGCGGTCTTCGCGATCATCCTCTGGCTTGCCGACCGCGTTCCGCCGCAACGGTCGATCGAGGGCATCGGCTGGCGCGGCGCATTCGGAGTGGGACTGGCGCAGTGTCTCGCGCTCATGCCCGGGACGTCGCGGTCCGGCGTCACGATCACCGCCGGGCGTTTCCTGAAGCTGAACCGGGACGATGCCGCGCGCCTGTCGTTCTATCTCCTGATCCCGATCGTCTTCGGCGCGGCCGTGTTGAAGGGAGCAAAGGTGGCCAAGGACGGCCTGCCGCCCGGATCGGCCGGGCCGTTCGTCGTCGGCATGATCGCGGCCGCGGTGGTCGGGCTTGTCGCGATCTGGGGGCTGCTCGGCTACGTGCGCCGGCACACGTACACGGTTTTCGTCCTCTACCGGCTTGCGCTCTCGGCGGCAATCATCATCAGCATCGGCGCCGGCTGGCGCGGCAAGAACTTCTAGTGGTGTGGCCGGTGACGTTGCCCGGTTCCTGGGTCGCGGGCCCGGCGAACGTGGCCGGTCAGACCACTACGACACCCCAACCGGGATGCCCGGGAGGAACGCGAACGGAATTCCCGTCACCGGCTCGACGTACACCGCCCGGTAGAGGGTTTCCGGGCTCGACCCGAGCCCGTCTGCCTGGAAGGAGCCGTCGGGGGTGACGGGGGTCGCCGTGACCAGTTCGCGTGGAGCGTGGGGGCGCTCTCGGTAGATCTCGACCGTGCCGCTGCTCGCGCCGACGACCTTGCCGCTGCCCTGACCGGCCTCGCTGACCGCGCCCATCGTGATCTGGACGGAAGGGAGCGAGGGTGCCGGTGCGCGAAACCACTCGAGCGTGCCCTCACGGGAGAGCAGGAGCTGCCTGGAGCCGCCCGGCGCAATCGCGTACCCGTCGAGCCGTCCATCGAGCTGCCACGTCGCGTCACCCGGCCCTCGCACCACGATCCCCGCGTAGACCGGCCAGTCCTCTGCGAGGTTCACCCAGTCGTAGGCGGCGACCTCGGGCGCATCCTCGCCCTGGGCGATCGACACGAAGATCCCGCGCGTCAGCGTCCACGTCGTCTGCGTCTCCGCGCTCGAGGTCAGGAGGACCACGAGCTCGTCGGGATACACCTGCGTCCAGGCCGCCCAGAGGGTGGAGGGCAAGAAGACGGCGCCCACGCGGCCCTGAGGCGTCCCGTCCCGGCTCGCAAACAGGTACTGGCCCTGCCAGCCGCCGCTGTTGTTCTGAGCCCAGTCGATGGCCGCCGAGGTATAGGTCTCGACGACGTGGAGACGCCCGTTCACGAGCACGGGCGCGGCCCCGGGCGGGAGTCTGCTCCCGGGAAAGCCCTTCTCCGTGATCGCATGCGTCCGGGGCCGAACGCCTTGGCCGAACGTCACGAGCCGGAGAAACGTCTTCCCGGAGGCACGCCGGACCGCGTACGCGATCGCGGGGCGCTCGCGGGCGTCGAGTGTCAGGCCGGCCGGCCCGAGGCTGCTCCCGGTCACGGGTCGCGCGATCGATGTGATCCGGCTGCCGCGGGCGAGGATGAGCCAGCGACCCTGTAGATCCTCGGCGAGGACGCTGACGTACCGCTCCGGATGCTCGCCGATCCTGATCCCGGCGAGCGTCACCTTCGCTCCAGGAAGGCGTCCGAGCCGAGTCGCCCGCCAACCACCCTGGTCGGTACGCAGTGTCACGAACAGATTCCGGCCCACCGTGTACGCCACGTAGGGCGTCCCGTCCGCCGCGACCGCGAGGAGGCCGCTGTCGGTCTGGCTGCTCACGACCTCAGCCTGGGCAGGAGAGGCGATCGCGAGGGCCGTCAGCAGGCCAATCAACCCCAACTTGACATAACGCAGATTTCCGTGCACTAGCATGGGAAGCCTAGTTTTGGCCGGAGATCGGAGGGAACGTGCCTCGTAGCTCGATCTGTAGCTCGTGGAGACATGTATGAGCCTTCGCTTCTTCCTACTCAGTTGCTTCGCCGGGGCCGCGCTGTTGCTTCCGCTCGAGGCGACGGCGGCGCCCGCGTCAACGAGCTTCACGATCGTCGGCTACGAGTACGCCTTCACCTCGACGGTCGGCTCTTTTGCGGGCACCGGCACGGGCACCGCCGGCGAGAAGGCCGTCTGGAATGCGACCGTGAAGCACGATCCACTCGGCTCGATTCCCACCCACATCAATGGAGGCCGGGTCGAGCTGGCAACGGCCAGTGCGACCGGCCATCTCGATTTCGCGACCGGAGCACTCGGCTACCACCGCGGCTCGATCACGACTCTCAACCCGGGTTCCAACTGCACTAATCAGGAATTCCTCGTCACGGGCGCCCTGGAAGATGTCACGACGAGCACGACGTCGGGTGGGTCAGGGACGTTCGCGGCGACCCTCACCCACTACCGATACCGGCTCTTCGGCCGTTGCATCATCTACAAGGCCGGCGTGAGAGGCACCGTCAGCTTCACCTATACGTAGCGGCTCCGGTAGCGGCTCCGAACCTAGATCCAGACGGCCCTCGAACCGGCCGGGCCACGGCGGCGGTTCGATCCGACGGACGCTGGGCCGCCGATTTCCCCCGCAATCGGCCGGAAAAGACCGTGGCCAGTTGACTGGGCGGCCTGAGCCTGAGAGCGTGCGTGTTTGGCACTACCGGGCCAGAGGCAACAACTACCCAGGAGATGACCGTCGAGATCGAGTCGATCCTCCAGCACGAGGACATCCAAGGACTGCTGGAGAACGCGGAAAGCACGGGCTCGGTCAAGCAGCCCGAGCTTGCTGAGCTGATCGAAGCTCACCAGCTTGACGCGCTCGAGACCGACGCCCTCTTCAACGAGCTCGAGCGCCGAGGCATCGAAGTCGTCGCCGAGGAGCCCGAGAAGGAGAAAGAAAAGGAGAAGGAGCCACCTCCTCCCCCGCTCCAGACCTCCTACGAGACGACGACCGACGCGCTGCAGCTCTTCCTGCGCGAGGCCGGCCGTCACCCGCTGCTGACGGCGGCGCAGGAGGTCGAGCTCGCGAAGCGGATCGAGCGCGGAGACATGGGCGCGAAGTCACACATGATCCAGTCGAACCTCCGGCTCGTCGTGTCGATCGCCAAGAACTACCGCAACCAGGGTCTCCCGTTTCTCGATCTGATTCAGGAAGGGACGCTCGGCCTCATCCGCGCGGTCGAGAAGTTCGACTGGCGGCGCGGCTACAAGTTCTCGACGTACGCGACCTGGTGGATCCGGCAGGCGGTTGCGCGCGCGCTTGCCGACAAGGCGCGCACGATCCGGATGCCAGTTCACATCGTCGAGCGCCTACAGAAGATGAACCGGGCAGAGCGCACGCTCTGGACGCAGCTCGGCCGCGAACCGACACTCGAGGAGATCGCGGAGGAGGCGAGCCTGCCGATTCAGCAGGCGCACGAGGTCAAGGCCGCTGCACGTGCATCGGCATCCCTGGACCAGCCGGTCGGCGAAGCCGAGGACGCTGTCTTCGGCGACTTCGTGGCCGGAGACGATCCGCTTCCCGAGGAAGAAGTCGAGGTGTCGCTTCGCTCGCAAGCGCTGACCGCTGCGCTGCTCTCGCTCCAAGAGCGCGAGCGTCAAGTGCTCGTGCTGCGCTACGGCCTCGACGACTCCGAGCCGAAAACCCTCGAGGAGATCGGACGCCGCCTCGGTCTCACTCGCGAGCGTGTCAGGCAGATTGAGCTCGAGTCGCTCAGGCGCCTGTCGACGCTGCGTGAGATGCAGTCGGTGACTGCGTAGCAGCCACACCCAGCGCGGAGCCGTCGAACAACTTCAACGCACGCTCGCCGAGGCGCTTCCCCGCGAGCTCGTACGCCTCGTCGAGATGTGCGGGCCGCGTCGTCCGATGGCCGTCGGAGGCGACGATCTTGCCGAGCCCGCGTTCGAGTAGCGACCAGCCCAACTCCTCCGGCTCGGGCCCGTGGCGTCCGGTCAGCGATGTCGCGTTCACCTGCAGCATCCAGCCGCGCGCAGCGAGATCGTCCGCGATCGACGGGTCCTCGAGCACAGCCTCGGTGCGCTCCGGATGCGCGATAACCGGTCGCAGCCCGGCCGCTTCGACGTGCTCGGCGAGTGCAAAGAGCAGGTCGGGCGGGCCCGAAAAGGGCACTTCCATGAGAACGCAGCTGGTTCCTTCGAGGAGATAGCGGTGTGGGTCCTCCGCCAACAGGGCCGGCGCAGGCGTCAGCTCGAACCCGAGCCGAAGCTCGAGGCCAGCGTGCGGACGCATGCGGTCGTAGGCCTCGCGGATCTCCGCCTCGCGCTCCTCGCTCAGGGTGAAGTACGGCCAGACGTGAGGCGTCGCGAACAGGACCGCCGTGCGGTGCTGCCGCGCGCTCTTGCACAGGGCGAGCCCGTCCTGGATCGTGGCAGCCCCGTCGTCACCGGACGGCACGACATGGGAGTGACAGTCGACGAAGCGACGATCCATGTCACTAGTAGTACCTGCTACGTGCGCAGATAGAGCTCGAGATCAGGCGCGACCGCGCGCAGTTCCCGCAAGGCGCGGGACTCGAGCTGACGAACGCGCTCACGGGTGATGCCGAGCCCGGCTCCGACCTCTTCCAGCGTCTGCGGCGCTTCTCCGTTCAAACCGAAGCGGAGCGAAAGCACACGCTGCATCCGGGGATTGAGCAGAAGGAGTGCGTCGGCGAGCTCGCTCCGACGCAGCTTCTTGGAAGTCGACTCATCCGGCCGTTCCGAGTGAACGTCTTCGATCAGGTCTGCGTACATGCTTTCGCCGTCGCCGACAGGCGTCTCGAGGCTGACGGGATCCTCAACGAGGTCGAGCAACTCCCGAACCCGCTTTTCGGGAAAGCCGCTCTCCTTCGCGAGCTCCCTTTCCGTCGGCTCGCGGTTGTACTTCTGAGCGAGTTGGCGGCGCGCGCGCATGAGCCGTCGAACCTGGTCCGCGACGTGGACCGGCAGGCGGATCGTCCGGCCCTGGTCGGCGAGCGCGCGCGTTACTGCCTGGCGGATCCACCAGGTCGCGTACGTCGAAAGCTTGTAGCCGAGCTTGTAGTCGAACTTCTCCACCGCGCGGATCAGTCCGAGGTTCCCTTCCTGGATCAGGTCCAAAAGCGGGACGCCGGCCTTGGTGTAGTTGCGGGTGATCGACATCACGAGCCGGAGGTTCGACTCGATCAGCTTCTTCTTGGCCTCTTCGTCGCCCTCGTCCTTCCGCCGGGCGAGCTCTCGCTCTTCGGCGGGTGTGAGCAGCGGGCCATCGCCGATCGCGCGCACGTAGAGCTTGAGCGGATCCTGGGTCGCCTCGGCCTTGGCCGCCGGCTTGGTGTCCTCGTCCCCGTCCTCGGGCTCTTCCGCCTCAGCGGTGTCCTCCCCATCCTCGGCCTCGGTCTCCTCCGCGTCTTCGACTTCGGGAACGAGCTCGAGCCTGGGCTCGAGCGCGGGGTCCGAGGGCACGTCAGGGAGCGGCCGCATGCGAGGGGTATCGGCGCGGCCTAGTGGACTCTTGAGGCGTCCGTCAACCCTCGGGAGAGGGATGGTCTTTGCCGAGCGGGCGCGAGACCCCTCATACCGGTGTCCCACTAACAAGGACCCCGGCCGATGCGTCTAGAAGGATGGAGCGACCAAAAGGTCGCTTCCATCTTTTTCAGACACTTTGTGCGGAATCGCCGGATATAGCCTCGCCCTCGACAGCACTGTCGAGCGGACAGTCGCGGCGCGTGCCCTCCTGACCGGGATCGCTGAACGAGGTGCCGACGCCGTGGGTTATGCGTACCGCAGTCCTGGAGCTCCGATCGCGGTGCACAAGCAGCGCTCGGGAGCGACAGAGCTGCTCGAGCGGATCAGCGTGCCGGAGGAGGCCACGAAGCTGCTCGTTCACGTGCGCGACTTCACCAAAGGCCACCCGAGCCTCGCCGCCAACAACCATCCCGTCCGACACGGCTCCGTCGTGGGTATCCACAACGGGATCATCAAGAACGACGACGAGCTCTTCGCGCTGCACCGAATCACGCGCGCCGAGCCCGGAATGACGGTGGACTCCGAGATCATCTTCGCGCTCGCCGAACGTTCACGGGGTCGAACAGCGGACGCCCTGCAGCTGCTCTACGGGTCGATGGCGACGGCCTGGCTCGACGAAGGCCGCGCCGAGCTGCTTCTGGCCCGCGGACTGGGCCGGCCGCTGTGGGTCGGCCACACGAAGAAGGAGCTGTTCTTCGCGTCGACCCGGGTCGCACTCGAGCTCGTCGAGAGCTACATCGCCATCAAGCTGCGCAAGAGCGAGCTCCCCGAGGGAACGATCGTCGCCGTCGAGAGCGGCAAGATCGTCGCCCGCGACTCGTTCGAGCCCGATCGCTCCTTCGAGGAAGAACCACTCCCGGCGGTTCGCGCGCCGGACGAGGGCCGTTCCTGTCTCGAGCGTCTCGCACGTCTGCACGCCGCGGCTGCCTGACTCTTATGAACTCCTAACGCGTACCTAACGCGCATCTCAGGTTCCTCTTAGGGGACCGTGACACGCTCGGGTGGTCGTGCGCAGGTCCTTTACGCGGCGCCGCGCGCTTGGGGCTGCGGCAGCCGTTGCCGGGTCGGGAGTGGCCGCCAGGCTGTCTCACCTCTCTTCGACGGTCGCCGAGGCAGCCGCGCCGCCACACCAGCACCACCCGCTCGTGCCGGGCTCTTCACATGCGGGCTTCGCGCAGGGAAGCACCACCGTCGATCCCAAGGTGAACGGGTTCGATCCCAGCGCGATCATGCGCGACTTCGACTGGGGCAAGACTCGGCGCCTGGCCGGGGGCCGCATGCTTCGCGAGTGGGACCTCGTGGCGTACGACAAGCAGATCGAGATCGTGCCCGGCGTCAAGTTCTCGGCGTGGACGTACAACGGCCGTGTCCCGGGGCCGACGCTGCGCGCCAACGCAGGCGACCTGCTGCGGATCCACTTCACCAACGCAGGCACTCATCCGCACACGATTCACTTCCACGGCATCCACCCGGCCGCGATGGACGGAACGCCGGGAATCGGCGAGGAGGTCGGCGGCGGCCTCATCGACGTAGGCGAGAAGTTCACGTACGAGTTCGACGCCGAGCCGTTCGGCCTGCACCTGTACCACTGTCACGCTTCGCCGCTCGCCGGACACATCGCGAAGGGCCTCTACGGCACGTTCATCATCGATCCCCCGGAGGGTCGCCCCCAGGCCGACGAGCTCGTGATGGTGCAGAACGCGTTCGATCCCAACTTCGACGAAGACAACGAGGTCTACGCGGTCAACACCGTCGCCTTCCATTTCATGTACCGGCCCGTCGGCGTCAAACGCGGCGAGCTCGTCCGGATCTACCTCGTCAACATCGTCGAGCTCGATCCGATCAACTCGTTCCACGTCCACGGGAACTTCTTCCACCGGTTTCCGACCGGCACGTCACTGTCGCCGAGCGAGTACACCGACACGGTCATCCAGGGGCAGGGTCAGCGAGACGTGCTCGAGCTGCGCTTTCCTCATACGGGCAAGTACATGTTCCACGCGCACAAGAGCGAGTTTGCAGCCCTCGGCTGGATGGGCTTCTTCGAAGTCGTGGAATGACGGATGCTCGATCGCTTGCTACGACGGATCTGGCTGCTGGGGATACCGGTCGGAGTCATCGGGGCGGCGGCCGTCATTGCTTACGCGCGCCCGTGGCACGAGGCTCCGGCGGCGGTTCCCGAGGTGAGCGTCGAGCGGGCGACGTTGCTACCGGGGGCGATCGTTCTCGTCGTGGTCAACAATTCGGAGGAGACCGCGCGCGTCGCGCAGGTCATCCTCAATGACGCGTTCGTCGATTTCGATCAGAGCCAGCGCCGGCTCGAGCCGGGAGGCGCGGAACGCATCACGGTCTCCTATCCCTGGATTCCAGGCGAGGCCTACGACGTCGAGCTGATGACGGCCACGGGAGCAACGATCGCGTACGAGATCGAAGAGGCGGCGGCCG
This sequence comes from Actinomycetota bacterium, assembly GCA_039648845.1. Taxonomy (GTDB): domain Bacteria; phylum Actinomycetota; class Thermoleophilia; order Gaiellales; family Gaiellaceae; genus 3-1-20CM-4-69-9. The sequence goes on along the minus strand of JBBWZE010000295.1, from coordinate 17,431 downwards.
GCACCCAACAGGCCTAGTGCGGCTGGTTCAGGTGGCCGTCTGAGCCGACCCGCACGCCCTCATCGTCGAGGCGCTCCTTGATCAGGTACTGGAAGGTCGACCACGCGCCCCGGCGTGCGTCGAACATCCGGTAGACCTGCCATTCGGTCAACAGGCCGCCGTCTTTCCGGCGGGCGACCGCCCAATCGGCGAACTTCGGCAGGCGGCCGAGCTTGCGTGCGAGCTCGACTCCCTGCTCCACCGCGCGCTCGAGCCGCTCCTCGCCGATCGGCACGTCGAACCCGGCCTCGCGCAATGCCTCTGCGAGGGAGCCGAAGGTGTGCCAGTAGAGGGACTTCGAGGGCATCGATCCGCGCCTGGCATCCAGGTCCTTTGCGGTCGGCACGCGGCCGAGCTCCTCCCCCAGTTCGCGCAGCAGGCCGACCAGCTCCTCGCGCGTGGCGAAGCGGCGCGGAACCAGGCCGGCCTCGCGCTTCGCGGCGTTCCAGCTGCCGAAATGCTCGATCACCGTCTGGGGGTGCACCGCCGTGTCGGGGTCGGCCGCGAACTCGCGCATGGTCGGCGATCGGCCGAGCCGCTCAGCGGACGCGCGCAGCTCCTCGAGGATCTGGGCGTTCGAGTACCGCTTGCGGATACCGGCCTGGAACGAGGCGAGCGCGTCGGGATCGATCTTCGCGACCGCCCTGAAGGGCGGCTTGCGGGCCATGCCAATAAGGATAGAGCGTTCTGGAAAGAACGCAAGTTAAGGCTTGGCGAGGCGCCTCTAGGAGGCGACGAGGGAGAGGCGGGCCCTGTCCGCGTCGCTCTGGATGGTCTCGAGCGGCAGGATCCGTTCCAGGGCGCTGACGCAGCGCGGGCAGAACTGGGTGCCTGCCGCCCGGCGGAGCTCGTGGAGGGCCTCCACGGCCGGGCGGGCAGCGCGGTAGATGCGGGTCGTCAGCATGGAGTCCAGCGCATCGGCCACATGGATGATCCGGGCTCCGAGCGGGATGTCCTCCCCCTGCAGCCGGTCCGGATACCCGGTGCCGTCGAAGCGCTCGTGGTGGTGGCGGATGGCCGGCACTGCGTCGTTGAGGAAGCCGAGGCGGTCGATGATCCGTGCCCCCTCCTCCGCGTGCCGCTGCATCAGCGACCACTCGTCGGACGTGAGGCTCGCGGGCTTCAGCAGGATGGCGTCGGGGATGGCGAGCTTGCCGATGTCGTGGAAGAGCGCCGCATGGCCGAGCAGGTCGAGCTCGGCGTGCGAGAGCCCGAGCTCTCGGCCGATTGCGAGCGCAAGTTGCTGGACGCGGCGCGAGTGCCCGGCGGTATAGGAGTCCCGTGCGTCCACGGTCGCGGAGAGCGACTCCATCGCGGCCGTCGAGCGCTCCTTGAGCAGCCTGTTCGCAAGCTCGAGCGAGACGTTCTGCGACTGGATCGTCTCTGCGGCCTGGCGGAGCTTCTGGGCGCTGCGCTGCGTGTGCTTGAGGTACGCCTCCTGCGTCTTGCGCATCAGCAGGAGCGGCACCGCGAACACCGCGAGCGCGAGCAGCTGGACCGCCTCGTACGCAAGCGCCATCACGCCGCCGATGAAGCCGTAAACGAGATAGTGCGGCAGCAGCCACGCGAAGCGCTCCCTGAAGACCGACCACCACCGCTCGTGTCCCTGGAGTGCCAGTGCGAGGGACACGAGACCCATGTTGACGACGAAGTAGGCAGTACCGGCGAGCAAACCGAGGCCGGAGGCGGCGAGCTCGTGCGCCGTGCCGTCCGGGAAGAAGGCGGCGATCTTGAACACGCTCGCCGCGGCGAGCGACGCCAGAGTCAGCGCACCGACATTGAAGAGCACGTTGTGCAGCGGCGCTCGCCGCGCACTCCATTCGACCGCAACGCTGGCGAGCGCGAGTGGCAAGGCGGCGCGGAAGCCGAAGAGCGAGGCGGCTGCGAGACAGCCCACGGCGCTGACCGAAAGCACGGCGGACCCTTCGTCCGCCTCGAGCGCGAGAGCCTGCCCCACTCCGACGAGCCCGACGACGGTGAGGAGGCCAATCAGATCCTTCGAGGTCCAACTGAAGGCGAGGCCGATGACGCCCGCCCCAACCCCGACCGCGCTGACGAGACCTACGATCAGGCTCAGCCGGCGGTCGAGCGAGAGGAAGCGCGGCCCGTGGAGCGCGTGTGGGCGTGGATGTCGCACCTCGCGGCGTTCCTCGAGGGGCTGGACCTGCGCAGCGGCGGGAAGCGGCGCGTGGTGATCCCCATCCTCTGGAACGGCGATCAACCGCGTCGAGCGATCTGCGGGCACGAGCAGCGGCTCGGAGCTCGCTCCGAGCACGCGGTTACGTCCCTGCAGCTTGGCGCGGTACACGGCGAGGTCCGCCTGGTGGATGAGCTCGTTCGCGTCGGTGCCGTCCTTGGGGAAGCCCGCGACTCCGATCGAGACGGTCGCACGGATCGGCTCGCTCGAGGTCTCGACGTCGAACGTTCGCTCCGCAACCGCGCGGCGGATCCGTTCCGCGATCTCGAGTGCCTGATCGGGAGGCGTCTCCGGCAGGAGGATCGAGAACTCCTCCCCGCCGAAACGTGCAGGCACGTCGTAGTGCCGGAGCTGGGCGCGGAACGCTTCCGCGATCCCCTTCAGCACGGCGTCGCCTGCGAGATGACCGTACGTGTTGTTGATGTCGCGCAGGAGGTCGAGGTCGGCCATGATCAGCGACATCGGGCGCTCGAAGCGCCGAGCGCGGCCGATCTCCTCGGCCAGGGCGGCGGCGAAGTGGCGAGCATTGAAGAGTCCCGTCTTCGGGTCGACGCGCGCCTCCGCCTGGAGTGCCGGAACGCTCAGCGACCGGTGGATCAGGAACAGCGGGGTGAGCGCGAACGGGATGAGCCACGGATTTGACTGCCAGAAGGCATAGACGGCGAACCCGAGCGCCGCGAGTACGAGATCCGTGGCGACATACTCGATCTCGAACAGCCCCGTCTCACGCAGTGTGAAACCGCGAGCCAGCCTCAGCATCACCGCCAGGAGAATGTGATTGACGGCGACGAAGACGATGCAGGCTGCGAGGCCGGCCATCGAGAGCCGCAGCGCGTCGTTGGCGATGCCCGCGTGCTCGAGGATCAGCCAACGGCCGACGAACCAGGCCGCCATGGCGGAGAGCGAGTAGTCGAGAATGTTGAAGGTCTGGAGGTACCACCGGTAACGCATCTTCAGCCACTCCGGCACCATCTGGACGACCGCGACCAGCACGAGTAGCTCCGGCGGCAGGATCAGCGCGGCCGGAATCAGGAAGACGATGTCGGTGTGGTACGCCTGGTCTGCCGGAGTGCGGACCACGAAGAGGCGGGCGATGGCGGCTGCCGAGGCGAGGATGAGGAACGCCGGCCACTGATGGGTCGTCTGGAGCCGGCCGATGAACGGCAGCGTGACCGCCGCGGCTGTGATCGCGACCGCGACGAAGTAGATCCGCGCGTTCCGGGGGAGCGCGCCGTCTCGCCCCGGGCCGGGCTCGCCGACGAGCGAGATATCGGTGGGCACCGCGCTCATGCCCTCATGCAGTCCTTCATCGCAGGTTCTCCTTCGCCACGCTTCGAACGGAGGGCCGCAGACGAGAAGCCCACCGCGGAACGTAGAAGCGGCCCAGCAGGGAGGCATCCCCCGTTCGGGGAACACTCGATCGGTTCCCCCGAACGGGTGACCCCGGTTGCCGGCACGTGGTTAGGGATCCAACGTGCCGGCGAGGATGGCTGCGAGTTCCGTCTGGTCGATGGCGCCGGCGTCCGGAGCTGCCGTCTCGTCGCCTGCGTTGTCGGCCCACGACGCGCTGCCGAGGCTCAGGTCGGCCCAGGAGGCCGCCGCCGTGACGGTGTCAGCCCACGAAGCCGAAGCCCAGCTGGCGTCGCTCCAGGAGGCGTCCGCCCAGCTCGCGGCCGACCAGGACGCGGATGCCCACGAGGCGTCGGCCCAGGAGGCGTCCGCCCACGAGGCGTCGCTCTTGGCAGCGGCCGCCCAGCTGGCTGCGTCGAACACACGGCCGCCGCCGATCGGGTCGGTGACGATGAAGGCGTTCAGTGCCTTGTTCGGGTTCGGCGGGTTGAGCGTGTCGATCGAGCGACCAGCGTTCACCTCGCCGACACCTTCCGAGAGGTTGTCGGCAGTCGGCATCGGCTTCGCGCCGACCATGAGTGCACCCTTGACCTGGTCGGGTGTGTACTCGGGATGCTTGCCGAGGATCAGCGCCGCCACACCGCTCACGATCGGTGCCGCGAACGACGTGCCCGAAAGCTCCATGTAGCCAGGCTCGACGACGTGATCGGCGCGCTCGGTGTAGAGCGTCGAGCCCACCGGAACGGGACCGACCATGAAGCGGCCCGGAGCGGCGAGATCGGGCTTCGCAAAGCCGTCGAGCGTGTAACCGTAAGCCGACCAAGGTGCCGCGACGTCGTCGTTCGTCGACACGGACTTGCCGGTGTCGCTCGCACCGACGGTGATCACGAAGGGATCGTTCCCCGGCGCGAAGGGAACGCCGCTCGGCCCGTTGGCATTGCCGTAGTTGCCGGAAGCGACCACGACGACGACGTTGTTGAACCAGAGCCTCTCGACCGCCTTGTCGAGTGGGTCGAATCTGAAGCTGTTCGCGACCGAGGAATGGAGCGAGAAGTTCGCGACGCGGATCCCGTACTTCGCTTTGTTGGCAAGGATCCAGTCGGCTGCGGCGATGACGTCGCTCGTCCTCGCCATGCCCTGGTCGTCCATCACGTCGAGCGAAACGATCTTCGCGCCCGGCGCGGCGCCGTTCTTGCCCTGCATGTTCGCGGCGGCGATGCCGGCCACGAAGGTGCCGTGGCCGCGGCCGTCCCCGGGAGAGTTGCCGGGGAGCGAGCTGAGATTGACGCTCGCCGCGATGCGACCGGCGAACTCGGGCCTGGTCGCGTCGATGCCGGAGTCGACGATTGCGATCGTCGCTGCCGGTGCAGCCGGGGAAGTGCCGTTGGCCCAGTACTTCTGGACACCCGTGACGAACGGCCACTTCTCGGTCGTCGGTGGAGCGAGAGCGGAAAGGCGCACTCGCGCATCCGCCGTGATTGCGCTCACATGTTTGTCAGCCGCGACGGCGAGGATCTGTGTGCCGGTGAGGTCGACGGCAACGCCATCGATCGAGCTAAAAGTTCGGGCCGTCTTGAGGGAGAGGCCGAGGACATCGGCGACCGCATGTGCGGCCTGATTCCCACCCTTGCCCTGGACGATCACGGAGAACGTGTCGGCCGGGCTGGTTTGGGCCGAAGACAGGAGCCCGGGCGCAACAAACGCCTGAACGTCCTTGGGGCCCGGGACGGCAGCTGCGCCGAGGGGCACCACAAGAGTCAGAACCAGCGTCGCGAGAAGTGCCGTGCGCCGCTTTCCATTGCCCCACAGCGCGTTCGAGCGCGAGCCGGTCCCGCGCTTGCTGCTACCCCAGAGTGCGCTCGCACGCACGCCCCTCGAATGACTTCCGGTCCGCATCCTTCTCCTTTGCCGCAGTTGACGAACCGCACCGTAGGTAGGCCCCCGCTGATCTTCCTCACCCTTTTGCGGTAGCGAGCCCCGAAGTTCACCCGTCCGGGGGATCAGTGCCGCTCGATAGCCTCCCCCGTGTTTTGCGCATCCCGATTCCGCTGTCCGCCGAGATCGCTGTCGCGCGGGCGGCGGGCCGGCTGTCACGTTTGGCGAGGACCGGCGGCGGCACGACGGTGCCCGGAAAGGTCCTCTGGAAACTCGATCCCGGCGCCATCGACCGTCTGGCCGCGAGGTTGCCGCTCGGGTCGGCGGCGATCTCGGCGACGAACGGCAAGACCACGACGGCGTCGATGGCGGCGAGCATCCTCGGGGACCGGCTCCGCCTGGCGCACAACAGCTCCGGGGCGAATCTCGTGTCAGGCGTGGCCTCGACATTGCTCGATGCACGCGCGGCCGAGCTGGGCTTGTTCGAGGTCGACGAGGCGGCGCTGCCCGAAGTCGTCTTGCGCGTCAGACCGAAAGCCGTCTGCCTCGGCAATCTCTTCCGTGACCAGCTCGATCGCTACGGCGAGCTGGAGCACGTTGCGGAGCGATGGCGCGCCGCGGTGCGCACGCTGCACGGCGATGCGGCTCTGGCGGTCAACGGAGACGACCCGCAGGTCGGGGAGCTCGCGCGAGAGCGACCCGGCGCGCTGGTCTTCGGCGTCGACGATCTCGCGGCCGCGCGACCTTCCCTGCAGCACGCCGCGGACTCGAAATACTGCGTTCGCTGCGGAGCTCCGTACGAGTATGTCGCGGCGTACGTCGGGCATCTCGGTGACTACCGTTGTCCGGCCTGCGGCCACAGCCGCCCACCGCTGAACGTCGTAGCGCGCGCGATCGAGCTGAACGGGCTCGAGTCGGTCTCGTTCAGGCTCGTGACGCCATTGGGGACTTCGCAGGTCCGGCTGCGCGTGCCGGGCCTCTACAACGTGTACAACGCGCTCGCTGCTGCTTCGCTGGCTCTCAGCCTCGGTGCGACGCTGGGCGAGATCGTCTCGGGCCTCGAGTCCTTCAGCGCCGCGTTCGGCCGCTTCGAGCGCATCAGGGTTGGGGACCGCGGACTGCTCATGCTGTTGATCAAGAATCCCGCCGGCGCCAACGAGGCGGTGCGGACGATCGTCGACGGCGGTGCGCCGGCCGTGGCGGTGATCGCGCTGAACGACGCGATCGCGGACGGCCGCGACGTCTCGTGGATCTGGGATGTGGACTTCGAGCCGCTCATCGGCGGTCTCACGCGGCTGGTGGCGACCGGCGACCGTGCAGCGGAGCTCGCGCTCCGCTTCAAGTACGGGGGCTTGGACACGGACGCGATCGAGGTCGTGCTGTCGCTCGAAGCTGCGCTCGATCGCGGACTCGAGCTCACGCCTCCCGGCGGCGAGCTCGTGGTCCTCCCCACCTACACGGCGATGCTTGCCTTGCGGCAGATCGTCGGCAAGCGCGGTTTCGTCCGGCCGTATTGGGAGCGCGCAGCGTGAAGGTCGTCGTCGGGCACCTCTACCCCGACTATCTGAACATCTACGCAGACCGCGGGAACATTGCAGTGTTGTCTCGCCGCGCGGCGTGGCGCGGGCACGAGCTCGAGGTGCGAGCGGTGTCCGTGGGCGATCCACTGGAGCCGGGCGACCACGACCTCCTCTACGTCGGCGGCGGCCAGGACCGCGAGCAGGCACTGGTCGCACAGGACCTGGTAGCAAAGGCCGACGGCGTGCGCGAGTCGGTCTCGGCGGGTGCGGCGCTGCTCGCGGTCTGCGGCGGCTACCAGCTCCTCGGCCGCTCGTATCGCGACCTGCACGGCGCCCACCTCCCGGGGATCGGCGTGTTCCCGTTCGACACCGTCGCCGGCGACAAGCGCATGATCGGCGACGTCCTGCTGGAGTGCGAGCTCGAGCCCGGCCTGCGACGTACGCTGGCGGGCTTCGAGAACCACGCTGGACGCACCCGTTTGGACCCGGGGGCGCAGCCGCTCGGCCGCGTCGTCGCCGGGTTCGGCAATGACGGCGAGAGCGGCTGGGAGGGATGCCGCGTCGGGCGTGCCCTCGGGACGTACCTCCATGGCCCGTTGCTGCCTCGGAATCCCTGGCTCGCCGACTGGTTGCTCGCGCAGGCACTCGCGCATCGCCACGGCGAGGCGCCGGAGCTGGAGCCTCTGGCCGACGACCTCGAAGCGGACGCCCACGCAGTCTCTGCCCGGCGGGCCGAAACCCGAGGCGGCCGTCGCCGCTGAAGGCGCACCCCCCACCCAAAGGGTGGGGATAGATCCCGCCACCCTCACGGCGAGCCTAGCGCTCGAAGCCTTACGAAGGTGCGACCGGACTGAGCCTAAGCGGGATCAAGGAGCCCACAGGGCGCCGAGATAGACAGCCGGGTCGCCGGGCTGCCAGCGGCTGAGGAAGCGCTGGATCGGCGGGTGCAGCACGACGCTGTCGAGCTCACCGAGCTCGAACAGGCTGTGCCCACGTACCGCGGCGTCCTGCGACGTGACGGCTTCGAGCGATCGCCCGCCGAGATCTCCTGCGAAGATGATGTGCACCACGTGCTTGGCCGCGAAGGTGCTCTGCGGGGAGATCGAATCGACGATCGCGACCGGCCCTTCGACGGGCAGCTGGTCGTCGATGCCGATCTCCTCTGCCAGCTCGCGGTGCAGGGCGTCGACGAGGCTCTCGCCCCCGTTGACGCCACCACCGGGGAGGAGCCAGTACTCCTTGCCGGGCTTCTCGTGCCGGCAGAGGAGCACGCGTCCCTTCCAGCTCAGGAACGCCGAGACCCGGATACGCGGCTCCGCGGTCATCACGTCGCAGACGATCCGAACCCGCGCACGCCGCGCTGGCTCGAAGGAAGCTCCTCAACTTCGATGAGCTCCAACTCTGGAATCGGCAGCACGACGAGCTGCGCGATTCGCATCCCGGGCTCGACGAGGAACGGTTCCTTCTCATCGGTGTTCAGCAACACGACTCGAAGCTCGCCGCGGTAGCCAGAATCGACGAGCCCCGGCGAGTTCACCACCGTGAGACCATGGCGCGCTGCGAGCCCCGAGCGCGGTTGGACGAAGCCTGCATAACCCTCCGGGATCGCAACGGCAAGCCCGGTGCCGACGAGCGCTCGCTCGCCCGGCCGAAGCTCGACGTGCTCGCAGGCCGAGAGATCGAGCCCGGCATCCCCCGCGTAGGCGCGCTCCGGAACGATCGCGTCATCCCGCAGTCGCTGGATCGGCAGCTCGATCACCGCGCGCGCCGCAAGGGCTCCACGCGCGCCTCCGCAACGAGATACCGCGCAAAGCGGCGCACCTCACGGTGTGGCAAGCGCGCACGAACGTGCACGCCGGCCTCCTGGTCCTTGCGCTCGTCGATCGGGGCGCCGAGTGCGTAGAGCTCGGCTAGCTTGCCACCGTCCTCGTAGGGAATGAAGAGGTGGACGGCCTCGAAACGATCTGCGAAACGTTCTGCGATCCGCGCACGCAACTTGTCGAGCCCTTTGCCCGTCAACGCGGAGATCTGTACGGCATCCGGGAAGCGATTCGCGAGCCTGCGGCGGCGCAGAGCGTCGACCGCGTCGATCTTGTTCACGACCATCTCGAGCGGCAGATCGTCAGCGCCGATGTCGCGCAGCACGGCCCTGACCGCCGCTTCCTGTTCGTCGAGCCGATCGTCCGGAGCGGAAGCGTCGACGACGAGAAGAATGAGGTCCGCGACGAGCGTTTCCTCCAGCGTCGCTGCGAATCCCTGGACGAGCTGAGTCGGCAGACGGCGGATGAAACCGACCGTGTCCGTTACGAGATAACGTCGTCCCTCGTGCTCGAACGAGCGTGTCGTCGGGTCCAGCGTCTCGAAGAGGCGGTTGTTGACAGAGACGTCCGCCTCCGTCAAGGCATTCAGCAACGTCGACTTGCCGACGTTCGTGTAGCCGGCCAGAGCGACGGTCGGCGCTTCGGAGCGCTGACGTTCCTTGCGACGAACGTCCCGCTGCTTGCTCAGGTCCTTCAGGCGCCGGCGCAGGAGCGTGATCCGGCGGCGCGCAATGCGCCGGTCGGTCTCGAGCTGCGACTCGCCGGGCCCTCGTGTCCCGACGCCCGCTCCGAGGGAGCCCATGCCGCCGCCGAGGCGCTCGAGGTGCTTCCACAACCCTCGCATGCGTGGCAGGTTGTACTCGAGCTGCGCCAGCTCGACCTGGAGCTTTCCCTCCGCGCTTCTCGCATGCTGGGCGAAGATGTCGAGGATCAGCTGCGTCCGGTCGACGACGCGTGCCTGGAGGGAGTCCTCGAGCGTGCGCTGCTGGACCGGGTCGAGCTCGTCGTCCACCAGGAGCACCTCGGCGCCGGATTCCTTGTAGGTGCGCTTGAGCTCCTCGAGCTTCCCCTTCCCGACGTAGGTACGCCGCTCGGGGCGCGACCGGTGCTGGACGAGCTCCCCGATCGGCTCGACGAGGGCTGTGTCCGCGAGCTCACGCAGCTCGGCCAGCTCCCCCACGGAATCGACTCCCTGGGCCAGCACCGCGACGATGAACCCGCGCTCGAGCGCGGGGTCCGGCTGGCGTTGGGTCACGGGTGGATTATGGCAACTCGGCAGAATCCCACCATGGCGCCGCTTCCCCTCTCCCCCGCCCTCGCGGCGACCGGGACGTATCCGTTCGTGAAGCTCGAAGAAGCGAAGCGTCGCCTCGCCGCGGAGGGCGTCGAGCTGATCGACTTCGGCAAGGGCGATCCGAGGGAGCCCACCGATCCGATGATCAGGCAGGCACTCGCCGACAGCATCACCACGATCTCGACGTATCCGCTCGCGGAGGGACTGCCCGAGCTGCGGGCGGCTGTCGCCGACTGGTGTGCGCGCCGCTTCGGGGTGGAGCTCGATCCCGGAACCGAGATCATCCCGACCTACGGCTCGAAGGAGGCGATCTTCCTCCTCGCGCAGCTCCTCATCGACCGAGAGGGCGACAGACGGCTGGTCGTGACTACGGAGCCCGGCTATCCGGTCCCTGAGCGCGGTGCCGCCTTTGCAGGAGCCGACGTACTGCAGCTACCGCTGCTCGAGGAGAACGGTTTCCTGCCGGATCTCGACGCTGTCAGCGCCGCAACGTGGCGGCAGGCCGCGATCGTCTGGATCAACTATCCCAACAATCCGACCGGCGCCGTCGCGCCGCTTGACTTCCTCGAGCGCCTGGCCGAGCTCTCGGAGGAGCACGGTTTCCTCCTCGCAGCAGACGAGGCGTACACCGAGCTCTGGTTCGACGTCGCGCCGCATTCCGCACTCGAGGCGCGCACTCGGGGGAACATCGCGGTCTTCAACACACTCAGCAAGCGCTCGTCGATGACCGGGTACCGCTCCGGGTTCGTCGCGGCGAACGCCGACCTGATCGCCGCGCTCAAGCAGTTCAGGCCATCGGTCGGGACCGCGCCGCAGGAGTTCGTGCAGCGTGCGTCGGTCGTCGCGTGGAACGATGAGGAACACGTCGATCGCACTCGCGCGGCCTACGGTCGAAAACGCGATGCGCTCCTCCCCACTCTCGCGCGCAAGGGAATTCGGCTCGCCGGGAGCGAGGCGACGATGTACCTCTGGCTCGAAGTTCCGGGAGGTGAACGGTCGGAGACGTTCGCCGGCCGTCTGCTCGAGCGTGGGCTGATCGTGTCGCCCGGGACCTTCTTCGGTCCCACCGGCGAGGGCTACTGGCGGCTGGCGCTCGTGCCAACCGAGCAGGAATGCCGGCGCGCGGCCGAGATCCTCGAGGACGTGCTGTGAACGCCGACCGTGTCGAGAAGCTGATCGACGAGCTCGATCGTGGCGAGCTGCGGGTCGCCGAACCGGACGGCGACGACTGGCGTGTGAATCCGGAAGCGCAGGAGGCGATTCTCGACTACTTCCGCCTTCGGGAGATGCAACCTCAGGAAGTCGGCCCCTTCGAATACCACGACAAGATTCCGCTCAAGCGCCACTATGACAAGCTCGGCGTGCGAGTCGTCCCGCCGGCCGTTGCGCGCTACGGCGCATTCCTCTCCCCGGGAGTCGTGATGATGCCGAGCTATGTGAACATCGGCGCATGGGTCGGCCCGCGGACGATGGTCGACACCTGGGCAACCGTCGGGTCCGGAGCGCAGATCGGCGCCGACGTACATCTAGCAGGAGGCGTCGGGATCGGAGGAGTGCTCGAGCCACCCGGCGCACGGCCGGTCATCGTCGAAGACGGCGCCTTCATCGGGTCACGGGCGATCCTCACGGAAGGTGTCCGGGTGGGCGCGCGGGCGGTCATCGGTCCGAATGTGTCGTTGACGTCGTCCGTACCGATCATCGATGTGACGGGCAGCGATCCGGTCGAGCACCGCGGTGTCGTCCCGTCGCGCGCGATCGTGGTGCCGGGAACACGGCCGAAGAACTTCCCGGCAGGGACGTATCACCTCGCCTGCGCGTTGATCATCGGTTGGCGCAGTGAGTCGACAGATCTCAAGGTCAGCCTGAACGACGCGCTCCGTGAGCATGGCCTCGGCTCGTGACGCTCTTAGACGAGTTCCACCCTGCAGATCTCCTCTGCCGGTCCTGTCAAGCGGGCTCTACCGCCCACGCCCAGCTCGACGAGGAGATCGCCGCCCCGAAGGTGGACGAGCACCGGGCTTTCGCACCAGCCGTTCGCGACGGAAGCCGCCGCGGCCGCGACTGAGCTCGTCCCGGACGACAGTGTCTCGCCTGCGCCACGCTCCCAGACGCCGACCGTCAGGTCATGCGGTCCGTCGACGCGAACGAATTGAACGTTGGTGCGGTCCGGGAAACGCGAGTGACGTTCGATGCGCGGGCCCAGGCGAAGCAACTCGCCGCGCTCCGGCTCGCGGCGGACGACTGCGTGAGGATTGCCGACCGTCACGGGCGTGAACTCGACGCGCTCGTCGCCGAGGTCGAGCGTCTCGCTCTCCCCCACGTCGACCGGTCCGACTTCGAGCGCGATGTTGCCCTCCGCCCTCACCGCGGCTCCGACCTCGCGCGACCCGACCGTGATCGCCATGCGGTCGACGCCCGACTTGCCGGCGAGCCAGGCCGCGACGATGCGCACGCCGTTGCCAGAGAGCTCGGCGGTCGAGCCGTCCGGATTCCAGATGCGGACCTCGGCTCGGGCCCCGTCGGCCGACACCACCTCGAGGAGCCCGTCGGACCCGACCCCGTAGTGGTAGTCGCACAGGTCCCGGACGCGGTCCGGCGTCAGCGGTTGCGTGAGCTCAGCCCGCTCGACCAGCAGGTAGTCGTTGCCGAGCGCTTGCCACTTCGACAATTTCATGGGCGATCTCGTCCACGGGACGATCGGCGTTGACGCTAACAAGGCCGGGGATGCGTCGCATCCACTTCCGTTGATAGGCGGCGTAGCGCCGCGTGCGAACGACGAGTTTCTCCAGCGCTTCCTCGTGCGGAAGCTCCGCGACGTCGCGCAGGCCCAGCGCCTGGACGGCGGTGGACGAGATCGGGCCGGTTAGTGCGGACCGCACTTCGTCGACGACGCCGTCGGCGAACATCGATCGGGCACGTCGTTCGATTCGTTCCGTCAACACGTCGCGGGGCACCTCGAGACCGAAGATCGACGTGGCCCGGCGTGTTTCCGAAGTCCACAGGCGATCTGCAGCCGGCCGCAGCGAGGAGCCGAGCTCGGTGAGCTCGAGCGCCCGGACGATGCGCCGTCTGTCATTGGGATGCAACCGCGCCGCCGCCCCGGGATCTCGCTGAGCGAGAACCCCGTGCGCACGCTCCGGTCCGAGACGGTCGTAGAGGAGCTCCCACTCTGCCCTCCGCTCCGGACGCGGTGGAGGAGGCAACTCGAGCTCCGCGAGTGCAGCACGGAGATACAGGCCGGTGCCGCCGGCGACGACGGGGGTGCGGCCTGCAGCGAAGATCTCGTCGATCGCCGCGTGCGCGAGCCGCGCGTACTCCGCCACCGATCCCTCGTGGGACAGCGGCCAGATTCCCACGAGCCTGGTCGGACGCTCCGGTTGCGCCGTCAGGATCGGCAGGCCGCTGTATGCCTGCATCGAGTCCGCCGAGACGACCTCGCCGCCGAGGCACTCGGCTACCGCCTCGGCAACAGCAGTCTTACCCGAGGCGGTCGGGCCGAAGATGGCAACGAGGCTACGAAGAGGCGACTGCGGAACCGGACTTCCAGCCAATCTCGGCATCCTGCGGAAAGAGGGTGTCGGCCGGGAGCGGCCCGTCCTCCTCGGGGTGCGCCGCACGGTGCTCCTTGAACCAGGCCACCGCACGGGGGATCCCCTCCTCGAGGGGTACCGCCGGCTCATACCCGAGCAGCTCACGTGCCTTCGTCAGGTCGGCGACGTAGTGCGTGACTTCGCCGAGAAGCGACGGGGCAAGAGCAATCTTCGGCTCGACGCCGAGCTCGCCAGCGATCAGCTCAGCAGCGTGGACGAGTGAGTTGCCGTTGCCGTAGGCGAGGTTGATCGTCTCGTTCACGACGCGACCCTCGCCGAGCGCCTCGATGCCGCGCGTGATCCCGTCGATGCAGTCGTCGACGTAGGTGAAGTCGAGCGTCTTCTCCTGTCCGAATACCGTCACGGGCTCGTCGCGGAGCATCGTGTGGATGAACAGCGGCAGCACGCGCACCATGCGGGCGAGATCGTTGTCGTAGCGTCCGTAGACGTTCGAGAAGCGGAAGACGAGATAGCGCAGGCCGTAGCAGCGGGCATACGAGTAGACGAAGGCCTCGCCGGCGATCTTCGACGCGGAATACGTCGACTCCGTGTATGCGAAGTCGGCGCTCGCCTCGCTCGCCTCCCCTGCGGCAAACCGATGCACGTCACCGTAGACCTCGCGGCTCGACGAAAAGACGATTGGGAGGTTCTGCTGGCGGCAGAACTCGAGGACGTTGAAAGTCATGACCGCGTTTTCGAGCGCGCGGTACGGTTGGCGCACGAGCTGGTGCACCTTCGCGTGCGCGGCGAGATGGACGACGAGATCGACGTCCGGGTACTCCACCCCGCCGATGCCTCCCGGGAAGGACGGGTAGTGCCCGGAGAGATCCTGCAGGAGATAACGAAAGTCGTCCGTCCAGCTGTTCAGGCGCTTGTCGATCCCGAAGACGTCGTGCCCCTCGCGTTGCAGACGCTGGGCGAGGTTCGTCCCGATCTGGCCGCTCGAGCCGGTGACGAGGATGCGCATCAGGCGGCAACCGGCACGGCCTGGACGCCGCGCAAGGTCGTCGACGTTGCGTCCTCGATCCGTACGCCGACCAACTCCCCTGCCACAGCGGCGCCTGAGAAGTTGACGGTGGTGTTGCGGCGGGTTCGCCCGCGTAGCAGGCTCGGGTCGGTGCGGCTCGGGCTCTCGACGAGGACCTCCTCCACTCGCCCAATGCGCTCGGCATTGCGTGATGCCGCCACGTGCTGGACGACCTCGATCAGCCGCTCGATGCGATCGCGCTTCACCTCTTCAGGGATCTGCTCCTCCATCGCCGCGGCTTCGGTGCCCGCTCGAGGCGAGTACACGAAGGTGAACGCGCTGTCGAAGCCGACCTCCTCGACGGCCGAGATCGTCCCCAGGAGGTCGTCCTCCGTCTCACCCGGAAAACCGACGATCAGGTCGGTTGTGAGCGCGAGATCCGGGATCGCCTCGCGTAACTCTCCGACCAGCCGGAGGTAGCGCTCGCGGTTGTAGGTCCGGCGCATGGCCTTCAGGATGCGGGACGAGCCGGACTGCAGAGGCAGGTGCGCGTGCTCGCAGACGGTCTCGCAGTCGACCATCGCGTCGATCACCGGGCGCCGGAAGTCCTTTGGATGTGGACTCGTGAAGCGGATGCGCTCGATGCCGTCGACCGCGTCGCACGCGCGCAACAGTTCGCCGAACTCGGTGTTGATCTCGGGAGCGAGATCGCGTCCCCATGAGTTGACGTTCTGGCCGAGCAGGGTGAGCTCGCGCACTCCTTCCGCGGCAAGCCGAGTCACCTCCGCGACGATGTCTCCCGGGCGGCGGCTCACCTCACGTCCGCGAACGGCCGGCACGATGCAGTAGGCGCACTTCGAGTTGCAGCCCATCGAGATCTGCACCCAGGCCTGGAAGGTGCGTTCACGGTGCATCGGCAACTCGCCGGCGAAGCTGCGGTCGTCGAGGCCGAAGCGTCCGCGTGCGACGCCGAGCCCCCCCGCGCCGAGCCATTCGCCGAGATGGGGAATCGAGCCCGGGCCGAACGCTACGTCGACGTAGGGGTAGAGCTGGAACAGGCGCTCGCGCTGAGCTTCCGCGTAGCAGCCGCCGACGGCGATCACCTTGTCCGGATCGCGCCGCTTGACGGCTGCAGCTTGCGCAAGGTGCGCCGCGAACTTCTGGTCGGGCTTCTCGCGGATCGTGCAGGTGTTGAAGACGAGGACGTCGGCTTCCTCCTGCGTGGTCGCCTCGCCGAGCCCGAGCTCCTCGAGCATGCCCTTGATCCGCTCGCTGTCATGAGCGTTCATCTGGCAGCCGAAGGTCGTCACGTGATACCGGCGCACGGGCCAGAATGCTACCCGTGGTCTTTCCCGACTCGACCTCTCTCTGGCTCTTCGGCCTGGCGGCCCTCGCCCTGCTCGCGATTCCCGGGCCGGCTGTCCTCTACATCGTGCTCCAGAGCGCGGAACAGGGCCGCCGCGTCGGGCTGGCCTCGGTCGCCGGCGTGCATCTCGGCACGCTCGTCCACGTCGCCGCAGCCGCGGCCGGGCTGTCGGCCTTGATCGTCGCCTCCTCGTTGGCATTCAGCGCCGTCAAGTACGCCGGCGCCGCCTATCTCGTCTATCTCGGTATTCGCAAGCTGCTCGACCAAGATGCCCGGGCAGAGGTGGAGCGGACGCGCGAGCCGCTCCGCCGGGCATTCGTGCGCGGCACGATCGTGAACGCTCTCAATCCCAAAACGGCACTCTTCTTCCTCGCGTTCCTACCGCAGTTCGTCGCGCCCGGCCGCGGCGGTCTCTGGTCGCAGGCGCTCGTGCTCGGCTTCGTCTTCGTCGGGCTCGGCCTCGTCACCGATTCGCTCTACGCGCTGGCGGCCGGCACGGTCGCGGGTTTGCTGCGCCGTAAGCGCAGCGTCGTCCGCTACGGCTCGGGCGTCGTCTTCATCGCGCTTGGCGCGACCGCTGCTCTCGCCAAACGGACGTAGGCGCTACTAGGCCGCCTGATCCGGCTGGACCTGCGGCGCCGGCTCAGGCGGTGCGACCGCCTCGGGCTGGCCGCCGCCGTTCGCGACGTTGCGGGCGACGTCGACGGCGCGACTCTCGCGGATGACCGTCACCTTCACCTGCCCGGGATACTCGAGCTGGTCTTCGATCTCCCGCGCGATCTCGTGCGAGAGGAGGACCGCCGCGTCGTCGTCGACCTCGCCCGGCTTGACGATCACCCTGATCTCGCGGCCGGCCTGCAGGGCGTAGACCTTCTCGACCCCCGGTTTCTGAGCCGCCAGCTCTTCGAGGGACTCGAGCCGCTTGATGTAGTGCTCGAGGCTCTCACCGCGCGCGCCGGGCCGGGACGCCGAGATCGCATCGGCCGAGATCAGGAGCACCGCCTCGACCGTCTGTGGCTCGACCTCGTAGTGGTGGGCTTCGATCGCGTGCACGACATGCTGCGACTCTCCGTACCGGCGGGCAAGCTGCGCGGAGATGGATGCGTGCGAGCCTTCGACCTCGTGCGTCATCGCCTTGCCCAGGTCGTGCAGCAGCGCCGCACGCTTTGTCACCTTCACGCTGGCGCCGACCTCAGCCGCCATGATCCCGGCGAGGTGGACGACCTCGAGCGTGTGCTTGAGGACGTTCTGGCCGTAGCTGGTGCGGTAGCGCAGACGTCCGAGGATCTTGACGAGCTCCTCGTGGAACTCTCCGCAGTTGGCCTCGAAGACACCCTGCTCCCCGGCCTGCACGATCGCGTCCTCGATCTCCGCCTTCGATGCGTAGTACGTGTCCTCGATGCGCGCCGGGTG
>JBBWZE010000276.1:0-3256 GCA_039648845.1 Actinomycetota bacterium | reverse complement strand
GCTCGGGGGCTTCCGGGAAATCGGCGGTCGAGTCGAGGACGATCGCGGTGTTCTCGTTGGTCAGTGTCACTCAGGCCGCCTGCCTGATCGCATCGACGATCTCGTCGAGCTCCTGGTCCTTCGAGAGACAGGCAACCGCGCCTGCTGCGTAGAGCGCGTCGACCTCGCGGAAGTTGGCGGACGCCGTCAGACAGACCACAGCGACGTCGGGGTGGGCCTCGCGCACGGCCCTCGTCGCCTGCACGCCGTCGAGCCCCGGCAGGCGGTAGTCCATCAGCACGACGTCCGGCTTGTGCGTGCGCACGACCGCGGCGGCCGAGGAGCCGTCACCGACCGAGGCCACGACCTCGATGTCGGACTGGAGCCCCAACAGCAGTTCGAGCGCCTCGCGGAACACCTGGTTGTCTTCCACGAGGACGAGGCGAATCGCTTCGGCCATGGCGCCGAAGGTTATTCCGCGGACAGAAGGAGCGGATAGTGAGGCTGGCCCCCGGCCTGGACGTCCAGCTCCAGCTGTGGATGGGAGCCCTGGATCCGCCGGAGCAGCTCGTCGAGGTCCGGCTCGTCCGCGCCGGTGAGGAGCGTCATCACGCCGCGAGGCTCCTCAAGGAGGCGCTCGGCGACCGCAGCGGCGACGTCGTCGAAATCCGGCCCTCCTGCGACGGCCTTCCCGCCGGCAAGGCCGAGCCAGGCGCCTTTGCGTACCGCCAGGCCGTTCAGCTCGACGTCGCGTGAGGCGATGGTGACCTCGCCCGTCTTCACGGTGTCGACGACCTCGTTCATCGCAGCGGCGTTCTCCACGGCCGAGCGCTCCGGGTCGAACGCGACGATCGCAGCCAACCCCGCCGGGAGCGAATCGGTCGGGACGACCGTCACCGGTTTGTCGACGAGACCGACGGCCTGCTCGGCCGAGAGAATGACGTTGGCGTTGTTCGGCAGCAGGACGACCTCGGCGGCGAAGGTCGCTTCGATGGCTTCGACGAGCTCCGCCGTCGATGGGTTCATCGTCTGCCCGCCTTCGACGATCTTCGTCGCACCGAGACTCTCGAAGAGCCGTCTGTTGCCGTCGCCCGCGACCACCGCGACGACTCCGGTCGTGGATGGCAGCGCCTCCGGCACGGCCTCGAGCAAACGTTGCTCCCGCTGGAGGGTCTGCTGCTGCATGTTCGCGATCTCGACTCGGTCGATCACACCGGCCCGGGTTCCGACGGCGAGCGCGCGGCCGGGCTCGTCCGTGTGGACGTGAACCTTCAGCGCTTCGGGATCGCCCACGACGAGCAGCGAATCACCCAGCTGCTCGAGCTCGTGCTCGATTCCGTCGCTGTCGAGATCCTCGCCCTCGATCATGAACGTCGTGCAGTACCGGTAACGCGAGAGCTCCTGGTGGATCGCATCGATCGTCACCTCCTCGCGCTCGACCGGCGCCGCGGGCACAGGCTCCCCCGCGGCCGTCGCAGCCAGCCCGCGCACTATCTCGAGCAGTCCTGCACCGCCGGCGTCGACGACCCCCGCCTCGCGCAGTACTTTGAGCTGCTCCGGCGTGCGCGCGACCGCCTCTTCCCCACGCCGGACGATCCTCGCAAGCAGCTCTGGCTTCGTGAGGCCTGCGGTCTCGGGGCTCTCCCCTTCCTCCGCCATCTCGCGGATGACGGAGAGCATCGTTCCCTCCACCGGCTGACGCACCGCGCGATATGCGGCGTCGCTCGCCGAGCGAAATGCACGTGCGAGCGTGAGCGTGTCGACCTCGGCGTTCGTGCGGAGCGTCTCGGCCGCGCCACGGATGATCTGCGAGAGGATGACGCCGGAGTTGCCGCGCGCTCCCATCAGCGCGGCGCGCGTGACCTCCTTGACGAGGCCGGCGCGATCCTCCGTCGTGGAGCGGTCGAGCTCTTCGACGACGGCGCGCGCCGTCATCGTGAGGTTCGTCCCGGTGTCGCCGTCGGGCACGGGGTAGACGTTGAGGTCGTCGATGCGCTGCCGGTTTCGCTCGAGTGAGGTGAGCGCGCCGTGCGCGAGCTCCTGCACCCGCTCGCGGTCGGTCATCCCGTCGACCTCTTCACATCTTGGATGCGCACGTCCACCTCGGCCACAGGCAGCCCGGTCAGGCGCTCGACCTCGTACTGCACGCGGTTTCGCAGCGTCGACGCCACCTCCGCGAGGTTCAGCCCGTACTCGACGACGACGTGGAGCTCGATGGTGACGCCCTCGTCCGCGCTGCCGCCGACCGTGATCCCCTGGCGCAGCCGGTCACGCGTCAGCAGCTTCTCGCGGGGGTTGCGCGCGGCCATGCCGACCACGCCGTATGCCTCGGCCGCGACGCGGCCGACGATGTGAGCCACCGCCTCGTGGGAGATCGAGATCCGTCCCAGCGGAGACGACAGCGAAGGAGCTGCCTCCACGGCCGGATTAGACCACGAAGAGCCGCTGGAAGTTGCTGCTCAGATGGCCTTTTGCACCTTGCCGCCCTTGAGGCAGCGGGTGCAGACGTATGCCCGGGTCGCCTTGCCCTTGAGGAGCACGCGGACGCGCTGGAGGTTGGGGTTGAAGCGGCGCTTGGTGGCCACCATCGAGTGGCTCCGGTTGTTTCCGAAGCCGGGCTTCTTCCCACAGACTGCGCAGACCTTGGACATCGGCCGGCCAGTGTAGCCGAGAGCCCAAACGGGAAGTTCCGATCCCAACGACTACCAGCTTCGGTGCAGATTCCGTACCGGCCGTGTTCCGGTGTGGCGGTGCTGCCCGCCAGGTCACGGTTCCGGCTCGGTTTCGTCCCACCGGCGTCACGCTTTCGGGTCCGACCCCAACTGATGCCCGTTTCGGACAGGGAATCCGTGCCGATTCCGTAACGAAGGAGCAGCTACGGTCGCGCATGTCGCGGTTCCGGCTCGGTTCCGTCCCACCGGCGTCACGCTTTCGGGTCTGACCCCGACGGATGCCCGTTTCGGACAGCGAATCTGCGCCGATTCTGTAACGACATCGCAACGCGATGAGACATGTCACGCCTCCTGCTTGGTCTCGTCGCACCGGCGCCGGCGACGGCGCGGGCTTCCGGATCAGAGACCGTTGCAGTTCAGGACGTAGCTCCGACGATCAGGTCAGCGCGAAGCGGAGGCACGGAGTTGCGCGAACGCATCAGCCATTTCCAGCGCTGTGCGCACTGCCTCCGCGCCCTTGGAGACTCTGGCTTCGGCCTGCTCGATCATGTCCACCGTCAGGACGCCGAACGCGACGGGGACGCCCGTCTCGAGAGCGGCCAGCT
>JBBWZE010000258.1:0-4775 GCA_039648845.1 Actinomycetota bacterium | reverse complement strand
TGTCGGACAACCACTTGCGAGTCTGCGCTCCAGAGATTGGATTGAAGAGGACGCCGAGCGCAATGCCTGTCAACAGCAGCAGCGTGTTGCGCGCACCGTGGTCCTTCTTGCCCTGGACGCGGTCAGCCGCCTGACGAAGCTCGTCGAGCGCATCCCGCAGGTGCTCTTGGATGTCCTTGTCGGTAGCGACACGCGTTGCGACCGGAATCGCTCCACGCCCGCCGATCAACTCGTTGTAGACCACGCGCGCCGATTCGTAGGCGTTGCGCACGTTGTCGCGCAACTCTTCGTCCTTGAAAGCGCGCTCGATGTACGGCCTCGCGCCGCCGGCTCGGTCCATTACCTTGTCTCTCGTCTTGGTCATGTTCACTGTGTCCTTTCGCTGGTCTGCCAGCTCTTGCGTACCCTCCCGCAATCGACGCAAACAAGCCGTTCTCGGGCTCACTCTACTGGTCCTCGCAGGCTGCGGGGGCGGCGCGGCGACAAAGGGGCACATCGTCCGCGGAGCCGGCTTTACCTTCGTCGCTCCGGCGGACTGGACGGTGACGCGGAAGGACGCTGAGGTTCAGGCCGCGCAGGGCGCAAGCCTGGTCTCGGTGACGCCGTTTCCGCTGCTGCGCCGCTTCCGGCCGGAGCTCTGGTCCAAGGTGATCCCTGAGCTCGACCGGGCGGCCGCCGATGTCGCGCGTCAGCAAAAGGGAGAGGTGGACGATGCCAGGACCATGACGGTCGCCGGCCAGAAGGCTCGGAGATACGACATCGTCTACTCGAGTGAGGGAAAAGAGCTCATCGAGCGAATTGGGTTCGTCTTGCGCGCGAAGAGCGAGTATCTGCTGCTCTGCCGCTACGAGCGCGGCGGCGACACCGAGGCCTGCGACCGCTTGCTGACGTCCTTCAAGCTCGCCGCAGCCTGACGGTCAAGGACCGGTGACGGCTTGGGGCGTGTCGCGCCTTTGCCGTCGAATGCGTTGTCGAAGACCTGGTCGATCGTGTCGACGAGGATGAACTCCATCTGCTCCTTCGTCTCCTTGGGTAGCTCTTCGAGGTCCGGTTCGTTGTCCCGCGGCATGATGATGCGCGTCAAGCCCGCTCGCTGCGCCGCCAGGGTTTTCTCACGGATGCCACCGATCGGCAGCACCTGTCCGGTCAGCGTGATTTCGCCGGTCATGCCGACGTCGTCCGAGACCGGCTGGTTGCGCACCAGCGACGCGATCGCAGTCGCCATCGTGATGCCAGCCGAGGGCCCGTCCTTCGGCACGGCGCCAGCCGGAACGTGCAGGTGGATGTCGTGTTCGCGGAACCAATCAGGCTCGAGCCCGAGGCCTTCGGCGTGCGCGCGGACCCACGAGAGCGCAGCCTGTGCGGATTCCTGCATCACGTCGCCGAGCTGGCCTGTGATCGTCAGCCGGCCCTTGCCCGGATAGGCCGTCGCCTCGAAGAAGAGGATGTCGCCGCCGACAGCCGTGAAAGCGAGACCCGTCGCCACGCCCGGCTCAGACGTACGCTTGCGTACCTCGCCCTCGTAGCGGCGAGGCCCGAGCGCGGAGCGTACGCGCTTTTCGTCGATGCGAAGCCTCTTCGCGCGTCGCTTGCCTTCCGCGATCTGTCGGGCAGCCTTGCGCAGCACGTCCGCGAGCCGACGCTCGAGGTTGCGCACGCCCGCTTCGCGCGTGTACTCGCGGATGATCAGACGGAGCGCTTTGTCCGTGATCGTGACCTGATCGCCGCCGAGTCCGTGGGCCTCGATCTGCTTGGGCACGAGGTAGCGCTTGGCGATGCCGAACTTCTCGTCCTCGGTGTACCCCGACAGCTGGATGACGTCCATGCGGTCGAGTAACGGGGCCGGGATTGTGTCGAGCGTGTTCGCCGTGCAGATGAAGAGCGTCTTCGAGAGATCGAACGGCAGGTCGAGGTAGTGATCGCGGAAGTTCTTGTTCTGCTCCGGGTCGAGCACCTCGAGCATCGCGCTGGCGGGATCACCCCGGAAGTCGGCGCCCATCTTGTCGATCTCGTCGATCAGCATCACGGGGTTCATCGATTCGGCATCGCGCAGGTGACGGATGATCGTCCCCGGCATCGCGCCGATGTAGGTGCGTCGGTGGCCGCGGATCTCCGCCTCGTCCCGGACGCCGCCGACCGAGAGTCGAGCGAACTTGCGCCCGAGCGCCCGCGAGATCGACTGGCCGAGAGACGTCTTGCCGACGCCCGGAGGCCCGACGAAGCAGAGGATCGGCCCCGAGGTGTCGTTCTTGAGCTTCGAGACGGCGAGATGCTCGAGGATCCGTTCCTTCACCTTTTCGAGGTCGAAATGATCCTCGTCCAGCACCTGTTTTGCGTTGTCGAGGTCGAGGTTGTCCGCGGTCGTCTTGTGCCACGGGAGCGAGGCGATCCAGTCGATGTACGTGCGGATGACGCCGTACTCTGCGGCAGCGGTCGGCAGCTTCTCGAGTCGGGCGAGCTCGCGGTCGACCACCTTGCGGACGTCCTCCGGAAGCTCCATCGATTCGAGCGTCGAGCGCAGCTCGGCGATCTCGGCCGCTTCCGGATCGCTCTCGCCGAGCTCGTCCTGGATCGCCTTCAGCTGCTGGCGGAGGAAGAACTCTCGCTGCCCCTTCTCCATCTCTTCCTGGACCTGCGACTGGATCTTGGAACCGAGCTCGAAGACCTCCAGCTCGCGGTTGAGGATGGCGGAGATGTCTCGCAGTCGTGCCTCGACGTCGGTGAGCTCGAGCAGCCGCTGCTTCTCCTCCGTTTTGAGCCGCAGCGTGGACGCGACGAGATTGCAGAGCGCGCTCGGATCGTCGACGTTTGCGGCCGCGATCTGTAGCTCTTCCGGCAGGTAGGGGACAAGGCCGATGACCCGTCCGAACAGATTCTGGACGTTCCGTGTCAAAGCCTCGACCTCGGGCCTCTCAGGAAGCTCGTCCGGCAGCTCGACGAATTCGCCCACGAGATACGGGTCGTCCTGCACCGCGCGCTCGAGCCTGATGCGCTGTACACCCTGGACGAGGATTCGCAGCGTCCCGTCGGGAACCTTGATCATCTTGTGGACGACGGCGGCCGTGCCGACCTCGTGGAGGTCGTCCCAGCCGGGCTGCTCGGCTTCGGGTGTCTTGACCGTGACGAGTGCGAGCACACGGTCGCCAGAGACGACGTCCTCGACCAGCTTGATCGAGCGCTCCTGACCGATTGCGAGCGGCGTCACCGACTCTGGAAAGACGACCGTGTCCTTCAACGGCAGAACAGGCAGAGTCGCCGGAAAGGTGAGCTCCTCGGCAGGCTCCTCGACGAGTGTGTCGCCGATCGCTTCGCTCACGGCGACGTCACCACGATCGAGATGCTCTCCGCGGGAGTCGGCTCGGGAGCGACGGGGAGGCGGATCTTGAGGACGCCGCGTTCGTAGCTGGCGGTCGCCCGCTCGGGGTCGACGGGCTCGGCGAGTGTCACCTGACGCTGGAAGGGACCGTAGTCGATCTCCAGCTGCTGGTACTGCCCGCAATCTTTGGGTCGGCGGCGCTCACCCGCGACCAGCAGCGCTTGCGTCGACGCCATCACCTGCACCTCGTGCGGGTCGATGCCGGGCAGCTCGACGACCACGGTCAGTGCGGGCGGATTCCCGGTCCGGTACACGTCGACCTCGGGTCGATAACCGCGGCGGATTCCTCGAGAGAACGGAAAGACCTGCCAGAGGTCGGCGAAGAGCTGCTCGATCTCCTCGGCGGCGTTCTCGAGCTCGCGGCGGCGTTTTTCCATCGTTTCAGCGTACCCGGAGGGCTAGGGTTCAGACGTGGCGCGCTGGACACGCCTTGTGCTGCGCCTTCGGTGGCCGATTCTCGGGGCGTGGCTGGTTGTCCTGCTCGTGGGTGGATTCGCGGCCACCAAGCTGACGCCACTCCTCTCGAACACGTTCACCGTTCCCGGGACGGATTCCGAGCGTGCGCGCACGATCCTCCAGGACCACTTCGGCGATCGGAGCGACGGTGAGTTTCTGATCATCTACAAGATCCACAACGGCACTGCCGGCACCCGTCTGAAGCTCGAACGGAGCATCCGCGCCGGCGCTGCGGCGGTTCCCGGCGGGAGGCCCACCTTGCTACGCGACGCACTCGGCGGTGTTGCCTACGGGAGCGTCCTCTCGACGCTCAACATCGCCGACGCGAAGGGCTACACGAAGGACATCCTCGAGCGGCTCGATCCGCCGGCCGGCGTCGACGCCTACGTGTCGGGTCAGGCTGCGATCCAGGACGAGCTCGATCCGATCTTCAACGAGGACCTGAGGAAAGGCGAATCGATCGCCATCCCGATCGCGCTGCTCGTCTTGCTCGCCGTCTTCGGGCTGTCGTTCGCGGCGACGCTTCCATTCCTGTTCGCCGCGGCCACCATCACCGGAACGCTCGGGATCGTGTTCATCTTCGCCCACTACATGACGATGGCGACCTATGTCACGAATCTCGTCCAGCTGATCGGGCTCGGGATCGCCGTCGATTAC
This sequence comes from Actinomycetota bacterium, assembly GCA_039648845.1. Classification (GTDB taxonomy): domain Bacteria; phylum Actinomycetota; class Thermoleophilia; order Gaiellales; family Gaiellaceae; genus 3-1-20CM-4-69-9. The sequence continues at coordinate 286 of JBBWZE010000258.1, read as the reverse complement.
TCCCTGTTGATCGTGTACCGCTTCCGCGAAGAGCTCGAGCAGGGAGGTACGAAGGACGATGCGATCGTCCGTACCATGAGGACGGCGGGCCGCGCCGTGATCTTCTCGGGAGCCACCGTCGCGATCGGTCTCGCTCTGCTCCTCTTCATGCCGCTGCCGTTCATGCGGTCGATGGGCCTCGGCGGCTTCTTGATCCCGCTCGTCTCGATCCTGGCCGCTGCGACGTTGCAGCCCGCGCTCCTCTCGCTCTACGGAAGGCGTGGGGTCCGGCGCGTGCACGTGGCGG
>JBBWZE010000257.1:0-9076 GCA_039648845.1 Actinomycetota bacterium | reverse complement strand
AGAAGGCCGTCGGCACGAGAATCCGGTTCTGCTGGGTATGGATGAGCGGCTGGATCCGCGCGAGGAAGTCGCGCCACCCCTCGTCCGCCTGCAACCTTGCGCGCCGTTGCTCCCGCTCGGCGAAGTTGTCGTAGCCCCAGAGGCTCGTGTACGTCGACAGCGCGCCGACGTCCGTCGTGAAGACGCCGATCAGGCCGCCGAGGTACTCCTGCTGGAGGGCGATCCCCTCCTCTTCGTAGAGCCGAACGAGCTCGACCAGCTTGCCCGTGAACACGTGGTAGTCACGCTGCTCGACAATCACCGGTCGACACCGCCGATCGCGAGGTACTTCAGCTCGAGCCACTCGTCGATGCCGTACTTCGAGCCCTCGCGGCCGATGCCGGATTCCTTCATCCCGCCGAACGGAGCCACCTCCGTCGAGATGAAACCGGTGTTGATCCCGACGATGCCGTACTCGAGCGCTTCCGACACGCGCCAGATGCGGCCGACGTCGCGGCTGTAGAAGTACGCCGCCAGCCCATAAGGCGTGTTGTTCGCCACCTCGATCGCCTCTTCCTCGCCCGCGAAGCGACCGATCCCGGCGATGGGACCAAACGTTTCCTCCGAGGTCATCGCCATCGACGCCGTGACACCCGAGAGCACGGTCGGTTGGAAGAACGTCTGGCCGCGCTCGTGGCGACTTCCACCCGCGACGAGCTCGGCGCCGCCCTCCAGCGCATCTGCGACGTGGCGCTCGACCTTTGCGAGCGCCTGGTCGTCGATCAGCGGGCCGACGCTGACGTCGGCCTCAGTGCCCGCACCGACCTTGAGTGCGGTTACCGCCTCGGTCAGCCGGCCGAGGAACTCGTCGTGCACCGAGTCCTGGACGAGGATGCGGTTGGCGGAGATGCACGTCTGTCCAGAGTTGCGGTACTTGCAGAGCACGGCACCCGCGACGGCCTCGTCGAGATCGGCATCGTCGAAGACGATGAAGGGCGCGTTCCCACCCAGCTCGAGTGAGACCTTCTTCACCTGGCGAGCGCACTGCCCCATCAGGAGCTTTCCGACCTCGGTGGAGCCCGTGAAGCCCAGTTTGCGGACGATCGGGTTCGAAGTGAGCTCGGCGCCGATCACGGGGGCGTCCTCAGCGTCGCCCGTGACGACGTTCAACACGCCGGCGGGCAAACCGGCCTCTTCGGCCAGCTTCGCGACCGCGAGTGCCGACAACGGCGTCTGCTCCGCAGGCTTGAGCACCATCGTGCAGCCCGCCGCGATCGCCGGGGCGGCCTTGCGCGTGATCATCGCCGCCGGAAAGTTCCAGGGTGTGATGCCGGCGGTGACACCGACGGGCTCCTTGGTCACGACGACGCGGCGGTCGTGCATGTACGTCGGAATCGTGTCGCCGTAGACGCGCTTCGCTTCCTCGCCGAACCACTCGAGGAACGAGGCCGCGTACTCGATCTCCATGCGCGACTCACCCAGCGGCTTGCCTTGCTCGGACGTCAGGAGCAGCGCGAGGTCGTCGCGGTGCTCGAGCATCAGATCCGCCCAGCGGCGCAGGATCCGTGCACGTTCCTTGGCGAGCGTCCTCCGCCAGCCCGGATACGCAGTTCGCGCAGCGTCAATCGCGCGGCTCGTCTCCGCCCCTCCAAGGCGGGGAACCCGCGCCAGCTCGTGTCCGGTGGCTGGGTCGACGACGGGAAACGTTTCACCACTATCGGCCTCGATCCAGGCCCCACCGATGTAAGCCTTGTCGAGTAGGAGGCGGTGCGCTGGTTTCGTCACGATCTGAGCCATGACTCGCGATTTTACGCCGGGGTTGCCCGCCTGATCACGCCTCGACGTTCCAGCGCTCTCAGACGACCCTCGTCGACTCCGAGCTCCGCCAGCACCTCCGCCGTGTGCTGGCCGAGCAGCGGCGGCGGTGTCGAAGCTCCGACCGGAGCGTTCGCGAGTTCGAAAGGTGGGCCCACCAGCTCGATCGTCCCGGCGGTCACGTGATCCAGACGGCGTGTTCTCGCCTTCCCGGTGCGCAGGGCCTCTGAGACGTTGCGGATCTTTCCCGCCGGCACACCTGCCGCGAGAAGCCGCTCCTCCCAGTCCTCGGTCGAACGGCCCGCGAACACGGTTTGGAGCTCGGCGACCAGCGGCTCCCGGTTGAGCACGCGCGCCTCGTTGGTCGCATAGCGCTCGTCGGCGGCGAGATCCGCACGCCCGATCGCGTTGCAGAGTCTCGAGTAGAGACCGTCGTTGGCCGCGGCGACGGCGATCCAGCCGTCAGCGGCGCGAAACGGCTGGTAGGGGACGATGCTCGGATGGGCATTGCCGTAGCGCTTTGGCTCCTCACCGGTCAGAAGGGCATTCGCGGCGACGTTGACGAGCGCGGCGAACGCGCTGTCGAGCAACGAGACTTCGACGTGCTCGCCTTCACCCGTCAGATCGCGCCGGCGCAGCGCGGCGAGGATGGCCGTTGCCCCGTTGAGGCCGGCGAGCACGTCGACGATTGCGACTCCAACCTTCATCGGCTCACCGGCCGGGTCGCCGGTGATCGACATGAGGCCACTCTCGGCTTGAACCGTGAAGTCGTAACCGGCCCGGTCGCGAGGCTCGCGCGCACCGAAGCCGCTGATCGTGCAGTAGACGATGTCGCGGCGGCGGGCCCGCACCGTCTCGTAATCGAGCCCCAACCGTGCGGCACCACCGGGCCGGAAGTTCTCGATCACGACGTCGGCGCGCGCGCACAACTCGAGAGCGAGGTCACGCCCCTCCGGATCCTTCAGGTCGAGAGCGACGCTGCGCTTGCCCCGGTTGACCGAGAGGAAGTAGGCCGACTCGCCGCCCGCGAACGGCGGGCCCCACGTGCGCGTCTCGTCCCCACCGTCGGGGTGCTCGACCTTGACGACGTCGGCGCCCAGGTCCGCGAGCGTCATCGTCGCGTAAGGGCCGGCGAGCACGCGCGAGAGATCGACGACCCGCACGCCGGCAAGGGGCGGCGCATTTGCCGACTGCGGCACGGTTCGAGTCTAGGCCGCGCTCATCGACTCGAGCGCTGCATCGCCGCGTCGAAGGCGATCGCCGACGGCGCGAAGTCCGTGCGACGGACGAACGCCAGCGCGTCGGGTGCGCCCCAGTCGCGATCCATGCCCGAGTCCTCCCACTCGATCGACAGCGGGCCCGCGTAGCCGATCCTGTTCAGCGCCCGGAAGAGAGACTCGAAGTCGACGTCGCCGTGACCGGGCGAGACGAAGTCCCAGCCGCGCTCCGCCTCGCCGAAGTTGAGATGGCTGCTGAGGATGCTCTCGCGTCCGTTCAGCGTCTTGCGTGAGTCCTTCACGTGCACGTGGTAGATCCGGTCGGCGAATTCCTGCACGAACGCCGCCGAGTCGAGGAACTGGTGCGCGAAGTGGCTCGGGTCGAAGTTGATCCCGAACTGCGGCCTGCGGTCGATCGCGGCGAGGGTCCTACGCGTCGTGACGAAGTCGTACGCGATCTCGGTCGGATGAACCTCCAGCCCGAACCGGACGCCCTCGGCTGCGAAGACGTCCATGATCGGCCCCCAGCGCTCGGCAAAATCCTGATAGCCCCGCTCGATCTCGTCGAAGTCGTTCGGCGGGAAGGAGTAGAGGAGGTGCCAGATGCCCGAGCCGGTGAAGCCGGTCACCTGCTCGACGCCGAGCAGTGCGGCCGCGCGAGCCGTGTCTTTCATCCGTTCTGCCGCACGGCGACGCACGCCTTCGGGCTCGCCATCGCCCCACACGTCGGGGGGCAGAATCGCCCGATGGCGCTGATCGATTGGATCGCACACACACTGGCCGACGAGGTGTGCACCAATCGCGTGGACCTGCAACCCGTTTCGGTCGAGCACGTCACGCCGCGAATCGACATAGCCCGAATCGACGAGCGCCTTGTCCACCTCGAAATGATCACCCCAGCACGCGAGCTCGAGGCCGTCGAAACCCCAGGCACCGGCCTTCGCCGCCAGCTGCTCGACCGGCAGGTCGGCCCACTGGCCGGTGAAGAGCGTGACCGGTCGCGCCATCAGACCGCTGCCAACACCGGAACGGCAAGGCCGGAGGCGCCGAGCTCGGACATCGTCGGCTCGTGGCCGGACCGGGCGAGCAGTTCGAGACCGAGCCGCGCGCGCCGTACCCGCTCGCGTGACAGGGCCACCGTCGTCGCTTCGATGTGAGTCCCGGCGGGATAGACATCGGGCGCATTGCGAAGACCAAACTTCACGTACACCGGGGCAGCGATCCGGATGAGCTCGGGGATCTCGTGCAGCCGTACGAAGCCGCCGATGTTGTCGGGCGCCTCGACGTAGAGGTCGAGCGGCACGTCGACGGCAGCGCGAATCGCGGCGATCTGGGCCAGGGTCAGGTCGGTGGGCAGGTTCAGCGTGCTCGCGCCCAACTCGGCGAGCACTCGTGCGGCCGCTGGGTTTGCGGCCGGCAGCATCACGGAGATCTTCGCCTGCATGTCACCTGGAAGCTCACCTGCCGCGCGCATGGCGCCAAAGACGGAGAGGAGCCCGAGGTCCGCGATCAGCACGCTGCGAATCCCATGGGCTGCGGCACGCTTTACGTCTTCGATGCCCTGCACGACCTGCTCCTGGCCACGCGAGGTCGCCGCCACGACTCCACCGGCAGGCGAGCGCGCCATCGCGGACGTGTCCCACCCGGCATTGGGACGGGCAAAGAGGCTGATCTCGACGTGCGCGTTGGCTGCCATGCGTGCCATCGAGTCCAGCTCGTCGTCCGTCTGCAGGAACACACCGCTTCCCTGCGAGACCCGGTGCACAGGGACGTTGAGTCGCGCAGCCTCCTCGAGGACGGCCCCGAGGCAGGCGGGTCCTTCGACGCTCGGGATCTCAATGCGGTACTGGGCACCATCCGGGAAACGCAATCGCGAGTTCGGAAGCTCATGCAGGTCGCCGGGCGGAAGGCCGATCGACGCGAGGAACGCGCGGGTTTCGCCCATCAGCAAGCGAGTCTAATGCGGCAAAACCGCTGTTGAGTTGTCCGGCATCACTTGGCGACCTGGGCCGGCCGCCACGCGGGGGTCGAGTCATTCCCGCCCGACGTGACCTTCCGCTCGTGCCCGGTGCGGTCGACCGTCCAGATCGCGCCGTCGCGCGAAAAGGCGATCTCTTTGCCGTTCGGTGACCAGGCCGGGTCGATGGTGTTGATCGCAGACTTCGTCTCGCGCCGCAGGCCGCGGCCATCACGCCCGATCGAGTAGATCTCGTAATGCCCTCCGTGGATGTTGCTATTGAAGGCGATGCGGCGCCCGTTGGGAGACCAGGAGGGCAGCGTGCTGACCGCCGGGAGCCTCGTGACGAGCCGCGGCTGGCTGCCGTCGACGCCGGCGACCCAGATCTCGCGGGAATCGAAGCCAGGCCTGCGGTAGTCGTACGCGATCACCTTCCCGCCCGGTGACCACGCGGGATTGGCGGCCTCGCCGCCGAGGCCGCGGGTGAGGCTGCGCACAGGGCCGCCGGCTGACCCCACGATGAACAGCTCTCGGTCACGCGAAAACGCGAGCCGACGTTGGTCAGGCGACCAGGCGGGCCCGTCGTCATCCGACTTCCCGTGCGTGACCTGGCGAATGTTGGTGCCGTCAGCGCGCATGACGTAGATGTGGGAACGGCCGTCGCGTCTGCTTGCAAACGCGATCAGCCTGCCGTCCGGAGACCAGGCCGGCTCGACCGCGAAGAACAGGCCCTCGGGAGTCGACGAATCGCCACTTCCCTTGGTCAGCCGGACCTCGCGCCCGCCCGAGGCGCCGACGCCGTAGATCGCATAGTCGCCGTCACGGCTCGAGTCAAAGAGGAGATCGACTCGCGGCGGCGCCGACGTGCCGCAGCCTGCGACCGCGAGGAGCAGGGGCAGAAGCACGACAACGGGGCGGATGCGGGGCGTTGGGGGTCCTATTCGTGCTCGACCGGCTCGACGCCGAGATAACGGCGCTGGAGCTCAGGGCTCGCCGCCAGCTCGCCCGCTGTCGTCTCGGCTGCGATCTCGCCGGCGATCATGATCAGCTGGCGCTCCGCGAGCGATGTCGCGACGGCGAGGTTCTGTTCGATCAGGAGAATGCGCAGGCCCTCCTCCGCCAGCTTCTGGAACGTCTCGATCAGGACCTCGATGACCGCCGGGGCGAGCCCCTCGGAGGGCTCGTCCATGATCAACAGCTCGGGATTCGTCAGCAGCGCGCGACCGATCGCGAGCATTTGCTGCTCTCCGCCCGAGAGCTCCGCGCCCCCGTTCCGCTTCCGCTGGGCAAGGCGAGGAAAGAGCTCGTAGACGCCCTCTGGAGTCCACCTCCGCGCGCCGTTCCGACGTCCCTCGACCATACGCAGGTGCTCGTCCACCGTCAGAGAGGGAAACAGCCGCCGGCCCTGCGGAACGTAGCCGACCCCGAGCCTGGCGACCTTGTACGACGGCCTGCCCACGAGCTCCGAGCCGCGGATGCGAACCGAGCCGGACGCGCGGGGCGGCGTCATCCCCATGATCGCGGCACACAGCGTCGTCTTCCCCATGCCGTTGCGACCCACGATCGAAACCGGCTCGTTGCCGACCGTGAACGAGACGCCCTGCAGCACGTGCGCCGGGCCGTAGAACGCGTGGAGGTCCTCGACCGCGAGTAGAGGCTCACTCATTGCGAAAGCCCGTGCCGAGATAGAGGCTGTGGACGAGCTCGTTCGCCCTGATCTCGTCAGGAGTTCCTTCGACGATCACCCGGCCCTCGTGCATCATCGAGACGCGCTCGGCGACCCGCAATGCGACGTCCATGTCGTGCTCGATCAGAACGAGCGTGATCTCCGGGTCGAGCGCAAGCAGCAGATCCGTCAACAGCGTGCGCTCGCCTCGGGAGAGACCGGAAGCGGGCTCGTCCAGCATCAGGATCTTCGGTTCGGACGCGAGCGCCATCGCAAGCGCCACCTGCCGGTGCTCTCCGTGTGAGAGCGACCCGACGAGCTGGTCGAGCTTGTGCGAGATGGCGACACGTGCCGCTGCCGCGGCTGCACGCTCCCGGAGCTCGGCGTCGCGCCTCGGAAGGATCACGGGCCGCAGATGTCCGCTCCGGACGCCGAGGATCGCGAGGTAGATGCTCTCTTCCACCGTCAGCCCAAGGAACAGGCGGGACTGCTGGTACGTGCGCGCGAGGCCGACCCGGGCCCGCGCGCGTGCCGGTCGCGTCGTGACATCCGTCCCGAGCAGCTCCACCGATCCCGTCGACGCCGGCATGTCACCTGCGATCACGTTGAAGAGCGTTGTCTTCCCCGCGCCGTTCGGACCGAGGATCGCGCGACGCTCACCGGGTGCGATGTCGAGGTCCACCTCGCTCACCGCGTGTAGACCACCGAATCGCCGGCCGACCCCCCGCAGGCGGAGGGTCGGCTCGACGTGTTCGGCTGGTGCTGCCTCGGTCAAACGACCTACTTGATGACCTGCTTCGTGATCACGCCGTTCTTGACGACCTTGATCTTGCCCTGCCACGGCAGCTTGGCCTTCTTGCAGGCCGGCTGCGTGCGACCGGGCGGCTTGCTCGAGCTCTTGAAGAGACCGCTGAATCCCTGGTCAACGTTCGGCACGAAGCCGACGACGTTGGCAGCAACCGATCCGTCCTTCTGCCTCACGAGCTGGAGCGGGTACTGATCCTGGATTCCCTGGCGATTCTTGTCGAGGTGGAGCACGCCGCCGTTCGACACCTGGAACGCGGCCTTGAGAGTCCGAGGCATCGACGCCTGGAGCTTCGAGCCGAGCTGGCCGCCCGACTTCTGCAAGCCCTGGACCAGTGCCCACGCCGCGTTGTAGTAGTTGTAGACGAAGCCGTCGTCGGCAGGCAGCTTCGGATAGTACTTCTTCATGATCGCCCGGTAGGCGTTTGCCGCCTTCGTCTTCAGGCCTGGTGCCGTCCCGAAGCCGCCGACGTAAGCTCCGGCGACCTTCGGTGCGACGACCTTGTCGGCCCCGAGGAAAGCAAAGAAGAGATTGCCGTACAGCTTCTTCGGATCGAGCTTTCCATACGCCTGCTCGAACGCCTTCAGAGACGGGGACGTACCGGAGCCGCCGACGACCCAGAAGTACCCGTCGACCTGGTTGGGGGCCGGGAGCTGACGCGCGAACGGAGCGTAATCGGTGGTGTTGAGAGGCGGGAACACCCGCTTTGTGATCTGACCGCCGATTGCGCAGAAGTCGGCGATGAAGCCGGCTGCGGACGTCCAGCCGAAGCTGTAGTCGTCGATGATGATCGCCGCCTTCCGCCAACCGAGCTTCTTGTAGGCGATCTCACCGGCGCCCGCGTTCCACATTGCGCCGTCCCCGTGATAGCGGAGCAAGTTCTTCGGCGCGATTTGAAGGGTCGGGTCCTGCGAGCCCGCCGTCCCGATGATGAACGTTTTCGTCGGGTGTGCCTTCGCGTACTGGGCGACGTACACGGCCTCGTCGCCTGACAGCGGACCGATCATCACGTCGGCTTTCAGCTGCTCCATCAGACGCTTCGTCTCGGTGACCGCCAGCGGAACGGTGTCGTTCCCACAGCCGTACCCGACGATCTTGATCTGCTTGCCGGCGACATTGATGCCCGTCATGCCGGCTGTAGGCTTGTTCTTGTTCTTGACTTTCCCGTGCGCGTATTGCGCGAAGGCGGCTTGTGCGCCACCGCTGTCGTAGTCATAACCGAAACTGAAGGCGCCCTTGCAGTCGGTCATGATCGCAACCCGGATTACGCCCGCCTTGCTGCTCGCAAACGACGCCGAGGCGGCAACTGTCAGCCCGACCACGACCACCGCGAGTACCGGCACCGCAATCCTCCAGCTTCGCCAGCTGGCTCTGCTCATAGCCTCAATCTCCTCCCTCTCGTTCCTTCGTCTGACCCGGTCCGTTCTTCCCAGAAGGTGATTCTCTCGGTTTCGCGCACCCACCTCAAGTGCGTACGCTCACGTTCCTCCCTTCACCAAGCTTTCGATTCCCAGCGCGGCTTGATCGGGAGGCCCGGTCCTGCGGGAACGATCGAGCCGCACGAAGGCGCGATCCCAGATGCCCATCAGGCCCCCGGGCGAGACCAGGACGATGACGAGGAAGATGATCCCGACGAC
>JBBWZE010000223.1:0-6241 GCA_039648845.1 Actinomycetota bacterium | reverse complement strand
AGCCACAGCTTCCGCCAGACCATAGTCGGCGATCGCCTCGACGTACGGCAGAGTCGCGTTCGTCAGCGCCTTGGTGGACGTGATCGGCACGGCACCGGGCATGTTCGCGACGCAGTAGTGCGTGACTCCCTCGACGGTGTAGACCGGATGACTGTGCGTCGTCGGTCGCGACGTCTCCGCGACCCCACCCTGGTCGATCGCCACATCGGCGAGAACGGAGCCCTCCTTCATCCCGGCGACCATCTCCCGTGTGATCAGTCGCGGTGCGAGCGCACCGGGGATCAGCACTGCGCCGATCACCACGTCTGCGTCGCGCAGGGACTCCTCGATCTGAAGGGTCGACGACATCAAGAGGCTGACCCGGCCCGAGAGGATCTCTTCGAGGTGGCGCATCCGGTCGATCGAGCGCTCCAGGATCGTGACGTTCGCGCCCAGCCCGACTGCGATCACCGCAGCGTTGTAGCCGACGATGCCTCCACCGATGACGACCACACGCCCAGGTGCGACTCCGGGCACGCCTCCGAGCAGCAAGCCTCGGCCGCCCAGGGGTTTCTCGAGGAAGTAAGCGCCGGCCTGGGCCGCAAGCCGGCCGGCGATCTCGCTCATCGGCGCCAGCAGCGGTAGAGCACCTGCATCCGTCTCGACGGTTTCGTAGGCGACGGCCGCGATGCCGCTCTCGAGCAATGCTCGGGTCAGGGCTTCGTCGGCCGCAATGTGAAGGTAGGTGAACAGTACGAGCCCTTCACGGAGGCGCCCGTACTCCGATTCGATCGGCTCCTTGACCTTCAGCAGCAGCTCGGCTTCACTCCAGACCGCGTCGACCGGCGCAATGCGCGCCCCGGCAGCCTCGTACGCAGCATCGGAGAAGGAGCTTCCTTCTCCCGCGCCGGTTTCGACGGTGACGTCGTGTCCGCGCTGGCCGAGCTCGCGCGCGCCCGCGGGCGTGAGCGCGACGCGGTATTCGTCGGTCTTGATTTCCTTGGCGACGCCGATCCTCAAGCGGCGTCACCCTACCTTGTGCGCGTCGCCCGCCTCGCTTCGGTGGAGATACAGGAGCAGTCCCGCGAGCGTCTTGGCGTCCTCGATCTCGCCGAGCTTTGCTGCGATGTCGTCTCTGGCCCAGCGAACGATCTCGAGCTCTTCGTCACTCTCCGGGCTCGCCTCGCCGCGGTCGAGACCCTCTGCAAAAAAGAGGTGCATTCGCTCGCGGCAGAAGCCGGGGGTCGTGTAGAAGGCCTTCACATCGAGCCAGCTGCCGCCCGTCAGGCCCGTCTCCTCCTCCAGCTCTCGCTGCGCGCACGCAAGCGGTGCCTCGCCCTCCTCCAGTGTTCCCGCCGGCAGCTCGAGGAGCTTCGCCCGAACCGCCTCGCGTCGCTGGCGAACGAGCGCCAACATTCCGTCGCGATCGATCGCGACAATCGCGACGGCGCCCGGGTGCTCGACGATCTCGCGCTCCTGTTCGCCCCAGCGCTCGACCGTTACGTCGATCAGCTTTCCGTCGTAGACGGTTCTTGCGGAATCCGGCTTCATGCGGCAAGACGTTCTACAAGACGCCGCTGCTCCGCGTCGAGCCAGGGCGGGTTGCCGGCTGCGGCATTCTCGCGGACGTGTTCGGGATTGCGCGTCGCGGGAATCACGACGTCGACCCGCCCATCCGAGAGCGCCCATTTCAGGAGTGCCTCCGCCCACGACTCCACACCGAGCTGCGCGAGCACATCCTGCGGCACCGATCGGCGCACGAGCGCGCCCTCGCCCAGCGGCCGCATGACGATCACCGCGAGGCCGAGGTCGGCGGCCAGCGGCAGAAGCTCGCGCTCGCACTCGCGCTCGTATGGGTTCAGCGGCACCTGCACGGTGTCGAAGTGGCCCGAACGGAGCGCCCGGGCGAGCTCCCGGAAGGCGCTCGGCGAGTAATGGGTAACGCCGAGACGATCGATGCGTCGCTCTGCACGCTCCTGTTGAAGCCATTCCGCGTGCTGTTCCCACGCGACCAGATTGTGGATCTGCTCGATCACGACACGGCCGAACCACTCACACTGCCGCCGATACTGCTCCCGGCCCTCCTCGACGCTCCCGGTCCAGATCTTCGTCGCGATGGACGCCGTGTCTCGCCGGCCGGCGAGCGCGGCGGCGAGCGATGCCTCGGCTCCCCGGTACATCGGCGAGGAGTCGAAGAGGCGGTAGCCGGCCTCGAGCGCAGCATCGACGACGGCGTGCGCGAGACGCGCGTCAGTGCCGAAGGTGTTCCAGGTCCCGAGCCCGACCACCGGCCCGAGGCGCCGCTCCTCCATCAACGAATGTGATCGGCCGCGACACGCCCAGCCGCAAAAGCAGCTGCGAAGAAGAGTGGGTCTTCGTGCGGTCCGCGTCCCATGTGTGCGAGGGGTAGGCCTTCGCATGTCTCTTCCCAGCCGTGCACATCGATCTCCACGCGTGGCTCGAGCCAGGGCGGTGCCTCAGAGCCCGCGGGCCAGGGCACGATCACTTCGCCGAGGCAAAGCTCGAGCACCGCCCGCGCATGGTGGGAGACACCACGGTGACGCTCGCGCTGGTCGCCTTCCGAGGTGCGGACCGCAAGGATCGGCAGGCCGCGCAATGCAGCGGCGGCGTTCGCGGCATCTGCGGCAGCGAGCCCGCCGTGGCCGAACGTCGAGCCCGTGCCGACGATTCCCGGTCCGATTGCGCAGACCACGACGTCGAACTCCTCGGCGGCGGCGTAGAGCAGAGCCGACGCGGCCGAGACGCACTCGAGGTCTCCGTCCAGACAGGCGCCGACCGCGATCGCCACGTCGACGTGACCCAGCTCGCGCAGCGCTCTCAACGCGTCCGAGAGCGAGATCGGGAGCGCTCCGCCGGCGAGCTGCACATATGCGACACGTTTCCCCGGTCCGATTCCGGCACACACCGGCGCAACCTGGCTGTGTAGCGAGCAGCAGACGACGGGCAACCCGGCCAGCGTGTCCGGCAGGGCTCGACCTTCCTCTGCGTGGCGTCGCGCGCTTTGAGCTGGCGTGTACGGGAGCTTCATCACGTGCGCGTCGCTCTCCGGAAGCAGATCGAGGCCGCGCGTCAGATTCACGTAGAGCACGTCGAAGCCGCCGGATCCAAGTTCGAGCTCGCGAGCCTGCGTGTTGACGATCACCTCATCGCCGAGCGCCACGGGGCCGGTCAGACGCGGATAGGCAACGCACGGCTCGCCGTCCACCTCGAGTCGTGAAAAACCCTCCATCCGTTCGACGACGGCGGTTATGCGGCCGCGTCTAAGCGTCAGCATCTCGAGCGGCAGCCACGAGCGCGAGGGTCACTTCGACCATTCCCTCGAGGTCTGCCACGGTGATGCGTTCGTCGGGCGTGTGGATGTCTTGCATGCCGTTCGCCAGGTTGAGACACGCAAGCCCGCGCTCGTTGAAGACGTTCGCATCGGCTGCGCCGCCGCTGAGACCGTACGCCGGGATGTAGCCGCTCTGTTCGAGCGCGGCGGCTGCGATCCGAACGACGAGATCGTCCGGCTTGAAGCGATAGCCCTTGTAGCTCTTCGACACCTTGGTCTCCACCTCGCAGTCTTCAAGCCCCGCCGCGAAGGAAAACACGTCGACCATCTCCTGCACCAACTCGTCGAGCTTGCGCTCGTCGTGCGAGCGCGCCTCGGCGTCGAGCGTGCACCACTCGGGAACGATGTTTCCTGCGGTCCCGCCCCGGATGATCCCGACGTTCGCCGTCGTCCCCTCGTCGACACGTCCGAGCCGTAGATCCGAGATGGCTCGCGCCGCCGCCGCGATCGCCGAACGTCCCTCTTCGGGGTACATGCCGGAATGTGCCGCGCGACCGTGGAAGCGGACCTGCATCGCCCGCGAGTACGGCGCGCCCAGGATCACATCGCCGATCGGTGCCGCCTGGTCGTAGACGTAGCCAAGCCGCGCCTCTAGGCGGTCGAGGTCGAAGGCGGCCGCCCCCAGCAGACCCACTTCCTCCTTCGGAGTGAAGAGCAGCTCGATGCCGCCGTGCGGGCGATTCTCGGCGAGAACGCGGCGAGCGCCTTCGAGCATGGCCGCAACGGCCGACTTGTTGTCCGCGCCGAGGATCGTGCCGGCCGCGTTGCGCACGACACCGTCCTTGATCACCGGCTCGATCGGGCCCTCGGGCGGAACCGTGTCGAGGTGTGCGCACAGGAAGATCGGGCTGCCGCCGTCGGTTGCCTCGAGCCGGCAGTAGACGTTCCCGATGTTCGAGCCGACCTTCGGTCCCGCGTCGTCTTCGTCCACCGACAAGCCAAGATCGCGCAGATAGCCGATCACGACGTCGGCAACTGCCCGTTCCTCGCCCGGCGGGCTCGGCAGCGCCGCCAGCTCGGTGAACAGGTCGACGACCTCGGAGGCCATCACTCGATCTTATTTGTGCCCTGCCGGTACTGCCGCCGAGGTTCTAGGTCAGAAACCGGCATGTAGTGCCGGTAGGGGCACAGGCTAGACGGAGGCCGCGCCGACGGCCGACCGCTCGCGCGAGCGCGCCAGTGCGGCACCGACGAAGTCGCGGAACAGCGGCGTCGGACGCGTCGGCCGCGACTTGAACTCCGGATGAAACTGGCTCGCCACGAACCAGGGGTGGTCGGGAAGCTCGACGATCTCGACGAGCCGTCCTGCCTGGAACGTGCCCGAGACGACCAATCCACCGTCGACGAGCGCGGGACGGTAATGGTTGTTGACCTCGTAGCGATGCCGGTGACGCTCGTGCACGACGGGCTCGCCGTAAGCGTCGTGCCCGCGGGTTCCCTCTATCACCTCGACCGCCTGCGCACCGAGCCTCATCGTGCCGCCCAGATCCTCGATCTCCTTCTGTTCTGGCAGCAGGTCGATCACCGGGTGCGGCGTCTCGGGATCCATCTCGGTCGAGTTGGCGCCGTCGAGGCCGAGTACATGCCGCGAGAACTCGGAGACCGCGACATGCATGCCCAGACAGATCCCCAAATAGGGGATCTCGCGCTCGCGCGCGACGCGGCACGCGAGGATCTTTCCTTCCCAACCCCGAGAGCCGAAGCCGCCTGGCACGAGCACTCCGTCGACCTGCTCGAGCAGCCCGGTGGCTTCCTCCAGAGACATCCCTTCCGCATCGACCCAGCTCACACGCACCTTCGCCCCGTGGTGCGCGCCCGCGTGCTTGAGCGCCTCGTGCACGGACAGATACGCATCCTGCAGCTTCACGTACTTGCCGACGAGTGCTATCTCGACGACCTCCTCGCTCTGCTGCATGCGCTCGTTCAGGTCGAGCCAGTCGCCCAGGTTGGCTTCGGCGGGCGGCAGGCCGAGCTTCTCGACAACCAGACGGTCGAGGCCCTCAGCCTTCAACCGCGAAGGAACGAGATAGACGTCGGGAACGTCGGGGCTCGCGATCACCGCTCCTGGCTCGACGTCTGCGAACAGCGCGATCTTCTCGCGGATGTCCGCGGACAGCTCCTCGTGCGAACGGCAGACGACGATGTCAGGGTGAATACCGATGCGGCGCAGCTCGTTGACGGAATGCTGCGTGGGCTTCGTCTTCAATTCTCCGGCCGCTTCCAGGAACGGCACGAGCGTCACGTGCAGATAGAGCACGTTTTCCGCGCCGACCTCCCGGCGGAACTGGCGGATCGCCTCGAGGAACGGCAGCGACTCGATGTCGCCGACCGTTCCGCCGATCTCGCTGATGACCACGTCCGTCGGAGTCGACACGGCGCTGGCCCGAATCCGGTGCTTGATCTCGTTCGTGATGTGCGGGATCACCTGCACGGTCGCGCCGAGAAACTCGCCTTTGCGTTCCTTGCGCAGCACCGAGTCCCAGATCGCACCGGCCGTGTGGCTGGCCGCGCGTGTCAGGTTCTCGTCGATGAAGCGCTCGTAGTGCCCGATGTCCAGGTCGGTCTCAGCGCCGTCCTCGGTGACGAACACCTCGCCGTGCTGAAACGGACTCATCGTCCCCGGATCGACGTTGAGATAGGGATCGAACTTCTGCGCCTGCACCCGCAACCCGCGCGCCTTCAACAGCCGCCCCAGGGACGCGGCGACGATTCCCTTGCCGAGCGCCGAGACGACGCCGCCCGTGACGAAGACGTACTTCGTTGGGCGGGGCGAGGAGCTCACACTCGACCCAGCCGGTCGATCCACGAAAGGACGGGGGCGCGCTCGATCCAGGCGCCGATCGACTTTCGCTCTCCGAGGATGGTGAGGCCTGCTAGGGAGCCGATCGCCACCCACTGGCCTCTTCCCGT
>JBBWZE010000212.1:0-3043 GCA_039648845.1 Actinomycetota bacterium | reverse complement strand
TGGTGCACGACCCCGGGCCTCGCGAACGGCGCGAGGCGCGGCTTGCGGCACGCTTCGAGGATTGCGGCGTAGTCGTCTACGGCCACACGCACGTCCCGCAGGTCGAGCGGTTCCAGCACCTCTGGGTGCTGAATCCGGGCTCCCCGACGGAACGGCGAAGCGCCCCGGCCCACTCGATGATCGTCCTCAGCATCCGCGGGACGCGGATCACACCCGAGCTGGTCACGCTCTAGGCTCCACTTGACAAGGCGAACAGGTGTTCGGTAGCCTACGAACACATGTTCCCTCGCCTGGCAGTCCTCCTCCTGGCCATCTCCCTCGTCGTGGGCGTCGTGGCTCGGCCCTCCGGCGGCGCGGGGCAGCCCGTGGGCTACGTGGTGAAGCCGACGGACACGCTCTGGTCGATCGCGGCCGCCCACTACGCGGGAGACCCGCGGCAGGGGATCTGGGAGCTCCAGCAGCGCAACCAACTTCGCAGCACGACACTCGTCCCGGGGCAGCGGTTAGTGCTGCCTTAATAAGAGGGTTTGGGCTAAAAAAGGGGCCGGACCGCTGGGTTTCCGTCAGATTGACTCTCGGAGCGCGTTGGCGGCAGCTTGCAGCCGGTCACTGACCTCGGCTAGTTCCCGCGCCGCGAGGTCGATGCGCTCTTGTTGGACCTCGGTGCGTTCTTGCTGGCTGTTAGCGCGTTCTTGCTGGCGGTCAGCCCGCTCGCGAACCTCGCTGAGTTGGCTCGCCATCTCCTCCACTCTCCGTGTGAGGTCGGCCAGTTGCTCTGCCACGCTCGCTATGTCTTGCTCGGCGGTCACGCCCTCCTACCCGATTCTATGGGGCGAAACGAGGAGGGGCCGGCTAGGCCCGCCTGCGCTCCGTCGCGAACAGGCGCGGACGCCGCGTTCCGCTTGATCGAGGCGATGGCGCTCAAAGCTCCCGCCTTGTGACGTACACCTACCCTCTTAAGAGCTACCGCTGGAAAGGTAGGCCGGCGGTGTAGACCTTCTCGCCGCGGAACAAGCGCTGCACTGGGTCCCAGGGAAAGAAGATCGCGACCTTCCACGCAAGCCGCTCGCCGGAAGGCGGAAACCCGAGCCACTCCGCCGTGTGCGTGCCGATCACGTCAGCCTCCTCACAGACGCCCTGCGGGCCGATCACGATGTCCGTCAGGTCGAAGTGGATGTCGGGGAAGGCGGAGAGCAGCTCCATGTAGAAGCGAGCAGCACCCTCGTGGCCCTCCCAGCGGTGGCCACTCTGCACGAGCTGGTACTCGCAATCGGGCGTCAGCGTCGAGATCAGGCCCGGCAGGTCGCGCTCGTCCTCGGCGATCGAGTGACGCTTCCAGAGCTCCCGGATCTCGTTCTGCTCGTCGCTCGAAGCTTCACGTTTGATCAGCTCTCGAATGTCCTCGGTCACGCGCCGAGATTACAGAGCATCAAACCTACAATCGCGCAATGGACCTCGAACTCGTCTTCCTGGGCACCGCGGGCTCGATGCCGACCGCGCAGCGGGCGCCCGCGGCCCTCCTCGTCCGCCGCGGCGGCGACCGGCTGCTCTTCGACTGCGCCGAGGGGACGCAGCGCCAGCTGCTCCGGTCGTCAGTCGGGCTCGTCGAGCTCGAGGAGATCTTTGTGACGCACTTCCACGCCGACCACATCCTCGGCCTGCCGGGCCTCTTCAAGACCTTCTCGCTGCGCGGGCGGGAGCGCCCCCTGGAGGTGTACGGCCCGCGCGGGCTCGTCGACCTGCTCGGGTCGTTGAGACGTGTCGTCGGGAAGCTGTCCTATGAGGTGCGGGTGATCGAGCTCGAGCCCGGCGACGTCCTCGAACGGAATGACTACCGTCTCGCGACCTTCGCCGTCGCTCATGGTGTTCCCGCCCTCGGCTGGTCCCTGATCGAGGCCACTCGGCCCGGACGTTTCGACCCCGAGGCGGCCGATGCGCTCGGTGTGCCCAATGGCCCTGCGCGCGGCGCGCTGCAGCAAGGGGAGTCGGTGATCTGTCCGGACGGAAGCACGGTGACCGCCGATCAGGTCCTCGGCCCGCCCCGACCTGGCCGCAAGATCGTGGTTACCGGGGACACTGCGCCTGCGGAGACGATCGTCGAGGCCGCCTGGGGTGCAGACGTCCTCGTCACGGAGGCGACGTTCGCGGAGGAAGAGCGCGAGCGCGCGGACGAGACACGGCACCAGACTGCCGCCCAAGCCGCGAGCATCGCCAAGCGCGCGAACGTCGGACTGCTTGCCCTGACCCATCTCTCCAACCGCTACTTCGGCGCGGAGATCGGCCGTGAGGCACGCGAGATCTTCGCGGATACGGTCGTCCCCAAGGATTTCGACGTCGTCGAGGTCCCGCTCACCGAGCGGGGCCCAGCCCAGTTGGTCAGCGGTGGGGCGCTCCGCCGGCGCGAGCCGGAGGCCGTATCATCGGCGCCGCAATGACAGGCATGGTTCGAGTGGCGGTGGCCGGTGACGTCACCGAGGCTGAGGAGATCCAGGAGATCCTGCGCTCCGCGGGCATCGACGCGGAGATCACCGACGGTGAGGACGACTCGGTGACCGTTTCGGTCCCCGAGTCCTCCGTCGAGCAGGCACAGGACGCCATCGAGGCCATGACCGAGCCCGAAGACGTGATCGGCGAGCCCTAACCCTGCGTCCGAACGTGCCGCGTACGAGAGATTCATCGCCCGCGGGTATCGCCATGGTGTTCGCTCGGTCGTGACGTCGCGGAAGCTCAAGCGCCGTGAAGCCGAGCTCGGGTTGGCCCGGCAACCGCGGCCGCGTGACCTCGACGCGGCGCAATGGGCGGGCCTCTGGCGCGCCGTCCGGCAAAGCGTCTAGAGTCCTCGCGACCCGAACCCCTTTAAGCCGGTCCAGTGAGGCCGGGAAGGAGTTGTATGAAGTTGCTTGCGCGCAAACCGTCGACCCTGCCTGCCCGGTGAGTGCGGTGGAGGCTCCGGCGGGGTCGGTTCTCCTCGATGCCGATGCACTGCGGCGGACGCTCTCGCGGATCGCGCACGAGATCATCGAGGCGAATCCGGATCTGGCGC
>JBBWZE010000097.1:0-5099 GCA_039648845.1 Actinomycetota bacterium | reverse complement strand
CCCTGGCCGGCGACGCGGAAGCAGCCGAGCGTGAGTTCCGGAAGGGCTATGAGATCCTTGCCGATGTTGGTGCGCGCGGCCTGCTCGCGGCCGAGCTGGCGCAGTCCCTCGTCGATCAAGGCCGGATAAGCGATGCGGCGGGGTATGTCGCCGTTGCCGAGCAGGCCTCCGGAGGCGACATTGCACCGCAAGTCATCTGGCGCATCGCAAAGGCTTGGATCGGGATGGACGAGGAAAAGTACGACGAGGCCATTGAGCTTTCAGCCAAGGCAGTGGAGCTCGCAGAGCGGACGGATGCCCTCACGATGATCGCCAAGGCGAACCTCGCTCTGGCCGAGGCACTTCGCAATGCCGGGCGGGAGGGAGACGCGCGGACGGCTGCCGAACACGCACTCGAGCTGTACGCGGAGAAAGGCCACACGGTCGGCGAGCGCCGCGCGGCCGCAGCTCTGGCCCCGCCGGTCGCGCCCCGGCCCTAGCCACCAGCTTCGGGCCGGAGTATCTTCGCGCCAGCGACCAGGAGGATCGGATGGCGATCGAAGGGCTGGGCCCAATCACCGGAACATTCCCGAAGGAACGAATGAGTGACGATCAATTGCGCGAACTTCCGGCCCATGAGGGCTTCGACCAGGCGTGGCAGGACGCCATCGCACAGGCCGAGAAGGCGTGGCACACACCGGGCCAGGACAGAGTCGAGATCCCCGTCACGATCGAGTATCAGGCGCGAATCGACATCTGGAATCCCGGCGGCATCGGTCAGTACGGCGTCAAGATCACTCCGGCTGGCTGAGGTTTCAGTCCGCCCACGGGCGACAAAGCTGAACCAAAACCTGAGAAAGGAGCACGGCATGGCCGACGTAGCCAAGGTCGTAACGATCATCGGTTCGTCACCCGAGAGCTTCGCGAAGGCGGCAGACGTGGCCGTTCAAGAAGCGGCGAAGACCTTGCGCGGCATCACCGGCGCGCAGGTCGTCTCGATGAGCGCAGAGGTCGAGGGCGATCGAATCAGCCTGTACCGGACTACGGTGAACATCGCGTTCGGGATCGAGCGCAGCTAGTGCTGAACTAACCCGAGACGAGCGCTCGCGCAAAGTCGTCCGCGTCGAACGGCCGGAGGTCCTCGAGCTTCTCGCCGACGCCGATCAGCTTCACCGGCAAACCGAGCTCGTGTGCGATCGCAACGGCGATGCCCCCTTTGGCGCTTCCGTCGAGCTTCGTCAGCGCGACACCCGTGACGCCGACCGCCTCGCCGAACAGGCGCGCTTGCTGGAGCCCGTTCTGCCCCGTCGTCGCATCGACGACGAGCAGCGTCTCGTGTGGCGCTCCCTCGAGCTTGCCTTCGATCACGCGACGCACTTTGGCGAGCTCCTGCATCAGGTTCGACTGGGTGTGCAGGCGGCCGGCGGTATCGACGATGACGATGTCCCGGCCGCTGCGCGTCGCCGTCTCTATGGCGTCGTAGGCGACCGACGCCGGATCCGCCCCGCGCTCCGCGCCGACGAATTCCGCGTTCGCGCGGTCGGCCCAGATCTCCAGCTGCTCCTCGGCCGCCGCACGGAATGTGTCAGCCGCACCGAGCACGACGGAGTGGCCGTGCTGGCGCAGGCGTTCCGCCAGCTTTCCGATCGTCGTCGTCTTGCCCGTGCCGTTGACGCCGACTACGAGCAGGACACTCGGGTTTGCGCGGACGGTGAGAGTCGGCGGGTCGCCGAGGAGCGTCGCGATCTCCTCGGCCAGTGCCGCGTTGAGATCGGTCAGGTCCTGGCGCGCCTCCAGCCGCTGCACGAGCTCGGCGGTCGCAGGGACGCCGACGTCCGCGCGGATCAAAGCTTCTTCGAGCCGCTCCCACGCTTCGGCGTCGCCGGGATCGAATGTCGCCGAGGCCAACTCGGCGGTGAGCGCCTGACGGCTCTTCGAGAGCGAGTCGCGCAGCCGTGAGAAGAGCCCCGCGCGCTCGGCCTCGGGCTCGGGCCGCGCATCCTCCTCTCCCAAAAGCTCTCCCCAGCTACGAGGCAACCGCGACTCCCTGACCGCCGCCCGCTCCCGCCGGGCGGAGCCCGGCTCCGCGGGCGGCTCGGGCCGCTGTCGGCACAATGCTCTCCAGGGCCGTGTTACTCACACTGTCCCTTCCGGCCTCGCACCAAGAGCGGCCCGTCAGGAAGCCGCGGAAAGCGCAGCGGCCTGCTCGCGTGGCAGGCGCCGGGAAACGATCTGCGAGACCCCGTCGGCGCCCATCGTCACGCCGTAGAGGATATCCGCGGCCTCCATAGTCCTCTTCTGATGCGTGATGACGATGAACTGCGCGCGATCGGAGTAGCGGCGCAGCAACTCGACGAAGCGGCCGATGTTCGTGTCGTCGAGCGCGGCCTCGACCTCGTCGAGCAAGTAGAACGGGCACGGCCGCGCGAGGAAGAGCGCGAATAGGAACGAGATCGCGCCGAGGGCCTTCTCGCCTCCCGAGAGCAGCGACAGGCGCGTAACCTTCTTGCCGGCCGGCCGTAGCTCCACCTCGATGCCCGGCTGCTCGTCTTCGTCCTCGGGCTCGGTGAGGCGCAGTCGACCCTCGCCGCCAGGAAAGAGCGTCGCCGCGACTTCGGTGAAGTTCTCCTGTACGGACGCGAACGTCTCGGCGAAGCGTTGCTCGACCGTGCGCGCGAGATCGTCGCGCAGTGTCTCGAGCTCCTTCAGGCTCTCCTCCAGGTCGGCGCGCTGCGTGGTGAGCTCGATGAGGCGCTCCTTTTCCTGGTCGTACTCCTGCTTCGCGAGCGGATTGACCTGGCCCAGCGACTCGCGGCGCCGCTCGAGGCGCTCGATGCGCTCCGCGAGCTCGTCGCGGTCGTCTCCTTCTGCAGGATCGGCTTCGGCACCCTCGAGTCGGCGGCGTGCTTCATCGGCCTCGGCTTCGATCCGGGCGCGCTCCACGTCGATCGCGCTCAGACGCTCGCCTGCCTCGGCTGCGGCCCGGCGTGCATCGACCTCTTCGGCACCCAGTCGACGGAGCTCTTCGGCGAGGGCTCCCGTGCGGGATGCGCCTGCATCGGCACGTGCACGCAGCGGCGCCTCGAAGCGATCGTCCCCGATTCCCTCGAGCGTATCGACGAGTTGCGCGGCGAGTCGCGCCAGTGTGACGGTCAACGGATCACGCGTCGCGGAATAAGCATCCTCGGGAATCGGAGCGTCGGCGCGAGCTTCCAGCTCGTCCACCTCGGCGGCGAGCGCGCGCCGGCGAGCCTCGAGCTCGAGCCAGACAGCCTCGGCCGTTTCGCCCGCGAACCAGATCTCGCCACGCTCGGGGTCGTAGCCGAATCCCTCCGGAGTCACGGCCGGAACCCTCGAGTGGAGCAGCTCCTCCTTCGACACAACCGGTAGCTCGCGGACGAGCTCGCGCGGGTCGCGTGTCAGGACGACGACGCTGCCGAGGCCCGCGGCCCGCGCGCGCTCCGCCAGCGCAAGCGCGGCACGCGCGTCTGCGGCCATGAGCGCAGGTGCTCGGTGGCCGAGTGCCGCTGCTACCGCCCGCTCGCGGCCGGGCTCGACGTCGAGGAGCGAAAGCGCAAGCCGCTCCCCCTCCTCTGCGAGCGCTCGCGCCGCCGGCGGCAATCCTTCGCGCTCGGCGAGGGCCCGCTCGAGTGTCTGCAGACGTTCGCGGGCAACCCTTGCCTGTTCACCGACCGCCTCGCGCTCGGCGCGGACGCGCGCGTCGAGAACACGCCGCGGCCGCGACAGCTCTGCGCGCAGCCGTTCGAGCAGCGCATCCGCGCTCTCGCGGCGGAGCTCCAGTCGCTCGCGTGCACTGCGCAGGCGGTACAGCGTGGCGGTCGCCTCCTCGCGTCGGCCGGCGGCGTCCGCAAGCTCCTCTTCCGCGCGCCGCCGTTCCTCGAGCAGCGACTCGAGCCGCTCGTCGGCATGCTTGCGGGCGAGCAAGGCCGCCGTGCGCCGGCCCTCGCCGTCTTCGAGTCGCTCGCGCAGGTCGGAGAGATCGAGCTCTGCGACTCGCGCCCGGAGCGACGCGAGGTCGCCGAGCAGTTTCTGGGCGCGCTCGGCGGCGGTCGCCTGCAGCGCCAGCGGGCGCAAACGCTTCTTCACCTCGGCCTCGACGTCACACGCCCGCTCGACCTGGATCGCAACGCGGGCGAGCTTGAGCTCGGCACGATGCTTGCGCCGCTTGAACCGTCCGAGCCCTGCGGCTTCCTCGAGGAGCTCGCGCCGCTCCTCCGGCTTCGAGCCGAGAATCTCCTCGACGCGGCCCTGCCCGATGATCGAGTGCATCCCGCCGCCGAGCCCGAGGTCGGCGAGCAGCTCGACGAGATCGATGCGGCGCACTGCAGTGCGGTTGAGCAGGTACTGGCCCTCGCCACCCCGATGAAGGCGTCGCGCGACGGAGAGCTCGGAGTAAGGCAGGGGGCCCTCGCCGTTCGGGTTGTCGAAGAGCAGCTCGACCTCGCAGAAGTCCTCGCCAGAACGGCCGCCGCCGCCGGCGAAGAGCACGTCGTCGGGCTTCTCGGCCCGGAGCTCGGAGGGAGCCATCGACCCGGCCGCCCAGACGATGGCGTCGGAGACGTTGGACTTTCCGGAGCCGTTCGGCCCGACGACCACGGCGACGCCCGGCTCGAGGCGAATCTCGACCGGTTCAGGGAACGACTTGAAGCCGCGCAGCTTGATGGCGCGTAGGTTCACGCCCGAGGAAAACTAGCGGGGAGCGCGGATGACGCTGTCTCCGCCCGAAAAGCTGCGCTTTTCGGGCGGGTTCGGGGACGGCGCTTCGCGCTGAACGTGCGCGGGCCGAGCCCGCGCACTCCTTTGGTGGGTGCGCGCGGCGGTTCTTCCCTTCCGTCCGGGCACGGGCGCTCACGCGTCCGCATCAGCGGGCGGGGCGCCCTACGCCTCCCCGCCCGCGTGAGTTCGACGTCTAGTTAGGGAACGCCAGTTAGGCGGCGTGCGCCATCTCCATGATCTTGTCCCGGGTCATCGTCCCGACCATGTCGGGGTGGTCGGTCTGGACATGCGCCTCGACGGCCGCGACCAGCTCGTCGTCCGTTTCGCCGCGCAGCGTCTCGCCGCACGGACAATCGACTTCCTTGGCCATGATCCTCCCTTCG
>JBBWZE010000090.1:0-5647 GCA_039648845.1 Actinomycetota bacterium | reverse complement strand
ACGAGCGCCTGCGCGATCCCGAGGCGCTGCTGCATTCCCTTCGACATAGCCTCGACAGGTCGCCTCCGCGCGTCCTCCAAGCTGACGAGCTCGAGCAACTCGATCCGCTCGCGCTCGCCACCGCGCGAACCTGCCAGACGTTGATGCAGCTCGAGCAACTCGTCGGCGGTCATCCAGCCGGGAAAACGGAAGAGCTCCGCGAGATACCCGAGCGCAGCCCGCGCCTCCCGCGAGCCTGCACGAGCGCCGCACACTTCCGCGCGCCCGGTCGTGGGCCGGACCAGGCCGCATGCAATCTTGACGAGCGTGGACTTTCCGGCGCCGTTCGGCCCGAGCAGGCCGACGAGCTCGCTGTCGCCGACTTCGAGGTCAACGCCGCCGAGTGCTTCGACTGGGCCATAGCGCTTCACGAGACCGCTGACGGCGAGCGCTGCGGACACGACGCCGAGCGTACACTCACTCTCATGCCGCGCGGTTACGAAGAAGGACCGGTCGCGGAAGAAGCGGAAGCGCGACGCGACGCCCTCGAGCGCGGCGAGCCGCTCGAGCCTCTACCCCATGCCCCTGGACGACGCGCCGTCTACGGCTCGACGGAGGAACAGCCGGAGAAGCACTTCCTCGGCTGGGCGGACGAGGTCGATCCCGACGAGCTTTTCGAGTCCGGGCGCGCGTGGGGCATCACGGTGCTCCGAGAGCGCCCGGACCAGGGGCGCTAACCCAGTGCCGTCAGGAACTCGTCGATCGTCAGCGCGGTGAGGGTGCGGATCTTCGTGCTCCCGCGCGCACCAAGCGAAACGGAGACGCGGGCGATGGTCGCCGCGTCCGGCGCCTCGACGATGTTCACGAAGTCGTAGTCGCCGAGCGTCGCCCATTGATGAAGGACCCTGGCGCCGAGCTCCTCGACGTCCTTGTTCACCTCGCGGAGACGGTCAGGGTTCGACTTCAGCGTCTGAACGCCCTGCGCCGTCAGACTCGAAAGCAGAATGTACGTCGGCATCGCGTCGCTTCCTCCTCGGTCGGGAGCTCGACTCTACTCGCGCTTCCTGGTCGACGTACAGGATCGCGGCGCCCAGCAGGAACACGGGCGTCAGGACAAGCAGCGCGAGCAACGCCGCGACGCGCAACGCCTGATCGCTCAGCTCGCGAAGTGAGAAGAACAGGACGAGGCCTGTCAGGAAGATCGTGATCAGGAGGGTTGCGAGCGAGCCCAGCGCGTGGATGTAGTCCGCGCGGGCGAGCTGCACGCCCCGCTGCAGCGCGGCGAAGAAACCGCGACGCTCGACAAGCGCTGCCGGAACGGCCAGGCAGAAGAACGCGAGCCAGGCGATCGCCATGAGGTTGATTCCCGGGAAGTCGCGGAAGAGCCTCGCCAGGCAGATCGGCAGGAACGCGACGAAGCCGGCCGCCAGAGCGACGAGCACGTAGCGGCCTCGGCCGATCGGCCTGACCAGTGCAACCGCGGCGGCGTACGACGCGGCAAACACGAGGGGCCCGAGGACGACGTCGAAGATCGCCCTCGCCGCCCCGTCCAGCTCCCTGTCGGCCACGCCGAAGAGCGCGGGCCCGACACCGAGCGCCAGCGAGGGCCAGAAGCGGGCGCCGTAGAGCTTCAACGCCTCCGCGACGAGCTGGCCGACGGTACGGGTCTCGGGTGGAAGCGGCGGAGGCAGCGTCAATGGAGGACGGGACACGCGTTCGAATCTAGCTGTGAGTCGGGAACACCGCCTTGCCGCCGACCCAATCGACTTCCAGCTGCACGCGAGAATTGTGGAGCGCCTCGAGGTTGGTCACGATCTCGCGCGTCCGCGTGTCGATCACGTCGCCCGCATCGCCGACGTAGACGAAGCGACCGTCCGCGCTGTGGAGGAGCGAGCCGAGCCGACCACACGCGTGCGTGCAGGGACTCTCGTCGCCGGAGATCGGCTTCGACAAGCGGATGTCCTCGAGTGACTGCGGCGGCCGGCTGCGGAGCTCGCTGACGTCGAAAACGTGGACGACGCCGTTCGGCGAGTCGAGCACCCAGAGCTCAGGGCGATCCGGAGCGAGCGACAGCCCGTGGCTCGGCGGGTCCGGCCCGAAACGAGGGTTCCAGGTGAAGCCCTTGAAGTGCGTGACGTAGAGCGTGCGGTTCGTACGGAGGTCGAGAGCGCGAACCCCGAGCAGGCCACGCCGAGTCACGAACGCCACTCCGTGCTCGGAGTCCTCGACACGAATCGTGTCGGATTCCGTGGGCACTGCGGCGGTCAGCCACTTCGCCTGCGAGAGAGCAAGCGCCCCGACCAGACGCTGCTGCCGATCCATGTCGAAGAAGCACGCGGAGCGATCGAGAATCACGACCTCGTAGCGGTGGCTCCCACCATCTGCAGGCGGACGCCAGGTTCTCGTCCCCGAAACGAGGCAGCGGGGAACCTTCTCGGTGCTGAAGTACACCGTCAGACCGGCGACGGCACCAATGACGACCACTGCGAGCGCGGCCGCCCGCAACCACACCCGCCTCATCCGTCGAGCGCTGAGAGCAGCCTCGGTAGAGCGGCGTCGAGGGCGGCGAGCGCTTCGTCGAAGCGCCAGCGCTCTCGATCCGGCTCGTCGATCTCATTCGAGACGGCGCGCACCTCGACCGCAGGGATGCCGGCAAGCTTCGCCGCCCGCAACACCGCGAAGCCTTCCATCGCCTCGATCTCGCAGTCACTGGTCCCGCCCACACGCGCGCTCGTGCCGATCGGCAGGACGCGAGCCTTGGGCAACGCGCGCTGCGCCGCGTCGACCAGGTGCGGGTCAGGGTGCACGCGCGCCGGAACGAGCCCAGCTGCGAGTGCGTCTTCATAGACGGCCTCCGAGCCGATTACGACCTGAGGCACCGGAATGCCTCGCGCACCTGCAATTCCCACGTGCAGCAGTGCGTCGGGCCGCTGCCCTTGCGCGAGCGCGCGCGCCGTCGATGCGGCCGCATCGATCGGGCCGATCCCGCAGGCGAGGGTCGCCGCTCCAGCGGCAGCTGCGAGCTCGCGCTCGGTTGCGGCGACGACCAGGATCATTCCCGGCCAACCGTAGCCGTGTCACCCCTAAGGGTGAACCGGTGCAAGGTTCGCCGGGCGCCGGCATCTCACTTCGTAGCCGCAACTCTTCGCCGCCGCAGGCCGCAAAGCGGCGATGACAATCAGAGAGCCGCCCACCGCAGGGGCGGCTCTTGCCTTTCACAGCCGAGTAACCCTGAAGGGGGATTTCTCCGTACCGGGGCAAGATCCGACGACTTCGAGCGTCTATGAGTGAAAGCAGTAACAAGTAAGCCGCCCCGGAGGCCCGCCGCAGGCCGAAGGGGCAAACCATTCCCACAAAGGGCCGCGGCAGCGGCCCTTTGCGTATTTCGGAGGTATGAGATGTACGCCATGCAGATCCAAACGGGGGAGCTGCGGGAGACCGATCTACCGGCCGGTTACGGCGAGTGGAGCGACTACGCCAAGTTCGCAGTGACATTCGCCCCACGGGACCGTGACCTCTGCTCCGAGGCGGCCAGCGCCGCCTTCGCACGCTGGCGACGGACGGGCGACGTCCCGCGAACGCTGGAGGAGCTTCGCGCCTGCCTCTGGTACGAGCAGCGCCGCTGGCGGTTCCTCGGCCGCGAGCCCGACACGGAGGGCATGCGCTACGCAGGCGCACTCGTCCGCGCCATGCGCCACTGCCTCTAGAGATCGGCCGCAATCACCACCCCAACCCACGGCACCCTGTCGTCGCCTCACCCGCGCGGGATGACCTCTCGCGAGGGATCGTTGGCCGGGTCGTTCTCGGGCAGCACGTCGTGGGCCCAGTCGCTCTGCTTCCATTGCGGCACCGGCGTCTCGCACTCGGCCTTGGGCACGAAACGCGACCGGTCGACCAGCTTGTATTCGTGGATGTAGCGCGGGCAGTTGGGAAACACCTCGGTCGCCTGCACGCGGACGACGAGCTGCGCTTCGGGATATTCGGGGAGCAAAGGGTCCGCTTCGTCGACGGACGCGAGGCCGTTCAGACGCATCCGCTTTCGCGCTTCGAAATCGATGAAGAGCAGGCCGACCTTCTTCGTCGCCACGAGGTTCCCGGCCGTCAGGTACATCCCGTTGCCGTCATAGATGGGGAAGGCGATCGTCGTGTCGTCGAGCACGCGGACGAAACCCGGCTCACCGCCTTTGTACGAGCATTGCGGCTGTCCCGCTTCGTCGGTCGTCGCGATGAAGAACATGTCGCGCGCCTCGATGAACGCGCGATCGCCGTCGTCGATCCGGTCGTGGACGATCCGCTCCTCGATCCGGTCGGCGAGGCGCCTCGTGTCGAAGCGGTCCTGGAGCTTGCGGCTGGCGCCGCCATAGAGGCCCACGTCCCGATTTTCTCAGGGAAACCTCACGACCACCAAACAATCGACGGTCAGGATGCCCTCAGCTGCGAGATGGAGGGCCGCTGAGGGGAGCGGCCCTTTTTTCTTATGATCGCCCCGTGGGCTACCACGTCGCGGACGCAAGGAAGCTGAAATGGGAAGAGCGGCCGCCCGCGGCCGAAGGCCAGGCGCCGCGGCAGGCCGCCGATGTCACCACCGCGGCCGAGCTGAAGAACTCGCGCGGACGGGTTTGGCGGTACCCAGCAGGCACGCGCGGGCGGCGGCACGCCGACAAAGCACAGGAAGAGGTGTTCGTCGTCATCTCGGGGAAGCTGACGATGCTGCTCGGCGACCCGCCCGAACGCATCGACGTCGGCCCGGAGAGCGTCGTCGCGGTCGAGCCGGGGACGCCGCTGCAGGTGCGGAACGAAGGCAACGAGGAGCTCGTCCTCTACATCTACGGCGCTCCGCCCGAGCAGGAGGGCGCCGACTTCTTCGACGACGTCGAGCTCTAAGCTGCGGCCGGCTCGCGCGCGGCCGCGCGCGCGAACACGAGCTGGCCGTCCTGGGCGTCGACGCGAACCGCGTCGCCCTCGCCAAAGTCCCCCTCGAGGAGCCGAAGCGCCAGAGGGTTCTCGACCATCCGCTGGATCGCACGCTTGAGAGGCCTCGCGCCGTACGTCGGATCCCAGCCGGCTTCGGCCAGGGCGCGCTTCGCTTCGTCCGTGAGCTCGAGGTCGATGCCGCGCTCGGCGAGTCGCACGCGGAGCCGTTCGAGCTGCAGCTCGACGATGTCCGCAAGCTGATCCTTCGTCAGCGGCTCGAACTGCACGATCTCGTCGATCCTGTTCAGGAACTCCGGCCGGAAGACCTCGCGCATCTGTTCCTGTGAGCGCAGGTTCGAGGTCATGATCAGGACCGTGTTGCGAAAGTCGACGGTGCGGCCCTGGCCGTCGGTGAGGCGGCCGTCGTCGAGGATCTGCAGGAGGACATCGAAGACCTCGTTGTACGCCTTCTCGATCTCGTCGAGGAGGATGACCGAGTACGGGCGGCGCCGCACGGCTTCGGTCAGCTGGCCACCTTCCTCGTAGCCGACGTAGCCTGGCGGTGCGCCGATCAGCCGCGCGACCGTGTGTCGCTCCTGGTATTCCGACATGTCGAGCCGCACCATGGCGCGCTCGTCGTCGAACATGAACTCCGCCAGGGCGCGCGCCAATTCGGTTTTCCCGACCCCAGTCGGGCCCAGGAACAAGAAGCTGCCAATCGGCCGTTTCGGATCTTTCAAACCCGACCTGGCCC
>JBBWZE010000057.1:0-4275 GCA_039648845.1 Actinomycetota bacterium | reverse complement strand
TCACGGTTCGGTATGCACGACCACGTCGGCGATATCGGGACGCGCGCGCCGGATTCGCTCTTCGATCTCGCTGGCACGGGCATGCGCTTCGGCCAGCGCGCTCGACGGATCCAGTCCAAGAGTCAGGTAGGCAAGCAGTCCCTCTTCGGTTCGGACGAAACGCAGCTCACGCGGCTCCTGCCCGGTCACCTCGCGGACGATGCGGAGCACGACATCGCGCTCGGCTTGATCGTCGACCATCTGCTTTCCCTCCACCGCCTCGCCGAGCGGCTCAATGTGCGTCTGCACCGAGTCGACCTCGGGGACGGCCGCTGCGATCGCGCTCTCGACCTGGTTCGCCACGTCGTGCGCCTCCTCGAGCGTGATCTCGCCGGGGAGCTTCAGGTGCAGCGACACTTCCGTGCGCCCACCGACGTCGAGGACGCTGACGTTGTGCACCTCGCGCACCGATGGAACGCCGAGCGCCGCCGCATGCGCTCGGTCGCGGATGGCTGCCTCGTCCTCCTGCGGCTCGACGTGAACGACGACGTCGCTTCCAGGCAAGGCCGCGTTGAGCGCATCCTCCACCCGGTCTGCCGCTGCATGGCCCTGGCCCACGGCAGCGCCAGGCGGCACTGCGATGACCACGTCCATGAACTGCCTCGGCCCTGCCTGCCGCATGCGGAGTCGCTTCAACGTCACCGGCGGCTCGACCTGAGCGAGCGCGCTGCGGGCCGCCTGCTCAGCATCGGCCGGCGCGCGATCCATCAGGACGTCGACGTTGCGCTTCATCAACCGCGCGGCGGCAAGCAGGACGAGGACGGCGACGAACAGGGCTGCGGCCGAGTCTGC
The DNA here is from genome assembly GCA_039648845.1 of Actinomycetota bacterium. Classification (GTDB taxonomy): domain Bacteria; phylum Actinomycetota; class Thermoleophilia; order Gaiellales; family Gaiellaceae; genus 3-1-20CM-4-69-9. The sequence goes on along the minus strand of JBBWZE010000057.1, from coordinate 3,444 downwards.
CCCCTTGTGCCCCTCGCGAACGAGTACGAGCCCAACGAGCACTGCGACCGATCCGCCGAGATCGCTAGCGAAGTGAAGCGCGTTCGACGCCAGCGCCGCGCTTCGGTACCGGCGTGACGCCCGCCAGAGGATGACCGTGCGACTGATGTCGACCACGATCACGATTCCGATGACGACGAACGCGTACCACCTCGCCTCCACGGTCGCGTTGCGGCCGCCGACGAGATGAGTGATCGCCCGCCAGGCGATGAAGAAGCTTGCTGCGACCAGGATCGCCGCTTCGGCCAGAGCCGAGAGATGCTCAGCTTTGCCGTGGCCATACTGATGCGAGACGTCTGCGGGCCTCACGGCCACACCGACCGCGAAGAAGGTCAGGAGCGCCGCGACTAGGTCGGTGCCGGAGTGCAAAGCCTCCGAGATGAGGCCCAGGCTGTGCGAGGCGAGGCCTGCGCCGAGCTTGAGCGCAATGAGCACGATGGCCGCGACCACCGAGACGAGCGCCGTCCGCCGCTGAGGATCCACCCGGCTAGTGAAACAGAAGAGCCCGCCGGTGAGGCAGGCTCTTCGCGACTCCTCGGATCCCCCTCGAAACTATGAGCTGGCGATGTCGCCCCTGAAGTGCTCGACGAGCGACGTGCCCGAGCCTTTGCCCCTGTCCTGCCAGTGGCGGACGATCAACTTCGGCCGATTCGCTGCACGGCTCGGCGCTGTGTAGTTGTAGTTGAACTTGCAGTCCGGGCTGTTCGTCGCTCCGTCGCAGGTGAAGACTGCTCCCGCGCCGAAGAACGCGGAGATGAAGTCACCGGTGAAGCACGCGGCAACAGTGCACGTCGCGTTCTTGTTGAACGTACCGCCCGTGATCGTCCCCTCGAGGTAGCCGCCGAAACGGCCCTTGACGCCGGCGCGGATCTGCTGGCCGTGCTTGCTCTTGTTCGCGGCGCAGTTACCGGGGCTAACTCCCTCGGTGGTCGTGAACGTTCCCTTGTCGACTCGGCGCAGGCGGAATGTCCCGTCACTGTTGGCGTGAACCTCGTAGGTCCGCTTCTCGGTCAGCGTCGCCCACGTACCGATCCCGTTGCAGCGATTGTCTGTAGTCGTGAGCGCGAAGCTGAACTTGTTCTTCCCCTGTCCTTTGCCTTTACCCTTGTCGCCCGGGTCGGCGAGGCCAGACGTGGCGAGCGTCAGAACCCCGACGAGCAGGACGAACGGAATGACAAAACGACGCATCTGCTTCCACCCCTTTTGCTGGGATTTGGTGTCTGTGGAGTAGACGCTTCGGGGCCGCCGGCCTTGCGGTCTGCGGGAGAACTCAGAGATTGCCGCGAAGGGCCTGCTCGCGCTCGATCGCCTCGAACAGCGCCTTGAAGTTCCCTTCCCCGAAACCCCGTGCGCCGTGGCGCTCAATCACTTCGAAGAAGAGCGTAGGGCGATCCTGCGCGGTCTTCGTGAAGATCTGAAGGAGGTAGCCGTCCTCGTCCCGGTCGGCGAGGATCCGAAGCCGGCGCAGGTCGTCCCAGTCCTCGCCGATCTCGCCGACCCGGTCGCCGACGTCCTCGTAATACGCGTCGGGCGTCGCGAGGAAGACGATTCCCTGGTCCTGCAGCGTCTCGACGGTTCGAACGATGTCCTCGGACTGGAGCGCGACATGCTGGACGCCCGGCCCGCCGAAATACTCGAGATACTCCTCGATCTGGCTCTTGCGTTTGCCCTCGGCCGGCTCGTTGATCGGGAACTTGATCTTCCCCTGGCCGTCCGCCATGACCTTGGACATCAGCGCCGAATACTCGGTGTGGATCTGCTCGTCGGCAAAGTGAATGATGTTCGTGAAACCCATCGTGCGCTCGTAGAACTCGACCCAGTAGTCCATTCGGCCGAGCTCGACATTGCCGACCACATGGTCGATCGCCTGCAGGCCGACACCGCTCGTCGGCCGGCCGTTCGTCCGCGGCACCTCCTGAAAGCCGGGCAGGAACGGGCCGCTGTACTCGTTGCGGTTGACGAACGTGTGAACATTCTCGCCGTAGGTCGCGATCGCTGCCAACTCGACCCGCCCGAAGTCGTCTTCGACCCAGTGCGGCTCGACCACACCACGGGCACCGCGCTGCACGGCCTGGCGATACGCCTCGCCTGCATCCGGAACGGTCAGCGCCGTGTCTCTGACGCCGTCCCCGTGCACGCAGGCGAAGCGGTTGATCCCGCCGTCCCCACGAAGACCACTCGTCAGCACGAACCGGATGTCGCCCTGTTCGAGCAAGTAGGAAGCGCGGTCGCGAACGCCGGTCTCGGGTCCTGCATACGCCGTCTTGGTGAAGCCGAACGCGTTTTCGTAGAAGAACGACGCCTGCTTGGCGTTGCCGACATAGAACTCGAGGTGGTCCCACCCGTCGATGGGCATGAAGTCCGCGTTCTGACCCACGCCCCTTAGCTTACTCGCCGGGTGGCACCGGCATCGGCCCCCGGCGCGATGCCAAGACGATCCCGCCGGCGATCGCGACGCCGCCCACGATCTGCACCGCCGTGATCGGCTCCGACAGCAGCGCGAGCGCGACGAGAGCGGCAAGGAACGGCTGCAGGTTGGCGAACAGCGAGGCCCGCGAGGGGCCGACGCGGTCGATGGCCGTGAACCAGAGCAGGTTCGTGACTACGAGCGGCCCGAGGACGGCGAATGCGAAGCCGATCCACACGAGCGCGCCGAAGTGGAAGCTCTGATCGGCGAGCTGGCGCGACCCCGCGACGAGCAGCGCAACGGTGACGGCAAGCAGGAAGACGGCGCTCAGCCTGAACGGCGAGTACCTGCGCATGAGCGGACCGATCGCAACGGAATACGCGGCCCACGTGGCGGCGCCGATCAGTGCGAGCCCGTCGCCCTTCAGGTCGGACGAGAAATCCCCGCCCGAGCCGAGAGCGACGAGCGCGACCCCGGCGAAGGAGAGACCGGCCGCGATCCAGAAGCGAAGCGGCAGATGCTCGACGCCGCTCCCGCGGGCAAAGAGCGCGGTGAAGATCGGGAGCGTCCCGAAGATGAGCGCCACGGTCGTCGCAGTCGTGAAGCGCAGCGCGTAGACGAAGCTCAACTGGTTGGCGAAAAGAACGGCGGTGCAGAAGACGATGATCGGCAAGTCTCGGCGCGCGATGCGCAGGGACCCCTCCCAGGCGAGCGTGATGCCGGCGAAGAGCAGGCCTGCACATGCGTAGCGGGTCGACGAGTAGGCGAGTGGGTGGAACCCGTGGTCGAGGATGTACTTCGAGACGGTGAAGTTGAGCGCCCAGAGACAGACCGTCGCGAGGAGCATCAGGTCGGCGTTCGGGCGGCGCACGGAGGCCGCACGCTACCGGCTCATATCCCTCGATCTAGGGAGAGGTGCGGCTCCGGAAAGCCGACTCCTAAAGGGTGCCCCTGCGCACCGTCTGTTGGCTCCTGCTTGCCGTCGTTGCCGGTTCGAC
>JBBWZE010000046.1:0-4104 GCA_039648845.1 Actinomycetota bacterium | reverse complement strand
CGCTTACCACGGGTCTCTTCCTCTCCGTTGCGGCGCTCTCCGCGAGCCGGTTCGGGTTGGGCGTCCTCCACGAGCGGAATCTCTTCTACGCGACGCCGCTGGTGCTCGTTTGTGTCGCCCACTGGCTCGCACACGGGCTGGAGCGACCGAAAACGCTGGTTGTGGCGGTAGCATTGACGGCCATAGCGGTGCCGGCGACGTTGCCGGGGCACGTTGTCCAGATCAGCAACAACGTCGACAGTCCGACGGCCGCTTGGCTCTCGGAGCTCGAGAACCAAATACCGAACGTTCCGACGAGGGGATGGACAATCGCGATCGCAACGGCCGGGGCGGTGGCGATGTTGCTCGTACGAAAGCCGCTCGTGCCGATTCTGGCCGTGGTGCTCTCATTTGTCGCCGTGGCCGGCGCCCTCGACTACTCCGGAGCCCCGACGCCCGAGCAGGATCGCGCTCTCGCATGGGTCGACCGGGCTTTGCCAGACGGCGCCACCGCGACGCTCGTCCACCTGGGGCTGTCCCGACCTGACCAGCCCTGCTCCAGGGACGCCGACAACGCGCAGAGAACGCTGGTCGTCTGGACGGAATTCTTCAATGCCCGGATCGATGGCGTCACGCACATGTCCGAACCTGTGCCCGACAACGTCCCCTCGCCGAAGCTCACGGTCGCACCAGGTGGAATCGTCTACAAAGGCGGCCGGCCATTCGCGCCCGCTTATGCCGTCCTTGATTCGCGGCAGCCGATCGTCGGCCGACGGCTTGCACGCTTCGACCTCGCGAGCCTTGGCCCCGTGTGGCAGGGCGGGGCGTCGCTATCAGTGTGGAAAGTCGGCCCGCCACTCGGGTTCTTGGCTCATGCGCAGCCGCTCCCACCACGGGCGGACGGTCAAGAGTGCTGACTCGCCAAAGGGGCGGGCGAGGCGCACTATCCTTTGCGCATGGCTGGAACCGAAGCGGTTGAGACGCCTCGCGTCGCGGAGCACGATCTCCCGGCGCCCGATGTCTCGATCGTCGTGACCGTCTTCAACGAAGCAGCGTCGATGGAAGAGCTTTACCGCAGGACCATCGCTGCACTCGACTCCGGCCCGCGCACCTTCGAGCTGATCTTCGTCGACGACGGTTCGACGGACGGTACGTTCGCAGCGTTGGAGCGGCTGCACGGCGGCGATCCGCGTGTACGTGCTGTGCGGTTCAAGCGCAACTTCGGCCAGCATCCTGCAATGCACGCCGGCCTCTCGCGCGCCCGCGGCGACGTGGTGGTGACGATGGATGGCGACCTCCAGAACCAGCCGGAGGACATCCCGCGGCTCGTCGAAGCGGTCGAGGCCGGCAACGATGTCGCAAGCGGCAGGCGCCGGGCGCGCAAGGACCCGGTCGGTCGTTCACTACCGTCACGCGTGATCAACGGCATGCTCCGCCGTTTCACGGGCGTTGCCATCTCGGACTTCGGATGCGCCTTCAACGCATACCGGCGCGATGCCGTCGAGCCGATGCTCGGCTCGATCGGCAAGCAGAAATTCACGAAGGCCCTCGTTCTCTCCGGCGGAGCGAGCGTCGTCGAGGTGGACGTCGCGCACTCCCCGCGGCACGGACCGTCGCGCTACTCGCCTCTTCGGCTCACGCGTACGGCGCTCCACGTGCTCGCGGGGTTCTGGCCGCAGCCGATCCAGTGGATCGGTGTCCTTCTGGGTGCTGTCTCGTCCCTGCTCGCCCTTGCGCTCGGCATCTACGGCGTGACCTTCTGGATTGGCGAGTCGAACTTCCCGGGCCCGCTGTTCGGAGGTGTCGCCGTCCTGTTCGTCCTTGGCATCCAGGGCTTCATCCTCGCGCTGATCGGCGAGTACCTAGGGCGCATCCAGCGCGACGTCGAGGGCCGCCCGATCTACATGATCGACCGAGAGCTCTGACTCCTCACCGCCGGCGCAGTCTTGTCACGCCGACGTCTCTTTTCGGGGTCAGACCCGAGGACGTGTCCCCGTTGGACGGGGATCGCGTGTCTAGACCGGAACGGGAGTGCGCCGGATATCCGCAGGTCATGACTCTCGGCGCAGCGTTGTCACGCCGGCGTCACATTGTGGGGTCAGACCCGACGACTGGTCCCAGTCGGACAGGGAATCTGTGCCGAAACCAAGTCGAGAATGCGCCAGATCCGAAGCGCGAGTTTCGGCGTTCAGGGAGTTAGTTCACGGTCAACTGCTGCGAGGAGGCGGCAGCGAGAATTGCTTCCTTCAGCTCCTCGTGGAGCGCACCCTTCGTGAGGAGGGCAACCGCCCCCGCTTCGCGCGCCTCCTCGACCAGTTTCGGCTCGTCGAGACCGGTGACGAGGATCACCCTCGTTTCCGGACTGCGCTTGCGCAGGCGGCGCGCGGTCTCCAGTCCGTCGATCTCCGGCATACGTACGTCGATCACCGCGACCTCCGCGTGCCGCGACACGGCGAGCTCGATGGCCGTGCGCCCGTCCCCCGCGGTTCCGATCACCGTCAGCCGGTCGTCGTGGCCCAGCAACAGCGCGAGCGCGTCGACGAAGAGGCGATGATCGTCGACGATCACCACCCGCACCGGCGTGGATTGGAAATCTCTGGGCATGCTCCTGGGACTGGAAGTCTGCCTGACCCTCCCCGGAAGGGCGCACGGCTCAAACCCGTAGTCTTCCCCCGTGGCCAAGCGCGTCCTCGTAACAGGCGGGGCGGGATTCATCCCGTCCAACTTCATCCACCATCTGCTGGCCAAGACGCCCTACGAGGTGGTCTCCCTCGACGCGCTCACCTACGCCGGCAATCTCGACAACCTGGACGGCGCCATGTCGCATGAGCGGCTCTCGTTCGTGCAAGGCGACATCCGCGACGCCGAGCTCGTGCGCGACATCGTCGCCGAGGTGGACGTGATCGTGAACGCTGCAGCAGAGTCGCACGTCGAGAAGTCGATCGAAGAGGGCGCCCGTGAATTCGTCACGACGAACGTGGAGGGGACGCAGATCCTCCTCGACGCGATCCGCGAGGCGCCGGTCGAGCGGTTCATCCTGTTCTCCTCGAGCGAGGTCTACGGCACGGCGGAGTCCGCACCCATGGACGAAGAGCATCCGATCAACCCGCGCAGTCCGTACGCGGCGACGAAAGCCGGTGCCGACCGCCTCGCCTACTCGTATTTCGTCACGTACGGCCTTCCCGTCGTCATCGTGCGGCCCTTCAACAACTACGGGCCGCGACAGCATCCGGAAAAGGTCGTCCCCCGGTTCATCACGCAGGGGCTACAGGACCGCCCCCTGACCATCCACGGCGACGGCCATGCGAGTCGCGACTGGCTCTACGTGGACGACGACGCCGAGGCGATCGAGGCCGTGATCGCGGCCCCGCTCGAGAACGTGGCAGGCGAGGTGCTGAACGTGGCGACGGGTGTCGACATCTCCGTCACGGACATCGCGGATGCAGTCCTCGAGGCGCTGGGGAAGCCGTCGTCGCTGAAGACGTTCGTGACCGAGCGTCCCGGGCAGGTGGACCGACACATCGGTTCCACGGACAAGATGGAGCGCCTGACCGGCTGGCGGGCGGGCACGTCGTTCGAGGAAGGCCTCGCGCGCACCATTGCGTGGTACCGCGAAAATGAGGTGTGGTGGCGGGGGATCCTTCAGACCGAGACCGGGGCAAGCGTCTCCTCGTCCTAGGCGCCGGGCCGGCCCAGCTGGGCCTGCTCGCGGCGGCGCGCGCGCGCGAGTTGCATGTGATTGCACTCGACCGCGATCCTTCCGCTCCGGGCTTCCGGTATGCCGACCGCCGCGCAATCGTCTCGACGGAGGACGAATCGAGCATCGAACGACTCGCGAGCGCCGAGCGCATCGACGGGCTGATCGCACCAGGCATCGACTGGCCCGTGGCGATCGCGGCACGGGTCGCGGGACGTCTGGGCCTGCCGCATCCGATCTCGCCTGAGACGGCGGCGCTGTCCACGTCGAAGTTACGGCAGCGCGAACGCTTCGCGGAAGACGGCGTGCCGCAGCCGGCGTACGAGATCTGCTCCGGCGCGGAGGAGGCGACGGCTGCGGCCGAGCGGATCGGCTTTCCCTGCGTGATCAAAGCGCCCGACCGCCAGGGCCAGCGCGGCCTGACGCTC
>JBBWZE010000035.1:0-5782 GCA_039648845.1 Actinomycetota bacterium | reverse complement strand
GGCAAAGGCTGATGGCGCAGCCCTTCTCCGCTCGGAAGCCGGCCAGCTCCCGCAGGAGCGACCACGTCACCATTCCAGCCATCGCCCGCCCCTACGTACCATGCGCGCGCGGATTCTATGCATCGAGGGGCCCCGGAGGCCGGGCGACCCCGGAAGCTTCAGCCGACCGAAATCGTTTAATAGAGAGAAACAGGGAATCGGAGGACCATGACTGACAACGATGTTCGCGAGATGATCATCATCGGAGGGGGCCCGGCCGGGTACACCGCCGCCCTTTACGCTGCCCGCGCGAATCTTAAGCCGCTCGTGATCGAGGGCTTCAACTGGGGCGGCCAGCTGATGATCACCAGCGATGTGGAGAACTATCCCGGATACGCCGACGGTGTACTGGGCCCGGAGATGATGCAGGAGTTCCGCCGCCAGGCCGAGCGGTTCGGGACGGAGTTCGTCACGGATGACGTGACCAAGGTCGACTTCACGGAGCGTCCCCACCGCGTGTGGGTGGGCGACGACGAGTACCGCGCCGAGACCGTGATCGTGGCGACCGGCGCCACCGCCCGCCAGCTCGGGCTCGACTCCGAGCGCAGGCTCCAGGGCCGTGGCGTCTCGTACTGCGCGACCTGCGACGCCGCCTTCTTCCCGGAGAAGCACGTAGTGGTCGTCGGCGGCGGCGATTCCGCGATGGAGGAAGCAACGTTCCTCGCCCGCTTCGCGGCCAAGGTGACGATCGTGCACCGGCGCGACGAGTTCCGCGCCTCGCAGATCATGGAAGACCGTGCGCGGGCGAACGACAAGATCGACTGGGTCACCAACGCCGTGGTGGACGCGGTGCTCGGAGAGGAGCGCGTGATCGGCGTGCGCCTGCGGGACGTCAACACCGACGAGACGTCGGAGCTCGACGCTGACGGCGTCTTCGCGGCGATCGGCCACGATCCCAACACCGCCCTCTTCCTCGACCAGCTCGAGCATGACGAAGCCGGCTATTTGATCACGAAGGCGCACTCGACCGAGACCAATGTGCCGGGAGTCTTCGCCGTGGGCGACGTGCAGGATCACATCTATCGCCAGGCGGTCACCGCCGCCGGCTCGGGCTGTATGGGTGCACTCGACGCCGAGAAGTACCTCGCGGCGCTCGAGGGGCACCTGATGGCCGCCGAAGCCGCACCCCGCTCCTAGGACACGTAGCTCTAGCCGACGGCGGAGCTAGCCTCGACCGATGGCCGAATGGATCGATCTGATCGATCCGACTCCGGAGGAGCTGCGCGAGAAGCTCCCGCGGGACCTCTACGAGACGGCGCTCGACCGCTTGCTCACACCGGCGGAGCACGCCGACGAGCCGCGGCCGACGTTACAGAGTCACGGCGACTACATCTTCGGCATCTTCCTCGTCGCGGTTGCCGTCCCCGACGAGGATCGTGTCTTTTACCAGGAGGTCGACGTCGTCGTCACGCACGACGTCCTCGTCACGGTGAGCAAGACCCCTCCGGGCGAGCATTTCTACGATCCGCGTCCCGTACGTGGATCGTGCCGGCCAGAAGACAGTGCGGGGATGATGTTCTACCGGCTCGTCGACGACATCGCCGAGCGGTACCTCGAACTGGTCGACCAGTTGGATGGAGAGATCGACGAGCTCGAGGACAAGGTCGAGACCGCACCCGCCACCGCGACTCGTGATCGGCTGAGCGAGCTTCGGCACGATCTCCTGCGGATCCGCCGCACCCTGGCCCCGACCCGCGACGCCATCCGGCGGGTCGTCGACAACGTCGTCGAGGTGAAGGAGGGGCAGGAGGAGGTGTTCCCGCACGACGTCGAGGTGGCCTTCAACAGCGCCTACGACAAGCTGCTCCGGGCGTTCGACGGGCTCGAGCTCTCACGCGACCTCATCGCGAGCGTCCGCGACTACCTGCAGACCAAGATCGCCAACGACCAGAACGAGGTGACGAAGAAGCTGACCGCACTCGCGTCCATGCTCCTGGTGCCGACGTTCATCGTCGGGCTCTACGGCCAGAACTTCAAGCACCACTTCCCCGAGCTCGGCTGGCAGTGGGGCTACGCCTGGTCCTGGGGCCTGATCGTCGTGACCACGATCGCGCAGCTCGTCTTCTTCAGAAGGCGTAACTGGATCTAGTTCCCCTCGCTACCTTGAACGGGTGCCGTACTTCATCTGCCCGAACTGCAAACAGCGCTCCATCGACCACGACCGGCTCCAGGAGATCGACAACGTCCCGGTGGCCTGCGACCGCTGCGGCTTCGGCTTTCTCTTCGAGCTGATGGACGACTACTACCCCGCCCCAAACACCGGTTTCGTCGTCTGCGACAAGGACGGACGGATCCTCGCAAGCGGCCGTGGGATCTTCGAGCTCTCGGGCTACCGGGAGCAGGAGCTGCTCGGAGCCAACCTGGTGGAGCGCTTCTCCCTGAACGGGTTCGAGGGGAATCAGAACCCCGCTGCCCTCGCGCTCGAGTGGGGTGTGCGGCGGCTGGGCGAGCGGATGGAGATGCGGACACGGGCAGGCCAGCAGAAAGCGGTGACGGCGGACTTCTTCCCGGCCTACGACGACGACGGCGGACTGCTCGTCGCGATCACACCGCGAAGCTGACGTACGCGGCCGTCACGTAGGGAAAGTCCACGCGGCCACCGAGGCTTTCCGCGACTCGACGGAGGCACCGGTCGAGCTCGCGTCTGGCTTCCGAAGGCGCTGCGGCGACGAAGCTAACCGAGGCGATGCGGTCCGCAAGCCCGTCCGCGTCCAGTTCCTGAACAAACGAGAAGCGCCTCTCATCGAGCTTGCCGAAGAGCTCGCTCTCGCCGAGCTGGGTCGCCCAGTCCTCTGACGGCGGCCGGTCGGGCGGAACGAAGGGCGCGAGCAGTGCGCCGATCTCGCGATGCAAGGGCTCATCCGGATCGCGTGAGTTCCAGACGAGCGCGACCCCGCCACCTGCGCGAAGGACCCGGTGGATCTCCGGCAACGCCAGTTCGTGCCGGAACCAGTGGAAGGCCTGTCCCACCGTGATCGCGTCCACGCTTTCGTCGAGAAGCGGTATGTCCTCGGCCGAGCCGCGCAATGCTTCGGCTCCAGGCGCGGCGCGCTCCAACTCCGCACGCATTGCGTCACCCGGCTCGACCGCGATGACACGGGCGCCCGTCTCCAGGAGAGCGCGGGTCAGCTTGCCGGTCCCGGCGCCCAGATCGAGCACGCTGCGGCTCGGGCCCAGGCCCAGCCGTTCGGCGATCCAGGAGACTGCCTCGCGTGGGTAGCCCGGCCGGGCTCGCTCGTAGACGTCGGCGACGAGCTCGAAGCTGCGTGACTCCGGATGCTGGAGCTCAGACACGCGACGACGGGCAAAGGTCGTTCAGGACGCACTCCTCGCAACGTGGCACACGCGCTAGGCAGACTCGCCGCCCGTGCCAGATCAGCAAGTGCGGGAAGCGTCCCCAGTCCTCGCGCGGCACGATCTTCATCAGGTCGCGCTCAATCTTGACCGGATCCTCCTGTTTGGTGAGGCCGAGGCGTTGCGAGAGCCGGCGCACGTGCGTGTCGACCACGATGCCCTGGGGTTCTCCGAGCTCCGCGGCGACGACGTTCGCCGTCTTGCGGGCGACTCCAGGCAAGCGGACGAGATCCTCGAGACGGTGGGGAACCTCGCCGTCGAACTCGGTCAGCAGCATCGCCATCGTGCCGCGCAACGACTTCGCTTTCTGGCGGAAGAACCCGGTCGCGAAGATGTCGCGCTCGAGCTCCTCGGGCGGAACCGCAAGGTAGTCCTCTGGCTTGCGGTACTTGACGAACAGCCTCTCGGTCACATGATTGACGTTCACGTCGGTCGTCTGCGCCGACAGCATCACCGCCACGAGCAGCTCGAGAGGCGAGCGGGATTTGAGCGCGATCGCCGCGTCAGGGTGCGCGGCGGCGAGCCGGTCGATGATCTCACGGATCCGGGCACGCTTCGGGCCGACGCGCCGGCGCGCCTCCTTGACGAAGCTTCTCGGGGGCACTACGAGACGGTAGCGAGTGCGTGCTCGGCGTAGCCCGCCGAGCGCAGGCGCGGGCCTGCGCAGATCACGTCGAGTGCCGGGCAGCCGGCGCAGATGAACTCGCTCGGCGTCGGCCGGAATTCACCGGCGTTGATCCGCGCGATCGCCTCGCTCAGCTCGGCCTCGAGCTCCGGCAGCCGATCGACGTGGAACACGGTCGAGACGACCGCGTCCGAGCGTTCGAGAAAGTGGTACACGACCTCAACCTCCCGCGCGGCGGCGCGGAAGCAGGCGAGCGCGTAGACAAGCCGCTGCAGCCGGTAGTCGTGCTCGACGATCTCCTCGGGCGTGCCTTCTGCCAGCGAGTTCGTCTTGTAGTCGACAACCACTGCGCGCTCGCCCTCGAGCTGGAGCACGTCGAGCCGCCCGTGCAGCAGGACACCGTCGTGCTCGAATGCGAAAGGCCGCTCGGGTTGCGCGCCCGGAAGCTGCGCGACGCGCCGCGCGAGCTCCGAGTCGCAGTACGAGCGGACGAACCCCGCGATTCGCTCCAGCTCCTCGTCGTTCACGCGCGGGTACCAGGCGCGCACGCGAGCGACGAGATCGTCGGGCGGAAGCGGTTGTTCCAGGCTCACCAGCTCGAGCAGGCGGTGCACGGCGTCGCCGATCTCGGTCGCCGCCAGGCCCGGCGTGCCGGGCACGGCGCGGCGTTCGTCGGTCGGCCTCATGCCGACGACACGCTCGGCGTAGTAGCGGAACGAGCAACGGTCGAATAGCGCAAGCGCACTGAACGACAGGCGCCGGACGCGATGAATCGGCGGCGCCGGAATTTCGACCAGCGGCTGCAGCGCCGGCACGAGCGCGGGCAGCACACCCGCACCGCCATCGTCGAACAGCGCAAGCTGTCCATCCTCGGCAGGGGCCTCGACTGTGACTTCCGGTTCTGCGCTGAAGCGGTCGACGCGCAGGATCACGCGTGCCCCTCCACGCTCGAGCTCCACGGGTTCGCCGTCCGCCCGCTCGATCTCGTCCTTCGCATCGAGGCGGCCGAGCACCCACCCGATCGGCGTCGTGTCGTCAGCCGTACGGGCGGGATCGATCGAGCCCGAGATGATCAACCGGTCGATCGCGCGGGTCATGGCGACGTAGTAGAGGCGCAGGCGTTCCGCGCGGTCTTCGGCCTTTCGCGCTTCCTGGACGGCATCGTAGGCATATGCGCCCCGCGGCTTGCTCGTGATCGGGTCGGCGACGCGGAAGCCGAAGCGACCGTCGGAGAGAGCAAGAATCTCGTGAGACGCCGGCGGCGCCTTGTCGCGGCCCGCGTCCGCCACGACGACCACCTTGAACTCGAGGCCTTTCGCCGCGTGGATCGTCAGTAGCCGGACGGCATCTCCACCCTCCTCCTCCGCCACCGCTTCCAACTCGCGCGCGCCGACGGCCTCCTGGTCGCGGACGAACCGCACGAACCCTTCCACGTCGGGACCGCGCAACTCCTCGTACGAGCGCGCGAGCCGGGCGAGTTTGCGCAGGTTCGCGTAGCGGCGGCGGCCGTCCCAGCGCGCGAGCACTGCGAGGTCGTAGTCGTGCTCCGAGATGATCCGCTCGCACAAGCGCTCGAGCGAAAGGCGCGCCAATGCGGCGGTCAGGCGGTCGTAGCGCTGGCGGAATGCGCGCAGGAGCTGCGCGTCGCGCTCGGGGAAGGTTTCGGGCAGCTCGCGCTCGAGAGCAACGAACAACGGCCGCTTCGGTGCCGCGCGCCGAAGGAGGACGAGCCCGTCGTTCGAGATCCCGACAAGCGGAGACGCG
>JBBWZE010000005.1:0-5205 GCA_039648845.1 Actinomycetota bacterium | reverse complement strand
GTGCCCCTGCGCACCGTCTGTTGGCTCCTGCTTGCCGTCGTTGCCGGTTCGACGATCGGCTTCAAGCTGGCGTTGCCCGGCTCCGATTCCGCCCCCGTCGCGGCGGCGTCGGCGACCCCGAATGCCGCCCAGGCGCCCTTCACCTTCGCACCGCCGAGCGGACGGCCGGTGTCCCCGGTCGGCCTCGCTACCGGCAGTCCGTCTGGCGGTCATGGCCTTCAGCACCTCTCCGGAGCCACCGGACAAGCGAGCGCAACGTACGGCTCGCGATCCGGCGCAGGCACCACTCCCGATGCCACTTTCAACTCGCCGTACGTCAGTGACCTGAGGTTCCTCGCCCTGCCGGGCGTCGCGACCACGCCGACGGCGAGCGACTCGCCGAGCGACACGACGGCGACCCCGACGGCGACCACGACGACATTCACCCCCGCCGGCCCGCCGCCGCAGATCGAGAACGTGCACACGCTCTCCCTCACCCCGTTCTCCGCGACGATTGCCTGGCAGACGAACGTGCCGGCGACGTCGCGCATCGCCTACGGACCGGACGCGCCGGTCCTCTGGACGGCACCGACCCTCGCAACGACCGAGCACCAGGCGACCCTCACCGGCCTGAGCTTCTCGAGCTCGTACAAGGTCGCCGTCACGGCCGCCAGCCAAGGCGGCCCCGGACGTGTCGACGAGTACCTGCTCACCACTCCCGCTCTCTCCGGCCCGGTGCAGGCGACGACAGCCGGCGGAGTCATCCTGCTCGACGGGCAGCCGGCGTTCCCGAAAATGGTCTGGGCCCAGTGCCCGGACGCAGTCGCGGCAAATCTCGCCGTCGGCATCGATCTCTACATGGGCAACGGCTGCGGTACTGGGACCGACCTTGCGAACTGGGTCGCCGGCCGAGCCTTCGTACTCGCCGACGCACAGGCGCCTGCCGCGGCACGCGCCGGCACTATCGGGACGCACCTGCCCGACGAATGGGACACCCATCTTCCCGGCGACCTGACGACTGCAGACGCGCTGCGGCTGGTCCCGGAAACGGCTGGCTCGGGCCCGCGGTTCCTCACGCTCACGAACCACTTCTACAGCCGAGCCAATCCGCTCCCACAAGGGAAGGGGATGTATCCTGCGCTGGCCGCGAGCGCCGACGTGCTCGGATTCGATCTCTACCCGCTGCAGAACTGGTGCCGCTGGGACAGCTTCGGCGACGTATTCGACTCGCAGCTCGACCTGGTCGCCCTCGGCCGTGGCCGGCCGACGTTCCAGTGGATCGAAGCCCGCCGCATGGATTGCATGGGCGCACAACTCGACCCGACGCCCGAGACCGTTCGCGCGGAGGCGTGGCTGTCGATCGCCGGCGGCGCCCACGCGATCGGTTACTTCCCGAACAACTGGAGTGTCGACGTCGGCGCAGAGATCGCTCGGACGAATCACGAGATCCAGTCACTGGTTCCCGCACTCGTCGAACCCCCGATCGCTGCGAGCGTCGCACTGGGGAGCTCGGTAAAGGCAGGAGCCCGCGAACACAACGGCGCCGTCTACGTGATTGCGGTGAACGCGAGCCGCGGTCCAGCGATGGCGAGCATCAACGTCCCCGCCCTGGGCGACCGGGTGCTCCGAAGCCTCGACAGCCAGCACACCGTTACCGCGAGCGGCGGGTCCTTCACAGACTCCTTCGGGCCGCTCGAAACGCGCATCTACATCGCCTCGCCGCTTCAGGGCTAGGCAGTTAGGCTTTCGCCGATGCGGGAGCCCACAAAAGAGGACATCGACGCACTCGTCGGACCCGCGACGCCGCACTTCGCCCCCCAGCTCCGGGCGCGCGTCGAAGAGCTCGTGCTGCACCTCCCCGACGGGCATCCCTTGAGAAGCTACGCACAGCAGAAGATCGAGCTACTCGAGCGGCTCGCGTTGGCCTCCTCGAAGGCCGAGGACGGCCGGCGTGAGCCGCGGTCGAGGCCCGGGTGGGAAGAGATCCCGAGCACTGCGCCCGCGCACGACCCGCTACCCGGTCGAAAATGAGTCCGACCACAGGCCCGTCCGTCGTCGTGACGGGCGGGACGCGCGGGATCGGGAAGGCGATCGCGCTTCGGCTCGCATCTGACGGCGCCTTGCGCGTCGTCCTCGGCTACATGCGGAACGACAAAGCAGCCGAGTCGGCCGCGGAAGAAGTGCGTGCGGCCGGTGCCGAGCCCGTGCTCGTGCGAGGCAACGTGGCATCGGAGAAGGTGATCGCCGAGCTCGCATCGCATGGGCCCTACACGGTCGTCGTGCACAACGCAGCCACCGGCGTGATCGAGCCGGCGCTCGAAACGGAGGACAGGCACTGGGACTGGACGCTGAACGCAAATGCGCGGGCCTTGCTATCCCTCACGCGCGCGTGCGCGCCGGATATGGAGAGCGGCTCGTCGATCGTCGCGATCTCTTCGCTCGGCGCGCAGCGAGTGCTCGAGAACTACGTGCTCGTGGGGACCTCCAAGGCGGCGCTGGAATCCGTCGTGCGCTATCTCGCAGTCGAGCTCGCGCCCCGTGGCATCCGCGTCAACGCCGTGTCCGGTGGTGTGGTCGAGACGGAAGCGCTCGATCACTTTCCGAATCGTGAACAGATGCTGCGCGCGGGAAGGACGCGAACGCCGGCGGGCCGCCTCGCCGAGCCCGCCGACATCGCGGGCGCGGTCGCATTCCTCTGCTCGGCCGACGCACATATGGTGCGCGGGCACACGTTGATCGTCGACGGCGGCTTCTCGCTGCTCGCCTGATGGAACCGACCGACCAAAACCGGCGCGCCTGGGACGAGATTCACCGGCAACGCGCAGAGGCGCTGTCCGGCGAGCGCGGCCTTCCCAAGCAGGTCCGGAGCGCGCTTGCCGACCTCGGGAAGAAGCGCGTGCTCGATCTGCAATGCGGCACCGGTGAGTCGACCGCCGAGCTTGCGGAGCTCGGAGCGATCGTGACCGGTGTCGACTCTTCCGGGCAGGCGCTGGAGCTGGCACGCGAACGCTGGCCCTCCATCCTCTGGGTGCAGGCAGATCCGCAACAGCTGCCCGCAGAATTGCGGCGCGGGCGCTTCGACCTCGTGTACGCCGGGCTCGGGTCGCTTCTGCCGATCACCGATCTCGAGGACTGGATGCGAGGCATCGCGGCGGCGCTGCAGTTCGGCGGCGAACTGCTGCTCTTCGAGGAACATCCTGTGGCCCTGTGCGTCGACGGCCTCATGCACTGGCGTGAGAGCTACTTCGCCGAAGGGTCGCGGCGGCTGGGCCAGATCGTGAACGCCGCCGCACGCGCCGGTCTCGCGTTGGGTGCGCTCGAGGAGTATCCGGCCCGCAGCGACGGCTTTCGCCGCCACGACGCCCGGATTCCCGGCACGTTTCTGCTCTACGTCCGGAAATCCTAAGCGTGGCGATCACCTACGAATGGCGCGGTGACTTCGACTACCACTTGCGAGCGTTCTACTTCGAGGCTTGCGGTTTTACGCCGGTGAACGCGGGGCTCATCAGGCTCGATTAGTTCGTTTGGCATCTATCGCGGCCGGGGACTCTGACCCAATGGGACTTCCCGTCAGCCTGATTCTGATCGCCGTCGGCGCGATCCTTGCCTTCGCCGTCAACCAGAGCGATCCCAATCCGGCGGTCGACATCGACGTCGTCGGTTGGATCCTGATGCTCGTGGGCCTGATCGGTTTGCTCCTCTCACTCTTGCTCTGGGAACGCCTGGGGCCCGGGGCCTGGGGCTGGCACCGCGGCGGCTACACCGGCCCGCCGGCGGCCGGACCCGGCTACCCGCCTCAGCGGCGTACGGTGGTGGAGGAAGAAGAAGCACCGCCGCCTCCCGGCCCGCCCGGGCCGCCGCCATAACCCGCCAGCCGGCGAAACGCTTCGTCGAGCTCCTCGTCCGTGAGCGTGTACGGCGGAGCGGCCTGAATCAGCGCGTGACGGCCTGCCGACGCAGGAATCGGAACCACGAGCACACCGTTGCGGTCCGCATGCGCAGCGTCGCTCGTCTCCGTGCGTAACAGTCCCTTCCCCTGCCACCCGGCCGCGACAAACTGCTGACTTAGCTCGTCGATCCGAGGTAGCAGCTTCGGCACCTCTTCGAGAACGACCAGCGCCGCAGCGCAGGCAAGCGGGTTGCCGGAATGCGTGTGCGTATAGAGATCCTCCTCGCCGAAGTCCCAGGCCTGCTCGAGCTCGCGGTTGACAAAAAGTGCGGCCGAGATCGGCAACCCACCGCCGAGCGCCTTGCCCACGCAGAGGATGTCTGCGACGTCGGCGCCCGGCCACATCTCGCCGATGCGGCCCAGCCCGGTGAAGATCGCGTCGACGACGAGCAACGCGCCCGCCTCGTCGCAGCGCTCCCGCAACGCCGGCAGGAAACCGTCAGGCGGAACGCGTGCGCCCGCACGTCCCTGAACCGGCTCGACGATGACGACGCCGGCGTCGTCGGGCAACGCACCGGGATCCTCGCCATATGTGCGCCGATGCACCGGGCCTGGCAGCCACGACGCGAACGGCTTGCGGAAGCGCTCGAGCCCGGTCGCTGCGAGAGCGAGCAGGCCCGTACCGTGGTACGCGCCGTCGAAGGCGACGATTCCCTGCTTGCCCGTCACAAGCAACGCGGTGCGCAATGCGATCTCGACCGCGTCCTCGCCGGTGACCCCCAGCTTCGCGGGCCACGGAAGCGCGTCCCGGAACTGCCGAGTGACCTCCGCCTCCGCCAGATCGCCGAGCGCATGGGCGACAGGCGCGTCGTGGATCGCCTCGACGATGCGCGGATTCCGGTGGCCAAGCGCGGCGACACCGAAGCCGCCGGTCAGATCGATGAACTCGCGTCCCTCCGCGTCCCAGACGCGGCAGCCTTCGGCCCTCGTCCAGATCAACTAACCGCCAGAGCCGTTACGGCGGCCGACCAAGCGTCCGATCGTGTCCGCCGCGATGTAGCCGGCGATCTTCGGGTTCTCCTGCAGGCGCCGGAGTGAATACGCGTACCAGTGTCGCCCGAACGGGACATAGATCCGCAGCCGGTGGCCCTCGCGCACGAGCTCGTCTCCCAACTGGGGGCGCACTCCAAGCAGCATCTGGAACTCGTATTCCTCAGGCGACAGCTCACGTTCGGCGACGAGGCGCCGGCCCTCGTCGAGCAGCCACTCGTCATGCGTCGCGATCCCCACGTACGAACCCGCGTCGAGCAACGCCTCGAGCGACCGCACGTACGAGG
>JBBWZE010000343.1:0-3108 GCA_039648845.1 Actinomycetota bacterium | reverse complement strand
TGTTGATCGACATCGTGAATCCGGGTTGGGCGCCGGTCTACAACTCGAACTTGACCGAGGACATCCCCGGTTACATCGAGGCGCCGGCAAACGCGCTCGCGTATTCCTGGTCGCATTTCATCGGCGGCCATCTAGCCCGCCTCGGCACACGCGACGACGTCACGTTGCACCAGCAGTACATGGCGGACATCTCCGGGGAGTCACGCAAGGCGATCGACACCGTCGATCCGACGCCGTACTTCGTGAAGTACGGCGAGAACACATGGGCCGCCGTGAAGGGGTACCTGGACGAGGTCACCGCAGTCGCCGCCGCACCGGTCATTCAGAAATACACCGGCGTGCTCGCAGCAGCGGACGTGTTCACGGAGCACACGACCTTCTGGGTGATGGAGTCCATCCGGCTCGACCTCGGCTACGGCTCGCAGGTGCATCCCTGATGGCCAGCCTCCCCGTCCGCGACCCCATCGGCGATCACCTGCTGACGCCTCAGAACTCGGCGCTCGTGCTGATCGACTACCAGCCGTCTCAGTTCGCCGCAGTTCACTCGATGGACCCCGGCCTCCTGCTCGAGAACATCGTCTCCACAGTGAAGACGGCGAAGGCGTTCGGCGTACCCATCGTCCACTCGACCGTCAACGTCGCCTCGGGCAACCAACAGCCGACCGTGCCCGAGCTCGCAGAGCTTCTCGACGACTATCCGCCGATCGACCGAACGTCCCTGAACTCGTGGGAGGACGCGGACTTCCTTGCCGCCGTTCGGGCCACCGGACGACGCAAGCTGATCATGTGCGCCCTCTGGACGGAGATCTGCATGGCCTTTCCAGCCCTCGACGCACTGCGTGAGGGCTATGACGTCTACCCCGTGGTCGACGCGATCGGCGGCACCAGCGAAGAAGCTCACCGCGCCGGCCTCGAGCGCGTCCTCCAGGCGGGAGGCAGCCCGATCAGCTGGGTCGCACTCGCGTGCGAGCTGCAGCGTGACTGGGCGCGCACTGAAACCGTCGCGGACATCGTCGAGATCGTGCTCACCGAACGGCTGCTGCGCACATGAGTGCCGAGCAGCGAGAGACGCTCGACGCGATCCTACGTCAGTCGGCGTTCCCGCCGGGTAGCGATGTCAACGAGCAACGGCGGCTCCTTCGCGCGTTGCTCTCCGCCTACCCGCTGCCCGCCGACATCACGGTGACCGAAGGCGCACTGGGCGACGTCCCAACCGCCGAGATCACCGTCCAGGGGGTTGAGCCGCGGCACGTCGTCCTCTACTTCCACGGTGGCGTCTACGTGATGGGCGACGCCGCCCTCGCCGCCGATCTGGCTTCACAGGTCGGCCGGCGGACACAAGCCAAGGTCGTCTCCGTCGACTACCGGCTCGCGCCTGAGAATCCCTATCCGGCAGCGGTCGACGATGCTCTCGCCGCATACATCGGGCTACTCGAAAGCGGCGTCGCACCGTCGGACATTGTCTTCGCCGGCGAATCCGCGGGCGGCGGCCTCGCGATCGCCACTCTGGTCAACGCCCGCGATCGTGGGCTTCCTCTGCCGACGGCGGCCTTGGTCATGTCGCCGTACGTCGATCTCACGCTCGCCGGGTCGACGATGGAGACCAGGCACAACGACGACCCGCTGCTCAGCCGGGAGGCGCTAGAAGCACGAGTGCCCGACTACACGTCGGGCCAAGATGCGGCCCTCGGCCTCATCAGCCCTGTGTTTGCCGACCTGTCTGGTCTGCCCCCACTGCTCATTCAGGTGGGAACGCACGAGGTTCTCCTCGATGACGCGATCCGGCTCGCGCAACAAGCGGCTACCTACGACGTCGAAGTAACGCTCGACATCACTCCTGGTGTTCCCCACGTCTTCCAGGCGTACTACCCGATCCTCGACGAAGCGACCGCGGCGCTCGACAGAGGCGGCCGGTTCCTCTCGGCCCATCTCACCGAGGAGCGTTAGAGATGCCTCCGCTCGATCCGAATCGCTGGAAAGCACTCGCGGTCGTCTGCGTCGCGTTTTTCATGACGGTCCTCGACGGGACGATCGTCACGGTCGCGCTGCCGTCGATCAAGACGTCGCTGGACGTCAACGACAACACACTGCAGTGGGTGCTCATCGCATACACGATCACGTTCGGCGGCCTCCTTCTCCTCGGCGGACGCGCTGCCGACCTGCTCGGCCGACGCCGACTGTTCATGATCGGCGTTGCACTCTTCTCCGCAGCCTCGCTCGCCTGCGGACTTGCGAACACGATCACCGTGCTGATCGCAGCTCGCGCGGTTCAGGGAGTCGGAGCAGCCGTCATCTCTCCCGCGACTCTCTCGATCATTACGACCACGTTCCAGGAAGGCTCCGAGCGCAACAAGGCACTCGGGCTCTGGGGTGCCATCGGTGGCAGCGGCGCGGCCGCAGGCGTCCTCTTCGGAGGCCTCCTCACCTCCTACGCCGGCTGGGAGTGGATCTTCTTCGTCAACGTCCCGGTCGGCGTGCTCGTTCTCGCGCTCACGCGCACGTTCGTACGCGAAAGCCGGATCGAAGGGCTCCGCGGCTTCGACATCGGCGGCGCAGTCACCATCACGTCCAGCCTCTCACTCCTCGTCTATGCAATCTCGAAGGCGCCGAACGTCGGCTGGGCGACCGGCCGCACCGTCGGGCTACTGATCGCCTCCGCCGTGCTCTTCGTCGCGTTTCTCGTGATCGAGACACGGAACTCGTCGCCGATGGTGCCGTTCAGCATCTTCCGCCTGCGCACCGTCACCGGCGCGAACGTCTGCGGGTTCTTCGTCGGCGTGGTCGTGTTCTCCAACTTCTTCCTGCTGACGCTGTATGTCCAGCAGGTGCTTGGCTATTCGGCCCTCAAGACCGGATTGACGTTCCTGGCAACCGCCGGAACCGTGGTCCCGGTCGCAGGGATCGCGCAGGCGCTCGTGACGAGGATTGGACCGCGGCCGGTGCTCGCTGTCGGCTTGGCGCTGATCACGGGGGGCATGCTCTGGTACACGCAGATTCCGGTTAACGACTCATTCGCCACCCACCTTCTGCCTGGGTACCTGTTGGTCGGCATGGGCATGGCGTTCTCATTCATCCCGATCTCGATCGCCGCGCTAGCGGGAGTCCAGC
>JBBWZE010000335.1:0-2560 GCA_039648845.1 Actinomycetota bacterium | reverse complement strand
GAGGAACGTGGCCCCAGTCCTCGAGGATGGCGTCGGTCTTGCCGTCGGCCATCGCCTGGTAGACAGGGACCTCGGCGACCTTCGAGATCTTGACCTTGCACCCGAGGCTCTTCTCGAGCACGTTTTTCACGACGTACGTGTTTGCAGTCGAGCCCGCCCACGCCTGCTCGTTGAGTGTGACGGTGCCACACGCGTTCGACTTCGCGGCCGCGCTCCCGCCCGTGAGCGCGACCGCTACGGCCACCGCCGTGACGATCAAAACGACCAACCCTCCGACCCGCACCTTCATGCTGCCTCCTTTGTATTTCACGCCAAGTCCTCGAGCCGCCTGCGGCGGCGCCCCTGCGTGACGCGGTCGAGCGCGATCCCCAACGCGAGGATCGCGAGCGACGCGAGCACGCCCTGCCCGAACAAGCTCTGCTGGAGCCCCTGCGCGACGTCGTAGCCGAGCGCACCGGAGCCAACGAGGCCGCCGATGACGACGACGGCAAGCACCATGATCATTCCCTGATTGACGCCGAGCATGATCGCTTCACGCGCGAGGGGGATCTTCACCTTCAGGAGCGTCTGAAGCCGCGTGGCGCCGAAGGCGCCCGCTGCCTCGACGGAGTGCGGCGACACCTCACGCACGCCGGCCTCGACGAGCCGGATCACGACCGGCGACGCGTAGAGCACGCCGGCGATCACGCCCGGAACGATGGACACGGGCATCAGGTAGATGAACGGGATGATGTAGACGAGCTGGGGCAGCGTCTGCAGCACGTCGAGGATCGGCCGCATCACGCGTCGGGTGCGTGCGCTCTCCGCGGCCCAGACGCCGAGCGGGATGCCCACGATCATCGTCAACACGGTTGCGACGAGTACCTGCGAGAGGGTGTCCATCGCGGGCGTCCACTCGTTCGTGATGCCGATCAGCGAGAGCATCACGATCGTCACAATGGCGGGCCGTAGACCCGAGAGAAGGAACGCGATCAGTGCGAGCCCGAACGTCATCGCCGGCCACGGCACCTCCACGAAGAAGCTGCGCAGCGGCCCGAGTCCGTACTGGACGATGAAGTTCCCGATCGGGTTCGTGATGTGGAAGATGAACGTGTCGGGGTTCTGCACGTAGTCGAGTGCGCTCTGCACCTGGCGGAGCAGCCACGATTGAGCCGTCGACCGGCTCCAGACGCTGCCGGCGCCGAGAGCGTTGCCGAGCCCGGCCGCGAGCCCGACCGCCGCGGCGCAGGCGAGCGTGTAGAGACGGAGCCGCTTCTGCTTGCCCTCGGTCAGGTGGCGATGAGCCGGATCGGTGCGATTCGCCATCGCCTCGGTGGCGCGGTCGAGCGCGATCGCCATGATCACGATCGCGGCGCCGGCAAGCATCGCGAGCGCCGGGTTCGAGTAGAGGCCGCTCGTCACGACATCACCGAGACCCGCGCCGCCGATCAGTCCTGCGATGACCACCATCGAGAGCGCGAAGAGGATCGTCTGGTTCACGGAGAGGAGCAGCATTCGGCGTGCGAGCGGCAATTGCACCTTGAAGAGCGTCTGCAGCTTCGTCGCGCCGAGTGCAGCGGCGGCCTCGACGGTGTTCGTCGGCACGCCGCGGATGCCGAGCGCCGTGATGCGGATCGCCGGCGGCACCGAGTAGATGAGCGTCGTCACGACGGCAGCGCCCGGGCCGACCGAGAACAGGAGCACGATCGGCATCAGGTACGCAAAGGCCGGGATGATCTGCATCGCGTCGAGAACCGGGGTGATGGCGCGCTGGAAGCGGTCGGAGCGGCCCGCGACGACTCCGAGTGGAAGGCCGATCGCGAGTGAGAGTCCGACGGAGGCGAGCGTGAGAGCGAAGGTGCGCATGCTGGACTCCCAGAGCCCCATCGCTGCGAACGACGCGAATGCCGCGGCCGTGCCGAGCGCCGCGCGGCGGCCACCGAAGCGCAGGACGATGAGCACGCCCAGCGCCGTCGTACCGGCCCACGTGAGCTTGAAGAAGAGGCTCGTCAGCCAGCCGACGAGGTTGTCGAGGAAGGTCGCGAGCCCGTTGAACGCGCGGAAGAAGACACTGGGGTGCGGCACGTTGCGGTTGTCCGAGAGCCACGTCTGGAACGAGTCGAGGTGATGTGCGAGCGAGTTCCAGGTGAGCGCCGCCGGCCAGAGGAGCTGGTTCCGCCAGCCGAAGAACGCGATCACCATCCCGATGACGATCGCGAGGACGAGCCCGGCCCGACTCCGCCACCACGGCCGGCGCGCGGGTACTGCAAGGCGGCCGGCCGCTTGCGCGACGGCCATTAGCCGCTCTCGCCTGCGATCGCCGTCAGCACGGCTTCCTTGTCGACCACGCCGACCACGCGGCCGTCGTCGACGGCGCACACGGGTTTATCGCTCTCGACGATCACCGGCACCGCGTTCCGCACCGTCGTGCGGACGTCGAGGCGCGGTCCATCGTCTTCGCCTCGCGCGGGGTCGCGCATGATCCACCGCAGCGTGAGCACGTGGCTGCGAGGGATATCGCGGACGAAGTTTTCGACGTATTCGTCGGCGGGCGAGCCGACGAGCTCCTCAGGGGTTCCGA
>JBBWZE010000327.1:0-2560 GCA_039648845.1 Actinomycetota bacterium | reverse complement strand
GCTCGTCATGGGCTCGGAAGGGAAGGGGCTGCGCCCTCGCGTCGCCGAGCACTGCGACCAGCTGATCTCGCTGCCGATCCGGGGCCGTATGGAATCCCTCAACGTCTCTACCGCGGCCGCGGCCATCCTGTACGGAATCTTGCAATCCCGCCGAAAAAGTTGACACGGATACATAACTCCGTCATTCTCCGGCTCGAAGGAGGACGTGAACCTGCACTTGAGGGTTAGTTCCGGGGCGCCGGAATCAGCCTGCAGGTAGACCTTGGACCAATAGTTGGAAGGCGCTGCCAGGGGAGGTAAGCGCGCCGCGAAAGGACAAATTCGTGGCTAGTCTTGCTGCTTCCCCCACCGCTCTGCGGAAGCCTAAAGCTCACGTTGAGCCTGATGATCACTTTCTTATCGCCCTTGCCAAGCAGGGGCGCAAGGACGCCATGGACCGCATCGTCAAGCGGTACCACGGCTTCGTCCGTCTGAAGGCCTCGAGCTACTTCCTGGTCGGCGGCGACTGGGACGATCTCGTGCAAGAGGGGCTCGTCGGCCTCTACAAGGCGGTACGCGACTACCGCACCGACCGCGAGTCGAGCTTCCGCAACTTCGCGGAGCTCTGCATCACCCGCCAGATCATCACCGCGGTCAAGACTTCGACTCGCAACAAGCACGCACCGCTCAACGAGTACATCTCGTTCGCCCAGACGCCTGCCGCGGCCGGCGACGGCGAGCAGACGCTCGAGGACGTGCTGCCCGGCCCGACGGTCCATGACCCCGCCATACAGGTGATCTCCTCCGAGGAGCTGCACAGCCTCGTCGGGTGCCTCACGAGCGCACTGTCGGATCTCGAGAGCTCGGTCCTGTCGCTCTATCTCGACGGCCGCTCGTACGAGGAGATCGCTGGACGACTCAACTGCGACACGAAGACGGTCGACAACGCGTTGCAGCGCGTCAAGCGCAAGGTGACCGCGCACCTCGACTCGCGGGCGGTTCCGGCCTGACCCGGGATTAAGGTCCGGTCCCGATGTCGCTGTACGAGACGCTGCTGTTCTTCCATGTGCTCGGGGCGTTCGCCCTGGTGGCCGGCACGACAGCGATGGCCCCGTTCGCATTCGGATGGGGTCAGGCTGCCCTCGAGCGCCCGGGGGCGGCCAGGCTGGCCGGCATCGGCGCGATTCTCTCCGGGATCGGCGCGGTGCTGACGATCGTGCTGGGCCTCTGGCTGCTGCATGCGTCACCGGGCAGCTACGCGTTCTTTCGCTTCTGGGTGATCGCGGCCCTCGTCGGGTGGGCGGTGGCGGGCTACTGCAACGGAGAGGTGGCGAAAACCGCTCGCCAAGTGACCAAAGGCGAGGACAGCGGGCGCAACATCAAGGTCCTGTGGGCCATCGACATGGTTGCGGCGATGCTGATCCTCGTCCTCATGGTCTGGAAGCCGGGGCACTGACGATGCTTGCGGTGGTCAGGCCCTCAGACTGGAATTTCCCGCTGTTCTTCCACATCGCGGGCGCGATGCTGCTGGTCGCATCGCTGGTCGTCGCGCTCTACGCCGTGCGCATCGCGCGCGAACGCGGCGACCAGCCCGCGGCGCAGTTCCTCGCCCGCGTCCTGCTCTGGGTCACGCTGCCGTCCTACCTGGTGATGCGGATCTTCGCGCAGATCATCGAAAGCAAGGAGAAGCTCGACAAGGCCAACCCGTCGTGGCTCGGGGTCGGCTTCATCGTGTCCGACCTGGGCTTCGTGCTGCTGCTCGCAGTCCTGATCATGACCGGCCTTGTTGCGCGGCGGACGAAGAAGGGCGTCTCGGTTGCCGGCTCCGGACAGCTGCGCGCGACCGGCATCATCATGGGCATCCTCATCACCGCCTACGTCGTCGCCATCTGGGCGATGACGACGAAGCCCAACTAGCTGCGAAGCGGCTGCTGCAGCGCCCAGCCGTTGCCGTCCGGATCGCTGAAGTACACGAAGCGGCCCCACGGGAGATCCTGGATGTCGCCGACGTCGACTCCGTGCGCGCTCAGCTCGGCGTGCGCGGCATCGGCGTCCTCGACGACCATCTGCAGCCCCTGCACCGCGCCCGGAGCCATCTCGGCGAGCCCGGTCCCGATCACGATCGAGCACGCGGAGCCGGGAGGTGTGAGCTGCACGAAGCGGAGCTCATCGGTGACCTGGTGGTCGTGGTCCGGGTTGAAGCCGACCTGGTCGACGTAGAACGCCTTGGCGCGATCGACGTCCGAGACGGGCACTTGCACTACTTCCAGCTTCCAGTCCACGGGGACATCCTTCGGGTCGATTTGCGGAACGAACTATTCCGTTCCAGAAATATAACAGAACGGAACGCTCCGTTCCGTTAAGATTTGGTCATGGAATCGACTCCCGTCAGTGGCCGCCGCGCCCAGGCCGCGCGCAACGACGAACGGATCCTCGAGGCGGCACGCGACGTGTTCATCGCGCACCCGGCGGCACCGATCTCGGACGTGGCGAAGCGTGCCGGCGTCGGCATCAGCGCCCTCTACCGCCGCTATCCAGGCAAACAGGATCTGCTGCGTGCGCTTTGCGCTGACGGCCTTCG
>JBBWZE010000310.1:0-3304 GCA_039648845.1 Actinomycetota bacterium | reverse complement strand
CCCCGCGTCGCCGGTAGTACTTCGCAACAAGCAGCACGCAAGTTTCCGCAAAGAGCGGTGTCTTCTTGCACGTGAGGTCCGATCCGGGAGGCGACGCACCCACCTTGACCGTGCTCGAAAGCGTGCGCTGTCTCGAGTGTGGAGCGGTCTATGCCAAGCCGTCGGGCGGTGGCACCGTCCAGGAGAACCCGGGCTGTCCCGACTGCGGCTATGTGGGCTGGGTCGGCGCCCGCGTCGCCGCCTTCAGCGAGTCGCGGCCGCCGCGCCGCTCCGACGAGGGTCGCCTGCCGCACCAGCACGGCTGACAACACTGACGCCGCCGAAGTAGTGATGCGGTGCGGGCCAGCGTCTGACGCTGCGGCCACGGGCTTCGAGCTCGTTCAACGCACCTTCGTCTACGCCCGGCTCGGCGTTGACCACCTCCGCGGCAGCATGGAAGCGCGCGCGCTCCACTGCGTCACTTGCCGCGAGGCCTTCGTCGAGAATCCCGGCGACGACGCTGAGGAGCGCAGTTCTGAGTCGCGTCCCTCCAGCCGCGCCGGCCGCGAGGGAGAGACCGGCACCGTCGAACGCGAGCAGCGGTGCCATCATGCTCTGCATCCGCGAACCGGGCTCGAGCCGCCCGCGCAGCAGGTCGGCCTCGCCGAGCATGCTGTTCAGATGCAGATCGAGAGCCGGGATGAAGTCGCCCGAGCCGAGCCCAAGGCTGGACGTGACGACGCAGGCGTTGCCCTCCCGATCTACGACCGACACATTCGTCGTGTCACCGTGCAGGTCCGCCGGCGTCCCGAAGGCGTCGGCGAGTGCAAGAACACGTTCGGTGTCGTCGAGGCCGTGGAGACGCGGAAGCCGCTGCACGGTCTCGGGGACCCCGGACAGACCGCTGCGCGTGACAACGCGGCCATCGGCATACGCGATCTCGACAGGATCGGTCCAACGTGGTCGGTACGCGTCGAGGTCCGGCCGAGTGAGGAGGCCACCGCGTTCCGCAGACAGCGCGAGCAGCTCGGTTGCGATGGCGCCGCGGTACATCGAGGAGGCGTCGGCGGCAAGCGCCTGAAACGCGGCGACGAGCCCGGGCTGCTCGAGTCGGTCGCCGCCCTGCAGCAGCTCACCGCCGGGCGCGTAGATCCCTGCGCCTTCGTTCATCGTCATCACCGGCGCCAGCATCGCGAGGCAGGCCGCGTGAGCCGGCGGAAAGTCGACCCCGTCGCGCGCAAGCCGGAGCGCAGGTTCCACCAGCCGGCCCCACGGCAGCCGCCCGTATTCGCGCGAAAGCGCTTCGAGCCCAGCAGGCAGGCCTGGCACTGCGCACGACGCCGGTCCCACGGCGTAGTGAACGAGCTCGGCCCCGAACGGAACGTCCAGGTGGATCAGCTCCGCCTCCCGCGGCTTCTCGCCCAACCCGGGCACGGCGACGAAGCAATCGAGATTGCGGGCGCGTCCGCTCGCGGCGTCGAAATACACCGCATGACCACCACCGAGCAGCCCCGTCATCACCGTCTCGGCGACACATGACGCCAGCGACGATGCGACCGCGGCATCCGCTGCGTTGCCGCCGTCCTCCAGGACCTCGATTCCCGCTGCCACCGTCGCCGGATGGCCGCCCGCAACAGCCGCCTGCATCGCGCGACAGAAGCTACCGCGCTGACGGGGCGGGCTGCGGCCGGGTAGGTTGGAGGGGTGGCTGAGGCAACTGAGCAGCTGCCGCTGGTGCATGCCCGCGGACTCGTAAAGAGGTTCGGTGAGCTCGTTGCCGTGGACGGCGTCGACTTCGACGTCGAACGCGGCGAGGCGTTCGGCTTTCTCGGACCGAACGGAGCTGGCAAGACCTCGACGATGCGGATGATCGGCTGCGTCTCGCCGCCGTCGGGCGGCACTCTGAGCATCCTCGGGCTGGATCCGATCACGGAGGGAGCTGACATCCGTGCACGGCTCGGCGTCGTGCCGCAGCAGGACACGCTCGACATGGAGCTGACGGTCCGCGAGAACATCGTCATCTACGGCCGTTACTTCGGCTTGCCTCGCGGCGATCTCGGCCGGCGCGCCGACGAGCTCATCGATTTCGTCCAGCTAAGCGAACGGGCCAACGACAAGGTCGAGCCGCTTTCCGGCGGCATGAAGCGCAGGCTCACGATCGCACGCTCGCTCGTGAACGATCCCGAGGTGATGCTGCTGGACGAGCCCACCACCGGGCTCGATCCGCAGGCACGGCATACCGTCTGGGATCGGCTCTTCCGCCTGAAGCAGCGCGGCGTCACGCTGATCCTGACGACTCACTACATGGACGAGGCCGAGCAGCTCTGCGACCGGCTCGTCGTCATGGACAAGGGCAAGATCGCCGCCGAGGGGTCCCCTCTCGAGCTCATCCGCCGGTATTCCACGCGCGAGGTTGTCGAGCTTCGTTTCCGCAGGGAGAACGGCCCGGAGGAAGTCGCGGCCGAGCTCTCCGCGCGCATGGACGGCTTCGTGCGCAGGCTCGAAGCCCTGCCGGACCGCCTGCTGCTCTACACGGACGACGGCGACGCGACAGCCTCGCACGTGCACGAGCTCGGTCTACAGCCCGACAGCGTCCTCGTGCGCCGCTCCACGCTCGAGGACGTCTTCCTCCACCTGACGGGTCGCACTCTGGTCGACGAGTGAGCTCCCTGGCGCTACCGCTTCGAGTCTTCGAGTACTGGGTGATGCAGTACCGGCGCGTCTGGCGCGGCACCGCGATCACGAGCATCGTCAACCCCGTCTTCTATCTCGGCGCCCTCGGCGTCGGACTGGGGACGCTCGTGAACAAATCGAGCGGTGCCTCGCTCGGCATCCCCTACATCGACTTCGTGGCTCCCGGGATGCTTGCGGCGACGGCGATGACCATCGCCGCCGGAGAGTCGTCGTGGCCGGTGATGGGGTCGATCAAGTGGACACGTCAGTACTTCGCGATGCTCGCGACGCCGCTCGGAACGCGAGATATCGTGCTCGGCCATCAACTCTGGATGACCGCACGCGTCGCGTCGACGAGTGCCGTGTACCTCGCCGTGATCGCGGCCTTCGGCGGCGTCAACTCGGCGCTGGGCATCCTGGCGTTGCCGGCCGCAGTCCTGCTCGGGGCAGCGTTCACGACGCCGTTCGCCGCGTACGCAGCGACGGTCGATTCGGACGCCGCCTTCGTGCCCGTCAACCGCTTCATCGTCGTCCCGATGTTTCTCTTCTCTGGAACGTTCTTTCCGGTGTCGCGCCTTCCCCTGCCGCTCGAATGGCTTGCCTACGCCACACCGCTTTGGCACGGAGTCGAGCTCTGCCGCATGTTCACGCT
>JBBWZE010000255.1:0-5038 GCA_039648845.1 Actinomycetota bacterium | reverse complement strand
TCGAACTGCGGCCAGTATGCGGCGAGGCCGATGCCGAAGATACCGACGCGCGGCGCGGCGCCCTGTTTCACTGCCCCTCCGCCTTCGCGGCGGCAGCGTGGCGGCGTGCTTCTGCGCTTCGCAGCCGTGCGCGCGCGCGCCGATAGAGCTCGCCGCCGTTCGGGATGATGACACTCGCGACCAGCAGCACGCCGACAACGATGTTCTGGTCCTGCGCGGGTATGAGGTCGGCCGTGAGCGCCGTTTGCAGAGATCCGAGAATAGCTACAGCGACGATCACCCCCGCGATTGTGCCGCGACCGCCGAAGATCGAAATGCCGCCGAGCAAGACCATCGTCACGACGAGGAGCTCCATACCGACGCCGGCGTCGTAACGGGCGGATGCGAAACGAAGCGTCCACAGCACACCCGCGAAACCACTCAGCGTTCCGGAGAGGACGAACAACCAGAACTTGATCCGCTTGACGCGGATGCCGGCGAAGAAAGCGGCCTCTTGGCCGGCGCCGATGGCGAAGATCGCGCGACCGAGGGGTGTGGCGTGCAGGACGATGCCGAAGACGACAGCGAGCGCGAGGAAGAACGCGATCGAGTACGGGATGTGCGTATGCGGGATCGGAACGACGCCGATGCTCGCCAGGCCGGTCGGAAAGCCGCCGATTGTGTCCGTCGGCAGGATTCCCTGCGCGATACCGCGATAGAGCGTCAGCGTCCCGATCGTCACCGCGAGCGAGGGGAGACCCATGCGCGTGACGAGAAAGCCGTTGATCGCACCAAGGAATGCGCCCAGGACGACAGCCATGATCATCGCCGGCCAGATCGGCCAGCCGTGAGTGAAGAGCTCGGCCATGAAAACTCCACTGAGGCCGAGGATTGACGCGACCGAGAGGTCAATCTCGCCGGTGACGACGATCAGGGTGAGCGCGAGCGCGATGATCGCGACTTCTCCGACGTTCAAGCTGATGTAGAAGAGGTTGGTCGAGTTCAGGAAGTACGGCGAGACGGCGGCCCCGTAAGCGATCGTGCCGCCGAGGAGGACGAGCAGGAGGACTTCCCAGCGCACGAACAGGCCGATCCCGCTGCGGCCTGGTGCTTCCGTCGCCGGAGGCTCGTCATGCGGCTGGAAACCCAGGTCAGACACGTGCTCTCCTCCGCGTCCGGAGCGCGGGCGCGACCCGCACCGCGATCAACCGGTCGAAGGCGATCGCACCGACGAGCAGCCCCCCGGCGAGCGCTTGGCTCCAAAACGACGAAACGTTCACGACGACGAGCGCGCTGTTGATCGTGCCCAGGAGGAGTGCGCCGAGCGCGGCTCCGAGGACGCTGCCGCTACCGCCGAAGATTGCGACGCCTCCGACGACGACCGCGGCAATGACCTGAAACTCGTAGCCGTCGCCCGCGATCGCGTCGACCGACCCGTAGTACGAGAGCCAGACGGCCCCGGCAACGCCGGCGATCGCACCACTGAGCACGAAGGCGAGGAAAACGCGCGAGCCGACCGGGATGCCTGCAACACGTGCGGCATCCGGATCCGACCCGATCGCGTAGAAATCACGCGCCGTCCGAAAGCTGCGCATTGCGTAGGTTGCGATCGCGACGGCGACGATGGCAATGATTCCGAGATATGGGACGCCCGCAATCGTGCCGTAGCCGATCTTGTTGAAGCTGTCGGGCAACATCGAGGCGTTGACCTGGTTACCGCCGGCCCACGCACCGTCGATCCCGCGGATGATGTAGAGCGTTCCGAGCGTGACGACGAGGCTCGGCACGCGAGCGACGGTCACGATCAGGCCGTTGACGATCCCGCACCCAACGCCGATCCCGAGCGCGAGCAGGAAGACGAGCCCGAGCGGGACATGCGGATGATGCACGTAGAGCTGACCGGTCGCGTACGCGGAGATGCCGAGCACCGATCCGATGGAGAGGTCGACATTGCGCGTGATGATGACGATGGTCTCGCCAATCGCAAGAAGAGCGATGATCGACGCGGCCGAAAGTACCTGCTGCACGTTCGTCGCGCTGAGGAAGAGGTGATTGTCGATCGTCGTCGCACCGACCACGAGCACGAGCGCGAGCACGATGCCGAGCTCACGGAAGCGGAACATCACCTCCGCAAACGCGCGCGAGCTGACGTGCGGCCGTACGATCTTCTGCTCTCCTGCGACCACGGTCACGCCGCTTCCTCGACCATCCCGGTGGCCGCGTGCATGAGCGCGTCCTCGGTTGCTTCAGCGCGCGGGAACTCGCGCATGACGCGGCCCTCGAACAGCACGACGATGCGGTCGGCCATCCCGAGCACCTCGGGAAGCTCCGAGGAGATCATGAGCACGGCGACCCCTTGGGTGGCGAGTTCGGAGAGCAGGCGGTGCACCTCGGCCTTCGTGCCGACATCGATGCCGCGCGTCGGCTCGTCGACGATCAACAGGGTCGGTTTGCGCGCCAGCCATTTCGCCAGCACGGCCTTTTGTTGATTCCCACCGGAGAGTGTCCAAACGGGGTTCGTCAACTTTCCGTACTTCAGTTGCAGCCGGAGTGCCCAGTCCTTCGCGAAGCTCCGCTCGGCCCCGCGCGGAATGAGTCCGGCACGCCGAATATTGTCGAGCGAGGCAAGCGCGATGTTGCGCTCGATCGAAAAGTCCATGACGAGTCCCTGCTGGCGTCGATCCTCTGGGACGAGCCCGATGCCTGCGCGCATGGCCGCGGTCGGCGAGCCGGGCGGGAGCCGCCTGCCGGAGATCTCAACCGCTCCTGCGTCCCAACGATCGATTCCGAAGATTGCGCGCGCGACCTCCGTCCTGCCGGCGCCTACGAGGCCGGCGAGGGCGACGATTTCACCGCTCCGCACGTTGAACGAGACGTCGGTGAACACGCCCTCCCGTGTCAGCCGGTTGACCTCCAGGACGACCGGGCCCGGCTCGGTCGTCACCTTCGGGAACAAGGCATCCATGTCACGGCCGACCATCGCCCGGATCACTGATTGGATCGTCAGCTCGTCGATCGGCTTCGTCAGGACATGGCGGCCGTCGCGCATTACCGTGACGCGCTGAGAGATCTCGAAGATCTCCTCCAGGCGGTGCGAGACGAAGAGCACCGCATTGCCCCGCGACCGCAACGACTCGACGATTCCGAACAGCCGGTCGACCTCCGTGCCGGCCAGGGCGGCGGTGGGTTCGTCCATCACGATCACCCGTGCGTTCGTCGTCAACGCCTTGGCGATCTCGACTAGCTGCTGGTCGGCGATCGAGAGCCCGCGCGCCAGGCGGTCGGGATCGAGGCGGACGCCGAGCTGCTCGAAGACGGCGGCCGCCTCGCGCCGCATCCGCCTGCCGTCGATGCGGCGCAAGTGCTTGAGCGGCTGCATGCCGACGAAGATGTTCTCGGCGACACTCAGGTCGGGGAAGAGCGTCGGCTCCTGAAAGATGATCGCGATCCCCGCGGCCTGCGACTGCTTGGCGTTGTCGAAGATGGCGTCCTCGCCGTTGAGCACGAGTCGCCCGCCGTCGGGCCGGTGGACGCCGGCGAGGATCTTGACGAGGGTCGACTTACCGGCACCGTTCTCGCCGACGAGGCCATGCACCTCGCCGCCGAACAGCTCGATGTCGCCGTCCTCGAGGGCGTGGACAGCGCCGAAGCTCTTTTGGGCGTGCTCGAGAGAGAGCAGTGGTTCGGGATGCGTTGTCGTCAAAACGGTCGCAGTGAGGGGGGCGTTTCGCGACTCGGCGCCCCCCTCGTCTGCTCGTCCTAGAACTTGAACTTGTCGACGTTCTTGATGGTGAACGTAAACGGCGGTCCGAGAATAACCTGCGGCCGCTTGTCCGGGCCGTTGATGATCTTGTACTTGCCGAGCTTGCCGGCCGTGAACGTCTGGCCGACCTTGCCGGTGACCTTGCCGTCGGAGAACGCCGCAATCGCGTAGCCCGCGAGATACCCGAGGTCCTCGGGGTTCCAGAGCTGGAACGCAGTCACCGTCTTGTTATGGACGTACTTCTTCATCTGGCTTGGCAGGCCGAGGCCCGTGAGCACGACCTTCCCCTTGTACTTCGAGGTGGAGAGGTATTGCGCGGCCGAAGAGATCCCGACGGTCGTGGGCGACTCGATCCCCTTCAGGTTCGGGTACGCCTGCAGCATGCTCACCGTCGCCTGCCGCGACTGAGCCGGGTTGTCGTTGCCGTAGTAGATCTTCACGAGCTTCATGTTCTTGTAGGCCGGCTTCTTCAGCTCGAGCTTCATGTACTTGATCCACGCATTCTGGTTCGTGGCCGTCGACGCTGCCGACAGAATCGCGAACTGACCCTTGTAGTTCATCAGCTTGCCCAACAGCTTGATCTGGCTCCGGCCGATCGTCGGGGTGTCCGCCTGGTTGATGAAGAGCTGCCGACAGTTGACGTCCGAGTCGAACGCGATGACCTTCGTGCCCTGCGCCTGGGCCTGATTGAGCACTGGACACAGAGCCTGCGGGTCGTTGCCGGCGATGACGATGCCTGCTGCATGCGCCTGGATCGCAGCCTGGATCGCCGGTTGCTGAGCCGCAGCGGTGTCCTGCGTACCGGACGCGACGACCTGCGTGTGGCCGAGCTTCGTGAGGGCGATCTTGCCGCCTCGGTCGGCGATGACCTCGTACGGGTTGAGCGTGTCCTTCGGGATGAAGTAGAACGTCTTGCCTGCCGTCGAGCGGCTGTTGGCCGCCAGCGCGGCCGTCACGGCGACGCCTGCAACGAGCACCGCCGCCGCGAGAATCGTCCATCTGCGCTTATGCATTGATCGTTCCTTTCGCTTGCTGATTGAGTGACGAACGGTTTGGAGCGTGCGCCTCCCTCGCACTACCGGGGGTAGGCGGCGGGGACCCCGCCGTCGACGTTGATGATGTTTCCGGTCGATTTCGCCGATCGCCGGCCGGCGAAGAATGCGATCGCTTCGGCGACGTCCTCCGGATAGACGTTGACACCGAGGCGTGTGCGGTCCCGGTAAAACGCCTGGAGGTCCTCTTCGCTGACGCCGTACGTCGTCGCGCGTTCCGCCTTCCAGTCCGACGACCAGATGC
>JBBWZE010000029.1:0-2684 GCA_039648845.1 Actinomycetota bacterium | reverse complement strand
AACGTGACCTCGAGCGACTGCTCCGGGACGCCGGCATCGTCCGGCATCGCGGCAAGATCGAGGCGGCGATCGCCAATGCTCGCGGCACGGTCGCGCTGCGCGAGTCGGGCACGCCGCTCGAGGAGCTCGTGTGGAACCACCGGCCGACGAACGTTCGAGCGGCGCCGAAGAGCTTGAACGATCTGCCACCGACCACGCCCGAGTCGGCCGCGCTCTCCAAGGAACTGAAGCGGGCCGGCTTTCGCTTCGTCGGCCCGACCACCGTCTACGCAACCATGCAGGCATGCGGTGTGGTCAACGACCACCTCGCGAGCTGTTTCGTACGCAAGGAGGTTCAGCGAGAGATCGATGCCCCGCTCTAAGGTCCGTGCATGCTCGACGCACGTGTTCGCGCCGTGCTTCGGCGGCTCGAGCGGGAGGACGCCGAGGAGCGGGAGCGTGGTCTTCCCGCGCCGGAGCGGTCACGAGCCGTCGCCCGCACGACGGGGCAGTTCCTCTTCGGGCTCGTGGCACCACAGTGGGGCTGCGAGGTGCTCGAGGTCGGGGCTTCGCGCGGCTACTCGAGCCTCTGGCTGGCCGCCGGGGTGCGCTACTTCGGCGGCCACCTGACCTCGCTGGAGAACGATCCGGCGAAGGTGCGTGCCTGGCGCGCCAACATCGCGGAGGCAGGCCTCGAGGACTGGGCCGATCTCATCGAGGGCGACGCGGCCGAGACGATCGCCGGCATCGACGACGTCTTCGACATCGTCTTCCTCGACGCGGAGAAGAACGATTACGAGCGGCTCTTCCGGGCTGCGCGCAAAAAGCTCGAACCTGGCGCGATCGTGATCGCCGACAACGTCATCTCACACGCCGAGACCCTCGCCCGCTACGTCGAGGCCCGGCAGTCCGACTCCACGCTCGAGTCGGTGACCGTGCCGCTCGACCGTGGCCTGGAACTTTCCGTCATCCTCGAGGGCGACCTCCCGGACGACTGATATTCTGCTGGCTAACCGCGGAAAGGAGGTGGTCCGAGAGTGGAGATTTCTAGTTCGGGCAGTGGAGGTACCAGCGGGTAGAGGTGCTGTCCCCGGGACCTACGGGGAAATCGCCTAGCCAGCGTGGGGGACGACGCGTAACGCGCCGCCCGGCTCACTAACCTGAGGCGTCCGCTCGGGACGCCGACCAGGAGAGGTCGAGCCGGCTTTGCCGGGTCGACCGTCTAGGGTCGTGGCAGGAAAGCGCCTCTGCTAATCCACCGCTGGTAACCGGAACAGGGGGCCGCTCACGCGGCCCCCTTTCTTTTCGACCGCGTTAAGTCGTGCGCCGCGTGCCGATCGGCCGGTCCCAACCCATGTCGCCCACGACAAAGGAGCCGGCGAGGCAGGCTAGGCCAATCGCAAGCCAGTCCGTAAAGTGCTCGGTCGCGAAGATGCAGATGATGAAGCTCACAACCGCCGCGATCAGGAGGATCACCCTGACACCGAGGTTCATGCTTCTCCTTCCGTACGTAGGGTTGGAGAAGCTTCTCCTATGGGTCAGACGGCAGGCAACCGCTTGATCAAGCGGCGCGCCGAAGCTGGTCGTCGAGGGGTAGCAAGGGCAGGGAGAAGGTCCGGACGGCATCCTCGTCCGAGACCACGTTGTCCCCGTGCTCGAGCATCTTCAGCAGGTCCCGGGTCAGCGGGATGTCGCCCGGCAGCCGCTCGATGAGAAGGGCGTTGACCTTCATCAGACCCACCGGGACATGGATGCTCGGCCGGCGGATGCGCCGGATCCGCTTGAGGCGCTCCCAGAACTCGTTCCAGCTGACGACATCGGGTCCCCCGAGCTCGAAAACGCGGCCCCCCACGTCGCTTCGCCCGACTGCCTCCGCGAAGTACTTCGCCAAATCCTCGGCCCAGATCGGCTGGATGCGCTGGCGGCCCCTGCCGATGATCGGAGTGACGGGCGTCAGCTTCGCGAGCTTGACGAACGTCGGCAGGATTCCGCCGTCGGGGCCGAAGACGAAGCTCGGCCGGAAGACCACGTACGGGATGCCTGCGCCCTGCACCTGCCGCTCGTTCTCCCACTTCGCCCCGTAGTAGGGCACGAGATCCTTCGTCTCTTCAGTCGTGCCGAGCGCGCTCATGTGCACGAAACGCCGCACGCCGGCATCCTTCGCCTCTGCGAGCAGGTCGCGCGTTCCGGCGACCATGATCCGCTGGAACTCATCGCGCGGGCCCTGTCGGATTCCGACGAGATGAATGACGGCTTCAACGCCCGCGACTGCCCGACGCAGGCTCTCCGGATCGGTGACGTCGCCCTTTTCCAGCTCGCAACCCCAGGCAGCGAGCTTGGCCCCCCGACGCAGATCACGGACGAGGCAGCGCACGGGCAGGTCGCGGCCGCGAAGCTCGTGGACGACGTGGCCCCCGACGAAGCCCGTGCCCCCTGTGACGAGGATCAACCCGTCGGCTCTTTCTGCAAGTTGACGGGGGCCTCCGCGCCGTCGGCGCTCCGGCCCTCGTCACTTTCGCGCTTTGGGCGAAAGTTCTGCCAGTACTTGGATGGGGTCGGCCCGCGCTGGCCCTGGTATTTCGACCCGATGTCCCCGGTCCCGTAGGGCGTCGCTGCGGGCTCGGTGAGCTGCACGAACGAGATCTGGCCGATCTTCATCTCCGGGTAGATCGTCACGGGGAGGTTTGCGACGTTCGAGAGCTCGA
>JBBWZE010000168.1:0-5976 GCA_039648845.1 Actinomycetota bacterium | reverse complement strand
GGGCCGAGTACGCAGACGCACGAGTCGTGATGAAGAGGAACCAGTTCGTTGCGACGAAGAACGGGCGCGTCGAGCGCCTCTCCGATTCCGAGAGTGAAGGCATCGGCGTGCGCGTGCTGCTGGGCGGTGCGTGGGGATTCGCAGCCGACCGCCGGCTCTCTGCAGACGGCGCACGCGACGCCGCCATTCGCTCCTGCACGTTCGCGCGCGCGGCCCCGGGCAGGCACGCGCGTCACCTCGCTCCCGTGACTCCCGTTAAAAGCACGCACTGGACGCCGGTTGAGCGAGACCCGTTCGAGGTTCCGCTCGCGGAAAAGGTGGCGCAGTGCCTCGAAGCGGACGAAGCGATGGCCGGCCCCGACATCCTCGTCCGCCAGGCGATGGTTCGCGCGCAGCGGGAGCACAAGCTCCTGCTCACCTCCGAAGGGGCGGAGGTGGAGCAGCAACTGATCGAGTGCGGTGCCGGAATCGACTGCGCCGCCGCCCGCGACGGGCTCTTCCAGATGCGGAGTTATCCGAGTGCGCACATCGGTTCGAGTTGCCAGAACGGCTGGGAGTACGTCGCAGGGCTCGATCTCACCGGCCAGGCGCCGCGCGTCGCGGAGCAGGCCGCCGCACTCGTGCGGGCCGGGGAGTGCCCGAGCGGCGTGACGACCGTCGTACTCGACGCGGACCAGGTTGCGTTGCAGGTCCACGAGTCGGTCGGTCATCCCACCGAGCTCGACCGGATGTACGGCACCGAGGCCTCGTACGGAGGCACGAGCTTCCTGAAGCCGAGCGATCTAGGCTCCCTGCGCTACGGCTCGGAGCTGATGAACATCACGGCCGACCCGACGACTCAGGGCGGCCTCGGCAGCTTTGCGTTCGACGACGAAGGCGTTCCGGCCGAGCGCACGCCGGTCGTGGAGGCCGGTCTGCTCACCGGCTTCCTCACCTCACGCGAGACCGCGGCGCGCATCGGCGCGGGCAACGGCGGCTCGATGCGCGCAGACGGCTGGAACCGGATGCCGCTCGTGCGCATGACAAACCTCCACCTGGAACCCGGCGAGGGAACTCTCGAAGACCTGCTCGCCGACGTCGACGACGGCGTCTACATGGAGACGAACCGCAGCTGGTCGATCGACGACAAGCGCCTCAACTTTCAATTCGGCACCCAGATCGCCTGGGAGATCAAGCGAGGCAAGCTCGGACGCATGTTCCGCGACGCGACGTACACCGGAATCACGCCAGACTTCTGGGGCTCGCTCGATGCCGTCGCCGGACGCGACTCATGGCGGCTGTACGGGCTGACGAACTGTGGAAAGGGTCAGCCCGGTCAAAGCGCGCACGTCTCGCACGGGGCTGCTCCCGCGCGGTTTCGGAATGTGCAGATCGGAGTCGGGTCATGAAAGCAGTCGAGGTCGCGAAAGCGGCGCTCGACACCGTCGAGGGTGAAGCGGAGGCCGTCGCGCATATCGAGCACTCCGGGCTGGCCCGTTTCGCCGGCTCTGAGGTGCACCAGCCGACGCTGATCGAGAATGCGTGCGTCACGCTGCGCGTGGTGCGCGACGGCCGCGTCGGGGTCGCGACGACGAACAAGCTCAACGCGGCAGGGCTCGCAGAGATCACCCGCCGTGCAACAGACGCCGCGGAAAGCGCACCCCGTGACGAGACGTTCCCAGGTTTGGCCCCTCCTGCCGACCCGCCTGCCGTCGAAGGCTTCGACGACGAGACCGCGGCACTCGGCCCGGCCGACCAGGCTCGCCTGGCAGCGGCGTCGATCGATGCGGGTGGCGACGTGCCGGTCTACGGCTTCTTCACCAGCGCCGTCTCTGAGCTCGCCGTCATGTCCACCACTGGACTGTCCGTGCACCAGAGGATGACGGATGCGACGGCGCTCGTCGTCGCTGCGGACGAGCGCGGGTCCGGCTACGCCGAACGCACTGCCTGGCGCGCGGGTGGCATCGATCCTGCCGCCGTGGCACGCGAGGCCGCAGAGAAGGCGCAGCGAACGAAGGGCGCGTCGGAGATCGATCCGGGCGTGTACCGCGTGGTGCTCGAGCCGTACGCTTTCGCGGACCTGCTCGACTACTTCTCTCACGACTCATTCGGCGCGCTCGGGCTTCTCGACAAGCGCAGCTACTTCACCGACCGGCTCGGCAAAGAGGTCTTCGACGAGAAGATCTCGATCATCGACGACGCGCTCGATCCCCGCGGCCTGCCGAAGGCGTTCGACTTCGAAGGCACGCCCAAACGATCCGTGCAGCTCGTCGAGGAAGGCGTCGCCTGCGGTGTCGTCTGGGATCGCGCAACTGCCGCGCGGGCCGGCGACGGCGCCGAGTCGACTGGCCACGCACCACCGGCCGAACTGCGCGACTGGGGCCCTCTCCCTTCTGCGCTCTCCGTGCTGCCGGGCGATGCCGAATCGGTCGATGAGCTAGCAGAGCTGGTCGGTGACGGCATCTACGTCACGCGCCTGCACTATCTCGGCGTCGTGCATCCGCGTGAAGGGATCATCACGGGAATGACGCGCGACGGGACTTTTCGCATCCGCGACGGCAAGATCGCCGAACCGCTCGTCAATCTGCGTTTCACGGTAGCCGTGCCGGATTTCCTGCGAGACGTCTACGGACTCACGAAGAAGGCTGCGCTCGTGAACTCGCAGAACTTCTACGGCGAGCGCTATCCGTTCGGGGTCATGGCGCCCGCGATTGCGTCCGAGCGTTTCCCGATCACGGGCGTCGGCTCGAAGCCGGGGATCTGACCTCGGAGTAGTCGACGTTGCCGAGGACGTCTTCGCGCCAGCCTTCGAGCCGCGGCGAGACGAGGCGCGCGTCGACGACCCACGCGATCGGGACCACCCGGCCGAGAGCGCGGAGCGCGCCGTCGAGGCGCTCGAGGGCCGGGCCCTGCTCGGTGGAGGCGAGCACGGCGGCGAGCAGATCAGGTCCGGCGAAGCTGGAGCGGTGCACAGCGGCTGCGAGCAAAGCTTCGGCTTGGGGATACGCCGCGACCAGACGGCTGAAATCTGTTGTCACGTTTCGGGCTGACTCTGCGACGAGCACGGGGCCGAGGCCGATGTCGCGCCACTGCGCATAGAGCACTCTCGCGCCAAAGCGCAAAACGGGATCCGATGGGACACCGATTCGGACCTGCACGCGCGGGAGTGACGGGAGGCGTTTCAGCGCCGAGCGAAAGCGCGCGGGGTCTCGCTGATCGCCGGGATCCACGAGGCCGAACGCGGCGGAACCTGGGAGCTCGGGCACGAGCTGCTCGTAGTCCGTGCGGTCCGCGGTGTCCCAGTAGGCGTGGATCACGGACTGCGCCGGGCCTCCTCTGAAGACAACCATGTCCTGGGCGAGCAGCCTTCGTGCTCTGAGGGATGTGCCGAGGACGGGGTCTCGCTGCATGGCGACGATGTCGCCCAGCGGCACCGGGGCCTCGTCCAGCCGGCCGCGGCGAAACTCGTCCAACGCATTGAGAGCGCCGAGTCGGCGGAAGACCACCGTCAATCCGGGCCGGCGAACGACGACACGGCTCGACGAGCCGCTTATGAGCCGGAACGGCCCCGGAACGAAACGCGGCGCCGCCGCAACTGCGGTGAGCGCATAGGGCAAACGGCGCCAAGGCTCGGCGAGCTGGATCACGAGCGATGACGCCGACGGCGCCACGATTCGCCGTGCGCCCACGAAGAGCCACCGCGCCGGTGACCTAGGCAGCCGAACGACCCGCTTCAACGCGGCGGCGATCGAGGGGGCCGATCGGCAGGTGAAGGTCCAGCGCCTGAAGTCCGGCGACGCCTTCCACGCCGTGCAGAGCCCGGGGACGACGGCTCCGGTGACGGGATCGGTTCGCAACGGAGTCGAATAGAGAGCGCGCGCGAGCGTCGTCTCGTCGCGGCCTTCGACGAGCGCGGGGTCGAGCGGCCAGTGAAGATTCGTCAGGGCCACGCGCACGACATTCGCCGGACCGGTTGCCTCCGGCGGCCGCGTGCGAGGGACTTGATCGGCGCCACAACCCGCCGCGAGCAACGCGACGACGGCGCCGAGCGCAGCTACTTCAGCGCGTGAAACAGCAGGATGGAGTTCGTGACGAAGAGGACGGCGATGACGACGGTCAGCCTCGTGAGGTTGCGCTCGACGATATGCGTTCCGCCCTGCGACGCGGGCGTGAAGCCCATTCCGCCGAGGCCGGCGTCGCGTCCGGAGTGCATGAGGATCAGGGCGACGAGACCCATGCAAAGCAGAACCTGGATGACGGCGAGCACCTGAACCATCGCGATCGCAGGGTAGCAGCGGTCCTAACGCGCGACGACTTCGACGATGGCGTCGATGAGCTCCGCCGCAATGCGATCTTTGGTCACGTAGCCCGCGGCTCCGGCCTCCCGCGCGCGGTCGACGTCGATGCGGGAGTTCGAGCCGGTGAGCATGAGGATCCGGGCCTGCGGCCGTTGCTTGCGGATCTGCTTCGTCGCCTGAAAGCCGTCCATGATCGGCATGGAGATGTCCATGAGGATCACCTCGGGCTCGACCGAAAGTGCGAGCTCGACGGCTTCCGATCCGTCTCCGGCATGGCCCACAACCTCGAGCCGATCGTCCGTTGCGAGGATCGCCTCGAGGGCCTGTCCGAACAGGCGGTGATCGTCCGCGATGAGAACGCGGATCCGGCCTGGCAGGTTGACGGCGGCCTCCATGACGGTCCACCCGAAATGTGACCTGTTACGGTCGATTTGTGAAGGGGGACGACGCGCGAGAGCGGATTCAGAAGCTTCTCGTCACCGGTGACAACCGGCTCAAACAGGGCGTCGACCCGGCGAAAGCCCGTCAGAGCTACGAGCAGGCGCTCGAGGCGGCCCGGGAGGCCGGCTTCGAGGACGCGATCCGTCCGCTCGTCGAGATCAGGCTCGCGGACCTCGCGCGGCTCGCTCGAGAATCGCCTCCACCTTCTCCGCCTGACGCCTGACGTCGTGCTCTTCGGACGCCGAGCGGGCGGCCGGATTCGGGCAAGGCAATGCGGCTGCCGTACGCAACGCCTCGACGAGCGCATCCTCGTCGACCGGATCGACGAGCACTCCGGCCTCGGGAGGGACGAACTCGGGAGGCCCGCCGATCCTGGTCCCTACCACCGAGCGCCCACACGCCATCGCCTCGAGAACGGCCTGGCCGAAAGGCTCGATCAGGCTCGGCTGGCAGACGACGTGCGCTGCGCCGATCTGTGCGGGGATCCGGTCGGACGGGAGCGCACCGGTCAGCTCGATGCCCGGCCGGCCCTCGAGCTGCGCGCGGAGCGGACCCTCGCCGACGAACGTCAGCGTCCCTTCCCCGAGTCTCTCGTAAGCGCGCGCGAGACGGAGCACGTTCTTCCGCTGGATAAGCGAACCGATGCAGAGATAGCGCGGCGGGCCCTCGGGCGCGGGCTGCACCGTGAAGCGCTCGAGGTCGACGCCCGAGTCGACCACATCGGTCTTGCCGCGCGCTTCCGGCACCTTGGCCTCGAGCTCGCGCCTCAGGTAGTCGGAGACGGCGATGATCGCCGCAGCCCGACGCGCAACGAAACGCGTGGCGGCGCGAATGCCGGGGAGCCAGCCGACGTTGCGCACGTCGCGGCCGTGCGCGGTCACGACGAGCGGCGCTCCACCCGCAAGCGCAGCGATCAGCCCGGTGGGAACGAGGAAGTGTGCGTACACGACGTCCGGGTGGAACCGCCGTGCCGCCGCCGAAGTTGTGCGGGCGAGCCGCAAGTATTTCACCTTGCCCCCGCCGCGGCGGTCGAGGACCGCGCGCTCGACCTCGTGCCCGCGCGAGACGAGCTGCTCCTCGAGCCCGCGCACGAACACGCCGAGATCGGGAGCGGTCGGCCCGGGGTACATCTGCGACACGAGCAGGATCTTCACCGGCCCCTATACTCCCTGGCCGTGTGACGCGTCGTTGAGCCCGCCCGCAGTCTCGTAGTTCCTCCAGGGAGGTTCCGACCCATTGCCTGAGTCAGTCGTCCACG
>JBBWZE010000112.1:0-2540 GCA_039648845.1 Actinomycetota bacterium | reverse complement strand
CGTCCTTGGTGAAGGC
The DNA here is from genome assembly GCA_039648845.1 of Actinomycetota bacterium. GTDB lineage: Bacteria > Actinomycetota > Thermoleophilia > Gaiellales > Gaiellaceae > 3-1-20CM-4-69-9. The sequence goes on along the minus strand of JBBWZE010000112.1, from coordinate 2,524 downwards.
CGGCGGAACAGTTACAACGGAGCCATCCGGCACCGAGCCCGTGTGCTCGACCACTTGCTCGACCGTGTCGAAGACGGGCACGCCGTGGACCTCGCGGCCCTTGCGGCCCGGCGTGACCCCGCCGACGATGTTCGAGCCGTAGTCCAGGCATTCGCGCGTGAGGTTCACGGCCTCGCGGCCCGTGATGCCCTGCACGATGAAGGTCGTGTTCTCGTCGATCAGCATCAGGCGGCCGCTCCGATCTTCTCCACCGCGCGCTTGGCGGCCTCGTGCATCGAGACCGAGCGGTCGTAGTACTCGACGCCGTACTTCTCGAGGATCTTGAAGCCCTCGTCCTCCCAGGCGCCTGGGATGCGGAAGACGGCGATCTTGTCGGCCGGATCGAAGCCGAGCTCGACGCAGGCGGCGATCACTCCACGCGCGACGATGTCAACGCGGGTGTTGGAGACGATCGACATCATCACGGCGATCTTGTCGACGCCGGGCTTCTGCAGCACGAGCTTGGCCAGGTTCTTGGCCTTCGACACCGACGGGTTGCCGCCGATCTCGCAGTAGTTGGCCGGCTTGCCGCCGTAGTTGCGGACCGCGTCGAACAGCGTCAGTGAGCCACCGCCGGCGCCGATGACCAGGCCGAGGTTGCCGTCGAACTCCGTGACGTTGCCGGCGACGCCGCGGTGGTCGACGGAGTCGATGCGCTCACCCTCGATCTCGAACGGTGTCGGCTCGCGCGCCTCGCGCGTCTCCTCCTCGCCGACGCCGAGGGCCTCGAGCAGCTCCTTCTGGCGGGGACGGCCCTCGTTCTCCATCTCCATGTGGGCGTCGAGCGCGACGAACTTGCCGTCCGACAGCTCCACCAGCGGGTTGATCTCGGCCAGCGTCATGTCGTACTTCACGAAGATCTTGGCCAGGCCGGAGAGGAACGGGACCAGGCGGTTCAGCTGCGAGCCGGTCACGCCGGTGGAGGCGATGACCTGCTTGGCCTGGAAGTCGGACTGGGGGAGGAGGGTGGAGATGTGCCCGCGCCCGATCTTGTCCGGGTGGGTCTCGGCGACCTCCTCGATGTCGATGCCGCCCATGGGCGAGAACACGAAGCTGGGAAGCTTGCGGACGCCGTCCCAGACGACGCCGGCGTAGTACTCCTGCTTGATCTCGGCCTTGGCGCCCACCAGCAGGCCGCGCGGCATCTGGCCGTTGATCTCGAGCTCCAGGATCGCCTTCGCCTCGCCCTCGGCCTCCTCGGGCGTGTCGGCGAACTTCACGCCGCCCGCCTTCATGCGGCCGCCGGTCAGCACCTGCGACTTGATGACGACGGGACCTGCGACTTCCTCGGCGATGCGCTTGGCGTCCTCCGCCGTCTGGGCATAGCCGCCGGGCGCAACCGGGATGCGTTCGCGCTCAAGGATCTTGCGCGATTCGTACTCGAAGAACCTCATCAGCGCGAGGAAACTACCGGGTCAGGCCTCGTCGAGACCGGCGAGCTTCCGCAGAAGCCGGTTCAGCTCCGCGTTCTCGGCGTCGTCCAACGGGGCCAGAAACTCCTTCGCGGCCTTGCGCGCCTCACCCTGAAGGACGCGCACCCGCTCTTCACCCTGCGCCGTCAGATAGACCGATCGACGGCGGCGATCCTCGGGATCGACGCGCCGCTCGGCCACGCCGCGCCGCTCGAGCTCGTCCATCAGCGCGACCATCGAGCTCGGGTCCACGCGCGCGAGCGACGCGAGCTCGTGTTGCGTTATGCCGGGGCGCTTCGACAACACCGTCATCAGGCCGAACTCGCGGGGATGAAAGCCATGCGGCTCGAGCATCGCGATGAAGCGGCGCCTCGATTTTTCGCCGAGGAAGCCCAGCAGGAAGCCCGTGTATCCCGAGAGCTCCTCGGGTGGCCGGTCGGAGTGGAGCACGGTCACACCACTTTAACTTGTTCCGCAAATGGTTTGTGATACAAACGATTAATGATCTCCACTATCACGACGTGGGTCGTGCGTCACAAGCGGCTCGTGATCGGCTTCTGGATCGTGCTCACACTGGTTGGCGGAGCCGCGTCTGGCCCGGCGAGCAAGGCGATGGACCAGAAGTTTTCCGTCCCCGGCAAGGAAGGCTGGGAGGCGAACAAGGAGATCGAGCAGACCTTCAAGGGCACGGGCGGCAACTCGGCCCCACTCGTCCCGGTCGTCAAGCTCAGGGGGACCGCTGCCGACTCGCGCAGCGAGCTCGCGGCGCTCGAGACGAAGGTGGGACAGGCGGTGCCGGGGGCGCGCGTGACGGGCTACGGGTCGACCGGCGACCGCAGCTTCATCTCGAAGGACGGCAAGACCGCCTACGTGATCGCGTACCCGCCGCCGGATCCTGACCAGCCGTTCGGCGACCACCCGAAGTCGGAGAAGAAGCTTCGCGCCGCGCTGCATGGTGTAACCGTGGGCGGCGCGCCCGTGCACCTGACGGGTTACGACGCGCTTGCCAACCAGACGGGTGGCAACGAGGGCCCGGGCGTGCTGCTCGAGGCGCTGCTCGGCGGCGTGGGCGC
>JBBWZE010000105.1:0-4869 GCA_039648845.1 Actinomycetota bacterium | reverse complement strand
CCATCCAGTCGACGACCGCCTTGTCGAAGTTGTCGCCGCCGAGATGGTTGTCGCCGTTCGTGGCCTTCACTTCGAACACGCCTTCGCCGAGCTCGAGGATCGACACGTCGAACGTGCCGCCGCCGAGATCGAAGACGAGAATCGTCTGATCTGAGCCTTCCTTGTCGAGGCCGTACGCGAGTGCGGCCGCCGTGGGCTCGTTGATGATGCGGACGACGTTGAGACCAGCGATCTTGCCCGCGTCCTTCGTCGCCTCGCGCTGCGCGTTGTTGAAGTAGGCGGGGACGGTGACGACCGCGTCGCTCACGGGCTCGCCGAGATACGCTTCGGCGTCCGCCTTCAACTTCTGGAGAATCATCGCGCTGATCTCCGGCGGCGCGTACTCCTTGCCGCCGGCCTTCACGCGCGCGTCCCCGTTCGGTCCCTTCACGACCTCGTAGGGAACGATCGTCATCTCCTCGGAGACCTCGTCCCATTTGCGGCCCATGAACCGCTTGATCGAGAAGACCGTGTTCTCGGGATTCGTCACCTGCTGGCGCCTCGCGGGCGCTCCGACGAGCCGCTGACCGTCTTTCGTGAACGCCACGACGGACGGCGTCGTGCGGCCACCCTCGGCGTTCGGGATCACGGCCGGCTCGCCGCCCTCGAGCACGGCCATCGCGCTGTTGGTCGTGCCGAGATCGATGCCCAGTGTCTTTGCCATACCTGGTTTCGCCTTTCCTTGTGGGTCTACTGAGAAAATCTAAGCCGTAGGGTATCAAGTCTAGCCGCCAGTACGCGTGCGGCCGCCGGCTCTGCGAGGACGATGCCCGCCATGATCGCAGCACAGCCTCCCCAGCCCAGCACGCCGAGCCGATCGCCCGCGAGCGTGTAACCGAAGAGCGCCGTCCACACGGGCTCCAGCGAGAACGCCAACGCGGTGCGGGTCGCCGAGGTGCGCCGTTGGGCCCAGGTCTGGACGAGAAAGCCGAGCGCACTCGCGAAGATGCCGGTCACGAGCAGGGCGCCCCACACCGTCCAGCCATGCGGCACCGATAGATCGCCGAGCACGAGCGCGACGACGAGCAGTCCCACGCAGGCCGCGGCCATCTCGACGAACGTGAAAGCGAGCGCGTCGTGGCGCGGTGCGTACCGCTCCATCAAGACGATCTGGAGCGAGTAGACGGCCGCGGCCGCGAGCACGAGCAGATCCCCCGTGACCGAGCCGGCGTGAATTCCGGACAGCATCGCCAGCCCGGCCGTGGCGACCGCCACTCCTCCCCACGCTGCGAGCCCGATGCGCGAGCGATAGAGCACCAGGGCGATCAACGGGGTGAGCACGACGTACATGCCCGTGATGAATCCCGTGTTCGAGACGGTCGTCCTTTCGAGCCCGGCCGTCTGCAGCGCGTAACCGGCGGCGAGCAGGAGGCCGAGAAAGGCCCCTCCGACCGCACCGCTGCGGCCGAGCCCGCGCACACGCTTGGCCGCAGGGAGCGCCAGCGTCGCCGATGCGATCGCGAACCGCACCGCGAGGAAGGCGAAGAGCGGGTAGATCGCGACAGCGTCCTTGACCTGGACGAACGTCACACCCCAGACGGCAGTGACGAGGATCAGCGCGACGAGAGCCCGCACCGCGGGATTCTCTCGGAGAAACCTCGGCTAAGGTGAGCATGTGGAACCGCTGCGCGATTCGTGGGGCCGAGAGATCAAATCGGTCCGAGTGTCGGTCACCGACAAGTGCAACTTCCGCTGCACGTACTGCATGCCGGCGGAGGGCCTGGAGTGGCTCGGCCGGCAGGAGATCCTGAGCTTCGAAGAGATCAGCCGACTCGTCGGCGTGCTCGCGAGGCTCGGCGTCGACGAGGTCCGGCTGACCGGCGGCGAGCCACTCGTCCGCCGCGACCTGCCCGTGCTCGTCGGTCTGCTCGCCCACACCGAGGGTGTCCGCGACCTGTCACTGACGACCAACGGCGTCCTGCTCGACCGGCTCGCCGGTCCGCTGGTCGAGGCGGGCCTGCAACGTCTCAACGTCTCGCTCGACTCGCTGAATCACGTGCGCTTCGCGGAGATCACCAGGCGCGACGCCCTCGACGCAGTCCTGCGCGGCCTCGAGGAGGCAGAGCGGTATCCGGAGCTGCGCCCGATCAAGGTCAACTGCGTCGCCGTCAAAGGTTTCACCGAGACGGAAGTCCCGGCGCTCGCCGAGCTCGCGCGTCGCAAGCCGTACGTCGTCCGCTTCATCGAGTTCATGCCGCTCGACGCGGACGAGGCCTGGCGCGAGGACGACGTCCTCAGCGGGGCCGAAATCCGAGCGATCGTCGAGGCGGAGCACGGCGCTCTGGTCGAGGTGCCGGCAAAGGCGTCCTCCACCGCGCGTCGCTTCCGCTTCGCGGACGGCGTCGGCGAGCTCGGGTTCGTGAATCCCGTCTCCGAGCCTTTCTGTTCGAGCTGCGACCGCATCCGCATCACCGCCGACGGCCAGCTACGCACGTGTCTCTTCTCACGACGCGAATGGGATCTCAAAACGCCGCTTCGCGAGGGCGCGACCGACGAGGAACTCGTCGAGCTTCTCCGTTTCGCCGTACGTCACAAAGAGCTCAAACACAGAATCAACGACCCCGGTTTCGTCCGTGCTTCGCGGTCGATGTCGCAAATAGGGGGATAACGCCCCGAACGGGGATTTCTGGCAGCTTGACCGACGTTTAGAATTCGTAGGTCATGACTGCCGCCATCGCAGCCGGAAGGCGCCACTTCCCGCGTGGTTACGCGGACTTCGGTTACCAGCTCCTGATCTGGTTCGGTTTCCTCGCGGCCTATCAGGTTGCGCGGGGCGTCGCGGACCGCGATCCGACCCGCGCCTTCGCCAACGGGTGGCGGGTCATCGACGTCGAGCAGCGGCTGGCCGGGCTCGGCGAGCTCACGCTCCAGGGCTGGACGCAATCGTCGCGCGTCCTCGAGACGCTCGTCTCTTGGACCTACTGGAACTCCGAGTTCACTGTCATCGGGCTCGCGCTTCTCTGGGTGTACTTCCGGCGCAACGAGGCGTTCACGCGCTTCCGCAACACGATCCTGCTCGCGAACGTGCTCGGCCTGATCGGCTACGTGTTCTTGCCGACCGCACCGCCACGGCTGTTCACGTCGATGGGCTTCACGGACACGCTCAGCCAGTTCGGCGGGTTGAACCACGGCAGCGGCCTTGTCGAGCTCGCGTCGAACCCGTACGCGGCGATGCCGAGCTTGCACGCGGCCGACGCACTGATCGCCGGAGTCATCCTTGCATCCGTCGTCAGGCGACCAGTCTGGAAAGCGGTCTGGATTCTCTGGCCGGCGTGGGTCTGGTTCGCGGTGATGGCGACCGGCAACCACTTCTGGCTCGACGTGGCAGCCGGCATCCTGCTCGCGCTGATCGCCCTCGCGATCGTGTACCGGGCGCGGTTCAAGAGCGCTATCGCAAGCCTGCTATAGTTCGGCACATAGCAGGAATGCGATGGGCGAGAACATGAGGGAAACCGCCGTTCTGCAGCGCCTGAAGCAGGGCTATACGGCAGGGGCGCGCACGCTGGCGTCCCGTTCGATCGTCGGCCTCGCACGCACTCGCATCACGCCGAACGCGCTGACCACCTCCGGAGTCTCGCTTTGCCTGGCAGCGTCGGTGCTCGTCTTCTTCGAGAACCGCAACGAGTTTCTCTTCTACTGGGTGGGCGCCTTCGTCTTCGTCGTGGGCTCGATCCTCGACATCCTCGACGGAGCGCTCGCGCGCGCGGGCGGCAAGACCACGCCGTTCGGCTCCTTCCTCGATTCCACCACCGACCGCGTCGGTGAGGGGGCGATGCTCGGCGCGATCGCGCTGATCTTCGCGCGGCAGGGCAATACGGTTGCGCTCGGGGCGACGATCGCGGCCATAGCCGGCTCGTTTCTCGTTAGTTACACGCGCGCGAAGGCGGAGGGGCTCGGCCTGCGCGGAGACGTCGGCCTCGGCTCGCGGGCCGAACGCGTCGTCGCGATCACGGCGGGACTCGTGCTCGCGCCGTGGGGCTTGCTGCAGTGGGCGATCTATCTCCTGACTGCCACTGCCTGGCTGACGGTGCTCCAGCGCATCCTGCACGTACGCCGCCAGCTGCTCGACCGGCGCTGACCGGCACTCATCGCAAAGCTGCTATGGTCTCCCGTGTATAGCAAGAATGCGATAGGAGGTCCCTAGATGGCTGACCAGAACGGCAAGCAGAACCGAAAAGCGCGCTCGGACGATCGCGTTCGCGTCGCGCTCGTCGGCGTCGGCAACTGCGCCAACTCGCTCCTGCAGGGAGTGGAGTACTACAAGGATGCGCCGGACGACCAGTTCGTCCCCGGGCTCATGCACGTGAACCTCGGCGGATACCACATCCGCGACATCGAGTTCACCGCCGCGTTCGACGTCACGACGGACAAGGTCGGCAAGGAGCTGTCCGAGGCGATCTGGGCGCACCCGAACGACACGATCAAATTTGCAGAGGTGCCGAAGACAGGCATCAAGGTCCAACGCGGCATGACGCACGACGGGCTCGGCAAGTACATCTCCGAGGTCGTCACCAAAGCGCCCGGCGAGACCGACGACGTCGTCGGGATCCTCCGCGACACCCAGACCGACGTCGTCGTCAACTACCTCCCGGTCGGCTCCGATGCCGCCACCAAGTGGTACGCGGAGCAGGTTTTGGAGGCTGGGTGCGCGATGGTGAACTGCATGCCGGTCTTCATCGCCCGCGAGGCCTACTGGCAGCGTCGTTTCGAGGAGAAGGGGCTGCCGATCATCGGCGATGACATCAAGTCGCAGGTCGGCGCCACGATCACGCACCGCGTGCTCACCTCGCTCTTCCGCGAGCGCGGCGTCCGGCTCGACAAGACGATGCA
>JBBWZE010000008.1:0-11122 GCA_039648845.1 Actinomycetota bacterium | reverse complement strand
GGCGCGCGCGACGTGGTGCTTGCGGACCGCGCAGAGATCGCGTCCGGTTCGACGGGAAAGGCGATGGGCGGTGTGCGACAGCAGTTCTCGTCCGCGGCCGAGGTGCGGCTTGCACAGGAGTCGATCGCTTTCTTCGAGGATCTCGGCGCGTCTTGGTTCCAACAGGTGGGCTATCTCTTCCTCGCCACGACGGAGGACGGGCTCGCCGAACTGGAGGAACGACGGAAGCTTCAGGCGAGGCTTCGTGTCCCGGTTGAGCTGGTCGATCCTCGCGCCGTGCCCGGACTGGAGGCGGGCGATGTGCTCGGGGCGGTGTTCTGCGCAACCGACGGCGTCGCCGATCCGCCGGCACTCACGCGCGAGGTCGTCCGCCGCGCCGCAGAGCTCGGAGTCGAGGTTCGCGAACGGACCGACGCCCGCGAGCTCGAGCGAGACGTGCTCGTGATCGCGGCGGGCGCCTACTCCGGAGAATTCGGTGTCGAGTTGCCGATCCGGCCGCTCGCACGCCAGCTGCTCGAGACCGAGCCCCTCGACGGACTGCCCGACGACCTGCCGATGGTGGTCGAGGCGGACTCGGGGTTTCACTTTCGCCGGCGCGACGACTGCCTGCGCATCGCCATGGCCGACGCCGAGCCGCGCTGGGGCTTCGACGAGAGTGTTGACGAGTCGGTCTTCCCTGACAGGCTCGAGCGACTCGCTCACCGCTACCCGCAGGCAAGGGGCACGAGCATCGCGCGCGCGTGGGCCGGTCTGTACGACATGACACCCGACGCGCATCCGATCATCGGTCCGGTCGGTGACGGGCTCTACGCCGCCTGTGGTTTCTCCGGGCACGGGTTCATGCAGTCGCCGGCGGTCGGACGCGCGGTCGCGGAAGAGCTGCTGCACGACAGGTCCTCGCTCGACCTCTCGCCGTACCGTCTGGCCCGCTTCTCCGAGGGGACGACGTTTCCCGAACATCTCGTCCTTTAAGCACTTTGTAAAAGCGTGGTTTCGAGCCGTTCGGGGGCCAGGGCAGCGGGTAGAGAAGACCCGTAAGCGAGGAAAGGGGACCTTGTGATGATTCGCTCAGGTTCGCCATGGCGTGGTCCGAAGTGGGCCCGCGGGCTCTTGACGATCGCCGGCGTCGCGGTGCTCTCGGTGCTCGGCTACTTCGCAAGTGCCGGCACGGCAGGTCCACTCGGCCCTGCCGCCGACACGACCACGTCGACCTCGAGCACGACGGGGACGACTTCCACTGACACGAGCACCACCAGCACTGCAACCTCGACAACGACAGCAGCGACAACGGCTCCGGTCACCACGACGGCGCCGACGTCGACGGCGTCCACCGGTCCGGAGGGTCAGATCAAGCTGGCAAGTGGCAAGACGTCGATTCCGATCTCGAGCGTGTCGCTACCGGCCCGCCTGATCGTGGACGGCGTCCGCTTCTCGCCGAGCCTCGTCGCCTCTCGGGGGAGGCCGCTGGCGATTCGGGTGCACGTCTCCGACACCCGCGGTTATGTCATCCGCGGCGCGCTCGTCTTCGTGCGCTCGACGCCGCTGGTCACGTCGACTCCACTGGAGCAGACGACCGACCAGGCGGGGTACGTCACGCTGACGGCCGTCCCGAAGCAGACGTTCCCGCTCAAGCGCGGCTATCACGTGCAGTTCTTCGTCCGGGCGCGGAAGGAAGGCGAGTCTCTGCTCGCAGGTGTTTCCAGCCGTCGCCTCGCGCAGGTCGCGACGATGAGATAGGGGGTCGAATGCGGGCCCGGGCAACCGGGCTCGCATTCATCGCTTCACTCGAACGCCAGCCCCAGCCGCGAGAGCTGCTCGTTGACGTACCGGCCCTCGATCGTCGCTTCCACATCGAAGGTTTCGACGACGTCCGGGTCCTTTCCGATCAGCTCCCGCGTGCGGCTCGGCAGCTCCTGGTCGGCAGCCTGGGCCGACTCCCACAGGTACACGCCGCCCCAGCGCTCCGTCACCTCATCCGAGATCCAGGCTTTGAAGCGCAAGCCCGGCACGTCGGCGAAGGCGTCCGCGGACTCGTCACGGAGATAGCGCCGCAGCTCCTGGATCGTCGTCTTCGAGTCCGCGAGATTCCAGAGGACGAAGCGCAGGATCACGCCGGCTGTGGCAGCTTCGCGATCAGGGCCTTGAGCTCGCGGAGGACATCGGCCTCTTCGTGGCCGAAGTCGTCGAGGTATGCGTGCAGCGCTGAGTGCAAGAGCGTGAGCTCCTGATCGGACAGTTCGATCGTGTGCATTGCGCCTCCTAGCCCCACGAGGGGGGTTCGTACAGACGGTCGAGAGGAGCTCCGATCGTGACGAACTCGAGACCGCCGGCGCCGGAGATGGGCAGTCGCGTGGCCGTCGGGTCGACGCGAACGAAGCGGCCCGGCTGGAGCTCGATGTCCTCGCCGTCGATCCGCATGGTGCCCGAGCCCTTCACGACGAAGTAGACCTCTTCGAGATTCGAGTCGCCGTGGTCGTGCTCGCGTCCCTCCTGGTTCGGCGGGAAGATGAAGTAGTTGAAGCCGAATGCCTTCGCGTCGAGCGCGCGGCGAACCTTCCTGACCATCCCGCCGGGGCCCTCCGCTTCGAGCTCGCCGACATCGACGACGTCATACGCGGCCACTATCCCTCCTTGTCTCGTTTGTCCAGGCGCTGCGCGAATGCCTGCCGGAGGCGCTCGCCGTCCGCGAGCACCTGTTGGTATCGCGGTCGGCGCGGCGGCAGCTTCACGAGCTTCACGTCGCGAGCGGGCTCACCGTATGAGTGGTGGTAGGCCTCCGATTCCCCGAGCTCGTGGAGGCGCCGCTTCGACTTTCTGCCGAACAGCCGCATCACATCCGGAAGATGCCGAACGTCGTCTCAGGGATGGGTGCGTTGAGTGACGACGAGAGTCCGAGTGCGAGGACCCGCCGCGTGTCCAGCGGGTCGATGATGCCGTCGTCCCACAACCTGGCCGTCGAGTGGTAGGGGCTGCCTTCGCGCTCGTACTTGGCCCGGATCTCATCCGGATCGGTGTCCCCGACCATCGACAGGACCGTAGCCGCCTGCTCGCCGCCCATCACAGAGATGCGCGCGTTCGGCCACATCCACAGCTGCCGGGGCTCGTAGGCGCGGCCGCACATCGCATAGTTGCCTGCGCCGAACGAACCGCCGACGATCACCGTGAACTTCGTCACCTGCGCATTCGCGACCGCCATGACGAGCTTCGCACCATCGCGTGCGATGCCGCCGGCTTCGTACTGCTGCCCGACCATGAAGCCGGTGATGTTCTGCAGGAAGAGAAGCGGGATGCGTCGCTTCGTCGCGAGCTCGATGAAGTGCGCGCCCTTCTGTGACGACTCGGCGAAGAGCACACCGTTGTTCGCAAGGATCGCGACCGGATAGCCCTCGATGTGAGCGAAACCCGTCACGAGCGTCTCGCCATAGAGCGCCTTGAACTCGTCGAAGCGTGAGCCGTCCACGATGCGCGCAATCAGTTCGCGCGCATCGGTTTGCTGGCGGAAGTCCTCCGGGATCAGTCCGTAGAGCTCGGCGGGATCCGCTGCCGGCGGCTCCGGCTCGGCCTGCACCCAGGGCGGCTCGGGTTTACGCCCCTGCAGGTTGCGCACGATCTGCCGCGCCAGCGCGAGCGCATGTTCGTCGGACAGCGCATGGTAATCGGCTACACCGGACTGTCTCGTGTGCACGTCGGCTCCGCCCAGCTCCTCGGCGGTCACATCCTGCCCCGTTGCGGCTTTTACGAGCGGCGGCCCGCCGATGAAGATCGTGCCGGTGCCGCGCACGATGATCGTCTCGTCCGACATCGCGGGCACGTAGGCGCCGCCTGCGGTGCACGATCCCATCACGACGGCGATCTGCGGGATGCCCCGTGCCGACATCTGCGCCTGGTTGAAGAAGATCCGGCCGAAGTGGTCGCGGTCGGGGAAGACCTCGTCTTGTAAGGGGAGGAAGGCGCCGCCCGAATCGACGAGGTAGAGGCATGGGAGGTCGTTCTGCGCGGCCACCTCCTGGCCCCGCAGGTGCTTCTTGACGGTGAGAGGAAAGTACGAGCCGCCCTTGACGGTCGCGTCGTTGGCGACGATGACGCATTCGCGGCCCTCGACGATTCCGATCCCGGTGACGATGCCGGCCGCGGGCGCCTCGCCGTCATAGAGATCCCAGGCGGCGAGGGCATTCAGCTCGAGGAACGCGGCGCCGGGGTCGACCAGGCGGTCGATGCGCTCCCGTGCGGTGAGCTTCCCGCGTGACCGGTGGCGCTCGGTCGCCGCCGCTCCTCCGCCGCGGGAGATCTCCGCGGTGCGCTCGCGCAACTCGGCAACGAGGCCTTCCATGCGTCGGCGCCGGCGACTGAACTCTTCGGACTCGCGCTCGACCTGCGAGGTGAGGACGGCCATCGCTTTGAGCCTATCGCGGGGGCGGGGCGGCGAGTGCCGGAAGGTCCAGGGTCTAGGCTCCTGATCATGATCATCGGCCATCTCGACCTTGACGCCTTCTTCGCCGCGGTCGAGGAGCTCGAGGATCCCAGCCTCGAGACGAAGCCGCTCGTGGTCGGCGGCGACCCGCACGGACGGGGTGTCGTTGCGACGGCGAACTACGTCGCGCGGAAGTTCGGCATTCACTCGGCGATGAGCTGCGCGGAAGCTCTGCGGCGCTGTCCTCAGACCGTCTTCGTGCGCCCGCGCCATTCCCTCTATCGCGAATATTCGCAGCACGTTTGGGAGACCGTGCAGGGAGTCGTTCCCACCGTCGAGAGGACGGGACTCGACGAGGGTTACCTCGACATCGGCGAGGTAGCAGAGACGTTTCTCGAGGCGCGCAAGGTCGCCGAAGCCGTTCAGACGGCCGTCCGGGCGGCGACGAGCCTCACCTGTGCACTCGGCGTCTCCACCTCGAAGGTGGTCGCAAAGATCGCCAGTGATCATCGCAAGCCCGGGGGGTTGACCGTGGTCCCGGCGGGTCAGGAGGCGAGCTTCCTGGCGCCGTTCGACGTCCGTCGCCTGCCGGGAGTCGGTCCGAAGGCTGAGGAGCGCCTGCTCGCGGCGAGAGTCGCGACGATCGGGTCACTGGCCCTGCTCGGCGATGTCGAACTTCGCGAGGTGCTTCCCGGCAGCGTCGGGCGCCTCCTGCACGACCGGGCCCGCGGGGTCGACCCGCGCGGTCTCGAGGCCCAGACGCAGCGCATCTCGATCAGCATCGAGAACACCTTCGAGCGGGACTTGACCGATCTGGCGCAGCTGCACGCGGAGCTGCGAAGGATGGCCGATCGTCTCTCGGAGCATCTGCGGGAGACGGGACGAACAGGGCGGACCGTTTCGACGAAGCTGCGCTACACCGACTTCTCCATCCGCACGCGCTCTACCTCTTTGCGCGTGGGCATCGACGAGGCGGCAAAGATCGGAGAGCTTGCCTGCTCGCTTCTCGACCGCGCACTCGCCGACCGTCCCGGCGCGCTTCGCCTCGTCGGGGTGGGCGTTTCAGGTTTGACGAGCCACCAGCAACTCGCGCTCGTCTGATTCATACCCACTTTGCGGGAAACCCTGCCCTGCTCTGCGGCGAACGCTCTACACTCGAACGCGGAGGCGCACGACGATTCGATGTGGTCCTAGCCCTCGGATCGCACGTGTGCCCGGATGCCAACACGACGACGGTGAGGAGAACGGTTGCCGCCTCTGGACCACCCCCGCGAGCCGAAGCTCGTTGCAGAGCGGGACGAGCAGCGCCCGCCCGGACAGTTCGTGTCCGACGAGCACGAAGCCGATTGCTCGAGGTTTCTCCGAGAGATCAAGGAGTCCATCCGTCGCCGATCCGAGCTCGGTCTCGATCGCCAGCGCTGAGTCGCGCCCAGGATTCTGACGCGAGCAAAGGCACGAGCGCAGCGCTGCCCACCACGAGGGATGCGACGACCCGATCCTTCGTGGAGTCGAGGTACGAGCTGTACTCGAGGTGGGAGATGACATAGATCCAGCTCAAGCCGACCCAGGCGAGGACCGTCCAGACGAGCGCAAAGATGGGTAGCGCGCGGAGCCCGACTAGCAGCCCGGCTATGAGTAGCGCCGCGAAGATCGCCATCAGCAGCCCCCACTGGTGTGGGTCGAACATCTGGCCCGCGAGCGTCCTGAACGCGATCGGTCCGACTCCGAGCCTCCCGTGGACGTGCCCGAAGTCGAAGCTGTCGCCCAGGCTGTAGTTGATGTCGCGCAGCCCATGGCTGTGGACGTAGATGCGCCAGGGAAGCAAGAGGAGGACGTCGACCGCGGCCGCGAGTGCGAGCGCGCGCCACCGCGTGCGAGCCGCGGCAAGCAGCCCGAGAAAGACCGCGAGAACGAAGAGCGAGCCCTCGTTCTTCGTCAGCAGCGCCCCGGCGAAACAGAATGTCGCGAGCGCGAGGGCCCAACGTTCGTTCGTGATCACCCAGCGGCCTGCCGCCCCGACGCCGACGCCGAACACGAGCGCGAGCGGTATGTCCGCGTAGGCCGTGAGCAACTGGTCGAACATCGCCGGCGCGAGCGAGAGGGCGAAGAGCGACAGCCAGAGGACGAGCGAAGGGACGCGATCGCGCAACAGCGCGAAGAGCGCCAACAATGCGGCGACGAGGAAGAGCAGGAACTGCACGTGGAGGAGGCGTGTGTCGAACGCGCCCAGCGCACGAAAATCGACGGCCTCGAGCGAGGGGAGGAGCAGTGGGTAGTCCAGATTGGCGAACCGGTAGGACGCGCCGGCGAACACGGCCGGGTCGGCCCACCCGAAGGCGTAGAGGGCATGCCCTTTGAGCGCCCAGATCGCCCACGCGTCGTAGCGATTCAGTGGTGCGAACCGGAAGGCGCGCCCGTAGTCGATCGTCAGCGCGACGAGGGCGGCGAAACCCGTTGCGTCGAGCCAAGCGGGTCGGCGCCATCCCGGGCGTTCAGTGCCGTTGAGACGCCATGCGCAGAACCCGAACGACAGAGCGGCCAGCAACCCGAGTCCGATCCAGCCGAAGCTCACGTGCACGAGCGCAAGGTGCGCGGAGACGATCCCGACGAGCAAGATGCCGCACAGATAGGCGAGCCCGCCACGGAAGAGGAGCAGGCGCCAGGAGCGCGCAATGCCGAGCAGCGGCAGCATGCCGAGTCCGGCCACGAGCATCAGCGCGTTCGCGCCGAGCAGAGCGGCCATCCTCATCGGAACCGATAGCGAAAGACGCGATCCGCCTGCTCAACCTGGATCGCGGGCAGGAAGTAGAACGCCGCATAGGCCCTGATGACGGCCCCCCGGGTGATGAACGGGCCCAGGGCGCCAGGGGGGACGTCGACCGCGTAGAGCTCTCGCGGCCGCAGGTCCGCCCGAAACGCGTCGAAAGGCGCCGGGTCGAGGTGGAGGCGGTCGCCCGCGGCGTGCCGCCGTTCGAACGCCGTGAGCGTGGAGTCGCGCGCAACGGACTGTGCAAGATGGCGCCGCACGTCTTTCCCGCTCAGCAGCACAGACGCGGCCAACGCTGCTGTGAGCGCCGCGCCCGCGAGGACCGTCAGCCGAACAGGCGGACGCTCAGAAGGACGCGGATCGCCTTGAAACCGTCCCTCCATGTGATCTTCTTCCCCTCTGCATAAGTGCGGCCGTAGTACGCAATCGGAAGCTCGTACACGCGCAGCTTCCGCTTGCAGATCTTCGCCGTGATCTCAGGCTCGATGCGAAAGTCGTCCTGGCGGAGCTCGAGTGAACGCAGGATCTCCGTGCGGAACGCCTTGTACCCGGTTTCCATGTCCGAGAGCGTGGTGTTGTAGAGGACGTTCGTGAGCATGGACAGGAACCTGTTGCCCACGAGATGCCAGAACATGTACACACGCTGCGGCCTGCCGCCCGACAGGCGTGAGCCGAACACGACATCCGCGCTCCCGCGCTCGATCGGCTCGATCAGCGCCGGCACGTCGGCCGGGTCGTACTCGAGGTCTGCGTCCTGGATGACGCAGATGTCGCCATCGGCATGGGGAATCGCAGCGCGAACGGCCGCACCCTTGCCCCGGTTCTCCTGGCGGAGGAAGACGACATCAGCGCGTCCGCTCCGCCATTTCTCGACGAGCTCACCCGTGCCGTCAGTCGAGCCGTCGTCCACGACGACGATCTGTTTTTCGAGCTCGAGCTGCGAGACGCGGTCGAGCAGTTCGACGATGGTCGCCGCTTCGTTGTAGGCGGGGACGAGAAATGAGACGCGCACGGCGGCGCAGCCTATCGCGCGGAAGAAGGCGAGATAGAGAAGCCCCTCTGACCGACGTCCCCATCTCGCCGCCCGGTAGATGCCGTCTTAGCGCCCTTCCTTGCGCTCTGGTCAGCCTGCCGGGGCGCCGCGGATCTTGCTGCAGTCCGTGTCCCTGCTGCGCACTTCGGCGATCGCCGATTTGAAGGCGTCGTACGAAGGCTTGCGCGACCCGTCGCGCCAGAGCAGGCCGGACTGCCAACCTCCGAGCCTGTCCTCATCGAGCAAGCCGAAGTTGAGGAAGCCGGCGACCGCGGGCTGGCAGTAAGCGAGGAGGATCGCGTCTCGCAGTTGCGTGGCCTGGTCGACGGCACGGGCTTCGCCGCGCACGTCGAGCGCCGGCACGGCATGCAGGTCGTTCTCGCGGCCGTGGTAGTAGCGCCGCTTCTCGGGTGGGGCAACCGTCTGGAAGCCGTCCTCGACGTACCAGATGCTTACGCCGCGCGTACCGGGCACGGGCTGCGGCGTCCCCTCGAACGACGTGCGAAGGACGTTCATCAACGTCTCGTAGTCGCCCTCCCCGATCAGGTCGGAGCTCTCGTGCAGGACCCAGGGCGCCTCCGCGGAGTTCTCCGGGTACGGGTTGTGCCCGAACGTGTCGAAGAGCGGGCGGACTCGCGCGCTCGCGCGATAAGCAGCGCCGAGGTCGAAGACGAAGCTGGCTGGATCGTGTCGCGAGGCCGTCGAGCTGATCACGTTGATCGGTCGCCGGCGGCTGTGCAAGGCGTCGTAGCAGCGTATGAGCAGCGAGGCATACGACGTCGCTCCCTCGTCCTCGGGCCAGTAGGCCGGCGAATTGGCCTCGTTCCAGATCTCCACGTCGTGGATGAGTGGGATGCGTCGCACGACTCCGCGCAGGAACGCGCAGTACTGGTCGCGAGCGAGCGGCGCTGTGGGCGCGTAGCGCGCAACGTTGTAAACCGCGAGGACGATGCGGTCGTTGAGCTGGACCATGCGCGCGATGCGGTGTAGGTAGACCTGTTGCAGCTTCGTGGGCTGGACCTGCCCAGGCTTCCACGGGACCGTCACGCGGACCGCCATCAGCCGGAGGTCGCGGTGGACGCCGACGATCCCTTCCTGCCGCGACATCCATTTGGCGGTGTCGTCGGTGACGCCGACGATCATCTTCAGGTGCGTCGATTCACTGGTCGGCGGCGTGGCCGCGGCCGCCACCGCGAATGTGAGCAGCGCGAGCAAGAAGAGCCGCAGAACTTTCACCGGCTAACTCAACAGCACGAGCCGGATGACCGCATGGGCCGAACGGCCTATACGCAATCAGGACCGAATGCGAAGAGCAGCGGAGGGACTCGAACCGCCGGCCTACGGTTTTGGAGACGGGGTCATCGCCGAAGGTAAGCCTCCTTCGACATTTCGCTTGCCAGGGAGCGACGTTGGAGGGACAATCGGGTATCGCTTCGACGGCCTGGGGGCGGCATGGCGAAACAGTTTCGAGGGGTTCTTAGACACACGAAGCTCTACTGGCCCCAAGGTCCACGGGGTTCGAGGGCCACGACGGTGCCAACCAATCCAAGGCTTGCGGTTGACGTCAGGACGTCGCCCTCGATGCGGGCCCGCGTGTCGCGGCGAATCTGGGATCACCTCCCAAGGCCTTTCAACCTCCGCGTGCTCTGGCAAACCGCGGCGCGCCGTTCTCGTCCGCTTGTCAAACGCAGCTTGATCGGACGTGACTTGCTCCGGCATCGAGGTCGAGCGCCTGGCACGCTCGCCCGGCCGGCGGAAGGTTCCTCTCGCTCGCGCGCACCGCGACAAATGGGGGATGAGAGTGGCGAGAACGCGGATCTGACAGCGATGGAGACAATCACGTCATTCCGGTCACCGCCGAAACACCCGCGCCGCTTGCTGCCGCGCGGAGACACACTGCCGGCCGCGGTCTGGAAGAAGCGCCACCGGTTCCTGCTCGTCCTGCTCGCCGCGCACGCGCTCATATTGCCGATCTTTGGCATCGCGATGGGGTTTTCGGTCGTCAAGAGCATCCTGGAGGGCGGCCTGATACCCGGGACACTCGCTCTCGCAGGGCTCCTCATTCCCGGGCCTCGCAAGGTACGCGCCGTTCTCGTCTCGCTCGGCCTGCTGTCGTCCTCCGCCGTGCTCACGTACTTCTCGGGTGGCTACATCGAGGCGCACTTCCACTTTTTCGTGGTGATCGTCCTCATTGGCCTCTACGAAGACTGGCTGCCGTCTGGTTTGGCACTCGCGTTTGTTGTCTTGCATCACGGAATCGGCGGCATGATCGATCCCTCGGCGATCTACAACCACCCGGCCGCACAGGAGCATCCCTGGCGCTGGGCCGCGATTCACGGAGCGGGGATTCTCGTGGCCGCCGCTCTCAGCATTGAGACATGGAGGCTCAACGAGGAGCTCCGCGCGCAGAAACTCAACGCCTCGCACGCCCGTGTCGTCGCTGCCGCGGACGAGGCCCGCCGCCGCATCGAGCGGGACTTGCACGACGGAGCCCAGCAGCGCCTCGTCTCGCTCGCGCTGGAGCTCCGCGCCGCGGAGGCCGAGGTCCCTTCGGAGTTGGACGAGCTGCGGGCTACGTTGTCTCGCACGGCGAGCGGACTGGCCGGGACGGTCGAGGACCTGCAGGAAATCTCGCGCGGCATCCATCCCGCGATCCTCTCCAGAGGGGGCATCGTGCCCGCGCTCGAGACGCTTGCCGGCCGCGCCGCCGTTTCAGTAGAGCTGGACGCACATCTATCCCGGAGACTGCCGGAGTCGGTTGAGGTCGCCGCCTATTACGTCGTCTCGGAAGCGCTTACGAACATAGCCAAGCACGCGGGCGCCTCGGTCGCGCGCGTCGCTGTCGAGCACCGAGACGGCATCCTCGAGCTCGCCATTCGCGACGACGGCGCCGGCGGCGCCGATCCTAGGC
>JBBWZE010000061.1:0-10354 GCA_039648845.1 Actinomycetota bacterium | reverse complement strand
AGCTGCAGCGAGAGCGCCGTGTCGACGACGTCGGAGGATGTCAGGCCGTAATGAAGCCAGCGTCCTTCCGGCCCCAGCAGCTCCGCTACGGCGTCCACGAAGGCGGCCGTGTCGTGATCTGTCACCTGCTCGATCTCGGCTACGCGAGCGGGTGCGGGCGGACGAGCCTGGGCGCGGATCGCTGCGACGTCGCCGGCCGGAATGGCGCCGAGCTCGGCCCAGGCGTCGAGTGCTGCCAGTTCGACCTCGAGCCACCGCGCGAACTTGCTTTCCTCCGACCAGACCCCGGTCATCGCGGGACGGGAGTAGCGCGGAATCACTGGGTCGATTCTAGAGAGCCGGTCGGTCCGAGAATCCGGGCTGCAAGCACGGCCGCGTTCTTCGCGTTGTCGACCCCGACGCAGGCCACAGGAACGCCAGGGGGCATCTGGGCGATCGAGAGCAGCGCGTCGAGCCCGTCGAGGACGCTCAGCGAGGAACGGAGCGGCACGCCGATCACGGGCAGATCGGTGTGGGCTGCGAGCACGCCTGGCAGTGCGGCCGCCAGCCCGGCGCCGGCGATGAGGACCCGCAAGCCACGGTCGCGCGCGGTGCGTCCATACTCGGCGACCGCATCCGGCTGCCGGTGTGCCGAGCGAACCTCGAATTCGTGGGCAATGCCACGCGCCTCGAGTTCGTCGACCGCGGCCTGCATGCGCGGCCGATCCGACTCGGCGCCGACGACGATGCCGACCAGCGGGCTAGACATGGGCCAGCGCGGCGATGTCGGTGCGATAACGCTTTCCGGCGAAAGAGATGTCGTCGCAGGCTGCGTACGCCCGCTCGCGCGCGTCCGCGACGGTGCTTCCCGTCGCCGTGACGCCGAGGATTCTGCCGCCGTTCGTCACCAGCTGATCTCCCTTCAGGGCGGTGCCGGCGTGGAAGACGAGCGCTCCGGACTGCTCGGCGTCTTCGATCCCGTGGATCGCCGAGCCTACGTCGTTGGCGGCCGGGTACTCACCGGCCGCGAGCACTACGGTGACCGCGGCCGCGTCGGAGAACTCGAGGTCGCCGGAGGAGAGATCGCCCGTCGCCGCGTGTGTGAATGCACCGAGCAGATCGCCGTCGACACGTGGGAGTAGCGATTGCGTCTCTGGATCCCCGAAACGGCAGTTGAACTCGAGGACGCGCGGCCCGTCGTCGGTGAGCATGAGCCCGGCGAAGAGGACACCGACGAAGGGGGCGCCGCGGGCGGCAAGCTCCGCGAGCACTGGGCGATGAACGCTGTCCAGGATCTCCTCGATCTCGGCCGGGCCGAAGCCGGCTACCGGGGAGTACGAGCCCATGCCGCCCGTGTTGGGACCGGTGTCTCCGTCCTCTGCGCGCTTGAAGTCCTGCACGACCGGCAACGCCAGCGCTCGCGCTCCGTCGCAGAGCGCGAAGACCGAGATCTCCTCACCCTCGAGCAGCTCCTCGATCACGATGGAGTCACCGAACGACGCTGCTGCGTGCAACGCGACGTCCAGCTCGGCCTGGTCGTGACAGACGAACACACCCTTTCCCGCTGCGAGACCGTCCGCCTTGATCACGCATGGAGGCCGCGCGATCGACAGCGACTCTGCAGTCGGCACGCCTGCAGCCTGCATGATGTCCTTCGCAAAGGACTTCGAGCCCTCGATCCGTGCCGCTCCCGAGCTCGGGCCGAAGACGGGAACTCCGAGGTGACGTAGCTCGTCCGCGACCCCGGCGACTAGCGGCGCCTCCGGGCCGACGACCACGAGGTCCGCCTCCAGCGACCGGGCCAAGGCGAGCAGGCCCTCACCATCCTCCGCGCGCACGGGATGGCAACGGCCGAGAGCTGCGATGCCCGGATTGCCCGGCGCGGCGTGGAGCTCCTCGAGCTCCGGTGCCTGGGTGAGCTTCCAGGCGAGCGCATGCTCGCGCCCGCCCGACCCGACCAGGAGCACTTTCACCACGAGGACTCTAGCGAGCGCGGTTGACGGGTTTGAAAGCGCGAGCGATCGCGAAGGTAACAGGCGAATGCTCGAGCCCGGGCTCGACAAACATCTCTGGGAGAGCTGGTGGCAGCAGTTCGACGAAGACGTGCAGACGTCGCCGGGCGAAGCATTGCCGGAACTCGACGGCCTGATAGCGCAGATGCTCGACGCGCGGGGTTACGCACTCGACGACCGCGTCGTCCGCGAGGGCGACGATCGTGACGTCGCCGCCGACTTCCTTGCGGCCCGCGAGATCACAAGGGCTGTCGAGCAGGGCAACGAGGTCGATCCCGAGGACATCGAGACCGCGATCGAGAACTATCGCGAGCTCTACGAGTACCTGATCGAGGATCGCGCCGCGCCATAACGCCCAGGCTGTCCCGCACCTCAGCCCGCAATCGCAAGCGGAATCCGTCCAGAATCGACACAGGCGTATGCGCCTTCCACCGGTAGCGTCGACCGCGAGGGTGGTGGGCGATTCACCCCACCCGGGTGGGGGCGTGGGCGAAGGGGACTAGGCTGACGGTGCGATGGCGAGCGATGAGCCCGCACTCCGGACGCCTCCTCTCGCAGCGGCGACGACCTCGGTGCTGCGGCTGCCGGACGGTCGCAGCGAGTCGGATCGGCTTGCGGTCGAGGAGCCGCTCGAGATCCGGATCGACGGTCGCCCGATCGCGGTCACCATGCGCACTCCCGGCCACGACGAGGAGCTTGCGCTCGGCTTCTGCATCTCCGAGGGGATTCCGGCCCGCGCCGCCCGTGTGCCCGACGAGCTCCCGGCGAACACCGTCGAGGTCGAGATCGACGGAGTGTTCGACCTCGAAACGGTGCGGCGGAACTTCTATACGTCTTCGTCCTGCGGCGTCTGCGGCAAGGGCGCCCTCGAAGCGGTTGCGGTCTCCGCTCCACGTGTCCAGAGCGAGCTGCGTGTCTTACCGGCTTTCGTCGCCGGGCTGCCGGACCGCCTGCGAGCGGAGCAGGCGGCGTTCGAAGCCACCGGGGGGCTGCACGCGACCGGGCTCTTCGATGCGGAAGGGGCGCTGGTGTGCGTGCGCGAGGACGTCGGCCGTCACAACGCGCTCGACAAGGTGGTCGGGTGGGCTCACGGTGCGGGCCTCCTGCCGCTGACCGAGGCGGTCCTCTGCGTCAGCGGCCGCCTCTCGTTCGAGCTCGTCCAGAAGGCGGCGGTCGCCGGGTGCCCGCTCATCGTCGCAGTCGGCGCACCTTCGAGTCTCGCGGTCGAGCTCGCCCGAGATCGCGGCATCACCCTCTGCGGTTTCGTGCGCGGCGGCGCGATGAACGTCTACACCGAGCCGTGGCGACTGGAGGGCTGACCGGGATCCTGCTCGTCGGTGGCGCCAGCCGCCGGTTCGGATCGCCCAAGGCGCTCGCCGAGCTCGATGGGGAAATGTTGGCCGCACGTGCGTGGCGCACGCTCGGAGCTATCTGCGACGAGCGGATGGCCGTCGGCAAGCACGCGGATGGACTGGCTCTTCCTTTCGAGCTGCTCGACGACGGCAGCGAGACGCGCGCGCCGCTGGCCGGGTTGGTCGCCGGCCTGCGCGCCGCCAGCCACGAGCTGACCGTCGTGCTGCCGGTGGACGTTCCCCTCATCAGCCCTGAGCAGCTCCGCGAGCTCGCGGACAACTGTCTCGACGCGGCCGTACCACAGACCGGGCCTCTTCCGGGTGCTTACCGAAAGTCTGCGCTGCCGCTGCTCGAAGCCCGTCTTGCCGGCGGTCAGCTCGCGATCCGCGACGCGCTTGGTGAGCTCGACATGCGCGTGGTCGCGCTCGATCCGCAAGCGCTCGTCAACGTCAACGACCGCTCTGATCTCGAGCGCCTCACGATCGAGATCATCTCGTTCGAGCCGGCACACGCCGAGAGCTTCGCCGCGCTCGTCGCAGACACGTTGCGAGAATTCGGCTTCGAGCATGATCCCGAGCTCGACCGCGACCTCGACGATCCCGCTGGAACCTATGTTGCGCTCTGGATCGCGAAGGCCGGTGACGAGATTGCCGGCTCCGTGGCGCTTCGCGATCTCGGTGGCGGTGTCTACGAGCTCAAGCGGATGTACCTGCGTTCGGCGCACCGCGGTCGCGGCATCGGCAAGCGGCTACTCGCGACGGCTCTCGATTGGGCTCGCGCGAGCGGCGCCCGGGTCGTCAGGCTCGACACCACGGAACGGATGGTGGCGGCGCGCCGTCTCTACGAGTCCGCGGGCTTCATTCGGGTGCCGGGCGAGTCGCCGCGGCAAGGACAGCAGCGGCTGCTGTACGAGCTTAGGCTTCGGACACCGTGATCTTCGAGACCAGCCGGCAAGCCTACGACGCCTTCATGGGGCGTTACGCGAATCGGCTGGCACCGCTCCTGATCGGATTCGCGGGCGCAGAGCGGGGTGAACGAGTACTCGACGTCGGCTGCGGGCCGGGCTCACTAACCGAGGCGCTCGGTGAGGTGCTCGGTGCCGATCACGTCGCCGCCATCGATCCGTCCGAGTCCTTCGCCGCGGCTTGCGCCGAGCGCGTTCCCGCTGCCGACATTCAGGTCGGCGCCGCGGAGTCGCTGCCGTGGCCTACCGACACATTCGATGCCGCGCTCGCGCAACTCGTGGTGAACTTCATGGCGGATGCCGACGCGGGTGTGACCGAGATGCGGCGGGTGGTCCGTCCCGGGGGGACTGTTGCGTCCTGCACGTGGGACTACTCCGGCGGAATGACCATGCTGCGGACCTTCTGGGACGCTGCACTTGCGCTTGATCCAGACACGCCTGACGAGGCTCGGACGATGCGCTACCACGACTCGGACGACCTTCGCGAGCTCTGGCTGCGGGCGGGACTCGGGGCGGTGGAAACCGACGCGCTCGTCGTCGAGGCCCCGTACGGGAACTTCGACGACTATTGGGAGCCCTTCACGGGCGGCGTCGGCCCGGCCGGGGCGTACTGCCTTTCACTCGATCCGGATCGTCGTGCAGCGCTGCGTGAGGAGTGCCGACGCCGCCTGGGTGATCCCGACGGACCTTTCGTGCTCAGCGCGAAGGCGTGGGCAGTAAAGGGCCGCGCCTGACTAACGCAGCGCTACGACGCTCTCGCGTTCCGCGCCCGTGCCGACGAGCGAGATCTCCACACCGAGCGCCTCCTCGACGAACGCGACGTACGCCCGTGCTGCCTGCGGTAGCTCGGCGGTCAACGGCTCCTGCCAGCCCGGCAGGGTCTCGTAGACGGGGCGGCAGTGATGGAAGTCGCTCTGGTGAGCGGGAAACTCGTGCGTCTCTGTGCCGTCCCGTAGCCGGTACGCGATACAGACCGGCAGCTCGGCGAAATGGGACAGAACGTCGAGCTTGGTCAGCGCAAGCGACGTGATTCCGTTCAGACGCACGGCGTAGCGAAGCGCGACGAGGTCGAGCCAGCCGCAACGGCGTTCGCGCCCGGTCACAGTCCCGAACTCGCCGCCGAGCTCCCGCACGCGCCCCTGATCGGAACCTTCGATCTCGGTCGGGAAAGGCCCCTCCCCGACCCTTGTCACATAAGCCTTCGCGACCCCGATTACCTGGTCGATCCTGTTCGGGCCGATGCCGATCCCGGTCGCAGCGTTGGCAGCGACCGTGCTGGAAGACGTGACGAACGGATACGTGCCGTGGTCGAGATCGAGCAGTGTCCCCTGCGCCCCTTCGAGCAGTACGTCGCGCCCTTCGTGCAGGGCCCGGTCGACGAGCAGCGACGTGTCCGACACGTAGGGTCGGATCCGCTGCGCAAACGCCTCGAGCTGCCCCGCGATCTCTTCGAGGTCCAGCGGCGGAACGCCGTAGACCCGCTCCAGCCACACGTTCTTCTCCGCGAGGGCGACCTCGATCTTCTGTCTCAGGATCTTCGGCTCGAGGAGATCCTGGACGCGGATTCCCAGTCTCGCGGCCTTGTCTGCGTAGCAGGGACCGATGCCGCGCTTCGTGGTGCCGATCTGCAGCTTGCCGAGGCGCCGTTCGCTCGCCTGGTCGATCGCGACGTGCCACGGCATGATCAGATGCGCCTCGCCCGAGAGGTGCACGACGCCGGTCGAGACGCCGCGAGACCCGAGCTCGTCGACTTCCGCTAGGAACACTTCCGGGTCGACGACACAGCCGGCCCCGATGACGCAGGTCTTGCCGCGTAAGACCCCGCTTGGGATCTGACGGATCTTGAAGGTATCGCCGTCCACGACGATCGTGTGCCCGGCGTTCGGCCCGCCCTGGTAGCGGCAGACGAGGTCGGAGTCGAGGGCAAGGAGATCGACGATCTTTCCCTTGCCTTCGTCTCCCCACTGCGCGCCGACGATCACGGTTGCAGGCACGTGCCCGAGTGTGACAGAGAGTGCCTACGGCATCGCCGGCGATGCCGTTCCGGAGCGCCCTAGGCCTGGCCTGTGGCCTGTTCTCGTGCCGCCGAAGGTCGTTAGGGTCCCTCGATGCACGAGGTCACGCACTTTGGCGAGATTGTCCTACTCGTGTCTGCGGCCCTTTCTGTTGCCCTGCTTTCCAGCAAGCTGAGCGAGCGTCTACGCGTCCCGACTGCTGCGTTCTTCCTGCTTGCAGCCGCGGTCGTGTCCGACCTCTGGCCCGGTCTTGGGAACGCGCTTTCGATCCGCGATGTAGAGCGGATCGCCGTCGTCGCGCTGATCGTGATCCTGTTCGACGGCGGTATGCGCGTGGGCTGGAACCGCTTCCGCGAGTCTGGGATGCCGATCGTCTCGCTCGGGCTTCTCGGGACGTTCGCAACCGCGGGCCTGATGACGCTCGCTGCCCATTACCTGCTGGATTTCTCGTGGCAGACAGCCGGGCTGCTCGGAGCGGCGCTGGCTCCGACGGACCCTGCGGTCATGTTCTCCGTCTTCGGGCGTAAGGAGATCGGAGGCCGTACCGGCACGATCCTGGAGGGCGAAAGCGGCGCCAACGATCCGGTCGGGATCGCGCTCATGCTCGCTGCCGTGAGTCTCGCGCGGTCCGACTCGACCTCTGTGGGGCACGCGATCGGCGAGTTCGTTCTCGAACTCGGTGTCGGAGTGGTCGTCGGTGTCGTCGGCGCGTATGTTCTCGTGCTCGCGCTACGTCGCGTCGTGCTGCCGGACCCGGCGCTCTATCCGCTCCGCACGCTTGCCTTCGCCGGCGCGATCTACGGCGTTGCCACCGTGGCGCATGGGTCGGGTTTCCTCGCTGTCTATATGGCGGGCATCCTCGTAGGTGATTCGGAAATTCCGGCGAAGCGCACGATCGAGCGTTTCAATACGTCACTGGCGAGCCTCGCGGAGATCGTCGTCTTCGTCGCCCTCGGCCTGACGATCGATCTGACAGAGCTCGGCGCGAACCATCGCTGGCTTGACGGCCTCGTGCTCGCGGTTGTGCTCGCGCTCATAGCCCGTCCCCTGGCCGTCGGCCCGCTCCTGATTCCGGCGAAGCTCTCGCTCAACGAGCGACTCTTCGTGATGTGGAGCGGACTGAAGGGAGCGGTGCCCATCCTCCTTGCCTCGTTCGCGGTTTTGGGAGGCGTCGAGGACTCGAACAGGATCTACGGGATCGTCTTCGTCGTCGTTGCGTTCTCCGTCGTCCTACAGGGCGCGAGCATCCCGTACGTCGCCCATCGCCTGGGCATCCCGATGGAACCTCGCTGAGGCCGGGGCTAAATCAGCGCCCGTCCCGCTCGACGCGGAGCTCGTGACCGCGCGGACACGTCATGTGCCCGCGTAGGTGCTCGAGTGAGAGCGTCCCCTGCACGGACGGAAATCCCTCGCCGGTGTCGGCGCACCGCTCGCACACAACTGTGAAAGCGGTCGCCAGCGGGGAGATCCACACGACCTGCTCGCCGACGACGGCCCAGGACGCCATCAGGAAGCGAGATCCGCGAACTTCGCGTAGCGCTTGAGGAACGACAGCTTCTCGACGCCCGTCGGTCCATTGCGGTGCTTCGACAGAATCACCTCGGCGAGGCCTTGCTGATCGCTCTCTTCGTTGTAGTACTCGTCGCGGTAAACAAACATGACGAGGTCCGCATCTTGCTCTATTGAGTTGTGAACGATGATGTCGTCTGCGACGAAGTTGTGAAGACCTTCGACCGTCAGGTCGTACACTTCCTCTTCGCCGTCGGGCACGATGGACATGATTTCGTCCCAATAGACGTCACTGAGCGCCAACAGGCCTAGCTCGTCTGACCTGACCGCGTCTGCGACTTGTAGTGCGCGGTCGCGGCTAAGCCCACTCTTGTACAAGGCAGTGCCGCAATAACGCGTGCCGATGCGCTGTTGCATGGCGCGCGTTGTTACACCTGCGCTCTCCATTGCCGGCACGACGAATTCTTGCCATGCCTCCTTTGGGATCGTGTCGCGATTGGGGTTCCGTGGTCGACGATCGAAAAGAGTCAGCAGCTCGACCCACTGACGTCTCTTTCGACTCCCGACAGCACTGACGAGGTTGAGAAATCGCTCGGCGTCTGGCCGCGCCCAGATGTCGAGCCGGAAACCGGGGTGGCCCTTCGTGCCCATCTCGATGCGCTTGACCCCTGCGTTGATGCCAAGGCGGAGAAGAAGAGACTGAACGCCGCGCGTGAGGGCCTCGCTGGTCGAGTCGTAGCGGATGACAGCGACGCCGGTCTTACGGTCGGCTCGTAGACAACCATCCGTGGCCCAGAGGTGGCGGAGGAAGAGCGCGATCTGTTCAGGCGGCTGAGCGATGACCTCGTCGGGGATGCGCTTCTCCCAGGCGCGTAATCCGAACGCACCGAGTTGATCCAACCACTCCGCGATCGGATTGCGAACTCCGTGCGTCAGTCGCTTTGCCGAGGGGAGGTAAACCTGAAACCAGCTTCGTTCCGGACTGATGCGAGGTCGCAGTGCGCGACCGAAGACGTCAGTGGCAAGAGAGACGACCAACTCGGCCAGGTCGCGATCCTTAGAGGTGTACTGAATCGTGTGGCGCGGCAGCGTGCAGCCGTCCCCGATGAGATGACCAAGCAAGGCCAATTCGGAATCGGTCATCGTTTGAGCCCCGTGCCCCTCGGACCTTCGCGGCAGCGCAACACGCGCACCCGGGCCGACATCGTCGAGTCTGCGCCAGCCGCTGAACGAGAGGAACTTGTGGTTCCCTGTCGCGCGAATCGTGCGGCCGAGACGCGTCCGAAGCCGGTAAACCGGTTTGCGGCCGGTCGCGAACGCGTTGGTGACGACGCGCGACTCGAGTCTCCAAGTCTCTTGGTTTAGGGCCGAGACCCGGAAACCGCTGCGGCCGACGAGCTCGCTGATCGGCCGGTACACGCCCTCATCGGGAAGGTAGACGCGCGAGTCGCCGGTTAGACAGCCCGACTCCCTCAGGTCGGAAAGGATCGGCCGCTTGTCGTGTCGCTGTTCGACCGCACGGGAGAGCTGCGACATCGCGAGGATCGGCACGTCGAGGTCTCGCGCGAGCACTTTGAGGTTGCGCGAGATCTGCGAGACTTCCTGGACGCGGTTCTCCGCGCTCGTTCCCGAGGTCATCAGCTGCAGGTAGTCGACGATGATCAGCCCCAGGCTCGGCTCGCGGGTCTTCAGCCGACGCGCCTTGGAGCGGATCTCCATCATCGTGATCGAGCCGGTGTCATCGACGTAGATCGGCGCCTTCATCAACTTGTCGCCTGCCGCAACGAGGCGGGGCCAATCGTCCTGCGCGAGCTTGCCGGTGCGGAGCCGCTGCGACTCCACCTTTGCCTCGCTGCAGAGGAGACGCTGCGTCACCTCCGACTTCGACATCTCGAGCGTGAACAGCGCGACCGGGATCTCGTGTCGGAGCGCGAGGTTCGCCGCGACGCAGAGGCCGAGCGCCGACTTCCCCATGCTGGGACGCGCGGCGATGATGACGAGGTTCCCGGGTTGGAACCCGGAAGTAAGCCGATCGAGATCGCGGAAGCCCGATGGGACCCCTGTGACGTCGGCTCCGGCTTCGTATAAGGCCGTGATTCGCTCGAAGCTTTCCTTCAAGAGCTCCTCGATGTGGCTGAACTCAGTCGAGACTCGGCTCTGCGAGAGGTCGAAGACGACTTGCTCGGCGCGGTCGACGAGGATCTGCGTCTCGCCGGGACGCTCCCAGCCGAGCTGGGCGATCTGCTGTCCAGCCGCGATGAGTCCGCGCAGCGTCGCCATCTCGCGGACGATGCGCGCGTAGTGAGCGGCGTTCGCGGTCGCCGGCACGAGTGCCGCCAGCTCGTGCATCCGGACGCGCCCACCGACGGCCTCGAGCTCGCCGCGTTCCTCGAGTTCGTCGACGAGCGTGATCGCGTCGACCGGTTCGCCCTTCGCATAGAGCGCGAGGCCTGCGCGATAGATCTTCGCGTGACTCTCCCTGTAGAAGTCGGAAGCGTCGAGCACCTCGCTTACCGCTCCGA
>JBBWZE010000056.1:0-3381 GCA_039648845.1 Actinomycetota bacterium | reverse complement strand
ACGACCTCGCCGAGCAGCATCGGCAGCATCGACAGAGTCAGGTACCCGTGCGCGACCGTGGTGCCGAACGGGCCGTTCGCGGCGGCTTCGGGATCGACGTGGATCCACTGATGGTCGCCGGTCGCCTCTGCGAAGAGGTTGATCTGCTCCTGCGTGATCACGTGCCAGTCGCTCGTACCGAGCTCGCGCTCGCCGGACCCCTCGAGCTCGGCGATCGTCAGCGTGGTCGTCATGTCGTCGATCACTCCCTCATCGATTGTCCGCCCGCCTGGTGCATCGAGGCGAGCATGCCCGGCGGCGTCGCCCCATCGGGGAGGCGGTCGCGGAGCTCTTGCAGCAAGACGTCCGGGTCCCAACGCTCGTCGCTCGCGAACAATTCCCCCGCCTTCCAGCCCCGGAGCATGTTGACGACACCGCCGTAGATGAAGAACACCTGGCCGGTGATGTCCTGGGCCTCGTCCGCGGAGAGCGCGACGACGATCGGCGAGTTGTTCCCCGGATCCGCAGGGTCGAAGCCGTCTTCAGGCAGCGGGATCTCTCCGAACGCCGCTTCGGTCATGCGCGTGCGCGCGTTGGGCGCGATCGCGTTCACGGTAACTCCGTACCGCTGCAGCTCCTGAGCGGCGATCAGCGTGAAGCCGACGATCCCGGCCTTCGCAGTTCCGTAGTTCAGCTGCCCGACATTGCCGAAGACGCCCGAAGGGCTCGAGGTGTTGATCACGCGTGCCGCGACGTGGTCGCCCGCCTTCGAGCGCTCACGCCAGTGGGCTGCGGCGTGTCGGGTCGGTGCGAAATGGCCCTTCAGATGGACCTCGATCACCGCATCCCACTCGTGCTCTTCCATGTTGACGAGCATGCGGTCCCGGAGGATGCCCGCGTTGTTGACGAGGATGTCCAGGCGGCCGAACTCAGAGAGCGCAGCGTCGATCAGCCGTTTGGCGCCGGCGAAGTCGGCAACGTTCTCGCCGTTCGCGACAGCCGTGCCGCCGAGCGCCTCGATCTCGCGCACGACGCCGTCTGCAGGGCCGGTGTCGGCGCCCTCGCCGGCCAGCGACGAGCCGAGGTCGTTGACGACGATCCTTGCTCCTGCCTGAGCCAGTGCGATCGCGTGCTCGCGGCCGATCCCGCGGCCAGCGCCCGTGACCACTGCGACCTTTCCGTTCAGCTTGGGCACCATGGCCTCCTAGTCGAAAGCGCTCTCGCCGGTGAGCGCCCGTCCGATGATGAGCTTCTGGATCTGGCTCGTGCCTTCGTACAGCGTCGTCACTCGCGCGTCACGAAGATACTTGCCGACCGGATATTCGTCCACGTAGCCGTAGCCGCCGTGGATCTGAACCGCCGCGTTCGCGGCGCGCACGGAAGCCTCACTGGCGTAGTACTTCGCGACCGAGGAATCGAGCGTGTGGCGTTCCCCGGCGTCGGCCAGCAGCGCCGCGCGCCAGGTCAGCAGCCGCGCCGCGTCGGCCTCGACCGCCATGTCGGCCAGCAGCTCCTGGACGAGTTGAAACGAGGAGATCGCCTTGCCGAACTGCCGCCGCTCGCCGGCGTACCCGATGCACGCATCGAGGCAGCCCTGAGCGATGCCGACGCAGCCGGCTGCAAGCGAGATGCGACCGTTGTCGAGCGCCGACATCGCAACCTTGAAGCCATCACCTGCCGCGCCGAGGCGGCTCGAGTCGGAGACACGGACGCGGTCGAGGAACACCTCGGCGGTGTCCTGGGCGCGCAATCCGAGCTTGCCCTTGATCGGCGAAGCCGAGTAGCCGGCGGTGTCGGTCGGCACGAGAAAGCACGTCAGGCCACGGGCGCCCTCCCCGCCGCTGCGGGCGAACACGAGTGCGACGCCGGCCCAGCTGCCGAGCGTGATGAAGAGCTTCGAGCCGGAGAGCAGCCAATCGCCACCGTCCCGCTCCGCGCGCGTTACGAGGCTCGCCGGATCGGACCCCGAGCCCGGCTCGGTGAGCGCGTAGCAGCCGAGCGCCTGTCCGGATGCGAGCTGCGGTAGCCATTCGCTCTTCTGCTCGTCGGTTCCCCACCTTGCGATCGTCTTGCCGACGAGGCCGAGGTTCACCGAGACGATCCCGCGCACCGACGAGTCCGCGCGCCCGAGCTCTTCCATCAGCAGGCAGTACGAGACCGTGTCGAGGCCCATGCCGCCGTACTCCTCCGCAATCGTTGCACCCAGGTAACCCGTGGCTGCGAGCTTGGGAACGAGCGCGGGATCGAGCTCCTCGGCACGGTCCCAGTCGCGGGAGTGGGGGACGATCTCCCTCTCGCAGAACTCGCGGGCGGATTCGCGGATCAGCTCCTGCTCGGGTGAGAGAGAGAAGTCCATTCAGAACGTGGGGCCGGCGCCGACGCGCCGGCCCCACGGATGATCGTTCAGCGTCCCTTGATCAGGGAACCGAACTCGTTGAACGTCCCGTTCGCGTACCGAGTGAGCTTCAGCTGCGAGATCGGGAAGAAGTCGGTCTTGCTGGTCTTGACCTTGATGCCCTTGATCATGTACGGGTTGACCCAGTTCATGCTCTGCGTCGCCTTGATCAAGGAAGCCCGTGTCGGATTTTTGCCGGCGTTGTAGAGCAGCTTGACGACGTCGTACCCCTTCGCGAACCCGTAGAAGTAGAACGTGTTCTTCGGGTCGGCGCCGCTCGGGCCGTACGTCGCGAGCAGCGACTCGTACCGCTTGACGATCGGGTCGTTCGCATACGTCGGGTTGGAGTTGTTCTTCAGATACGTGGAGCTGATCGCCCCGTTGACATACGCCGCACCGGCGCTTGCCGCAGCAGCCTTCATGACGTTGTCGATCGCGGCCACCGAGTTGATCACGATCGTATCCGGCTTCCAGTTGAGCGCCTTCGCTGTCGCGAGCGCACGAACGGTCGGCGTCGGGATCGATAGCAAGACCCACGTGTCCGCTCCGGACGCCTTCTGCCGTGCGAGTTGGGACGCGTAGCTCGTGTCGGTCGCTTCATAGCTCTGCTCCGACACGATCAGGCTTACCTTCGAGCCGAGGCCGATCTTCAGCCCGCGGAGGTAGTCCTTCCCGTAGTCGTCGTTCTGGTAGAAGACCGCGATCTTGGCGTTCGGCGCGTTCTGTTTGATCCAGAGCCCGTACGAGCGCCCTTCGGCGATGTAGTCGGGCTGCCAGCCGATCGTCCACGGGAACTGCTTGTGCTGGAGACCCCAGTAGCTCGCACCCGTGGCAATCAGAACTTGCGGGATCTTCCGGTCGTTCAAGAGCGGCCGAATCGCCTGGTTGTGCTCGGTCCCGAGCGAGCCGACGTCGGCAAAGATCTTGTCCTCGAGAATGAGCTTGTTCGTCAGCTGAACGGTCTGAGCCGGGTTGTAGCCGTCGTCGTAGTACTTCCAGACGATCTG
>JBBWZE010000033.1:0-3193 GCA_039648845.1 Actinomycetota bacterium | reverse complement strand
AACGGTGTTAGCTGGCTCGGCGAGGTCGACGACGCGGAGCTCGCGCGCCTCTACCGCGGCGCAACCTGTGTCGCGTACCCATCGCTCTACGAAGGGTTCGGGATTCCAGTGCTGGAGGCGATGGCATGCGGTGTGCCCGTTGTCACCGCGCGCGGCACAGCCATGGAGGAGGTTGCGGACGGAGCCGCCGTTCTCGTCGATGCAGGCGATCCTGCCGAGATCGCGGCCGGCATCGAACGCGCCGTTGCGGAGCGTGAAACGCTTGTCCCGCGTGGGCTCGACCGGGCGCGCGCGTTCCGGTGGGATGCCGTAGCAGCGGCGACCGTCGAGGTCTATCGAGAAGCAGTCACGTGAAGGACCGGCCACTCGTCCTCGTTGATGCGGATGTGCTCGGACGCCGCCGTACGGGAGACGAGACCTACGTAACACAGTTGCTGCGGGAGCTTCCCGCGGTCGCCGAAGATCTTCGCTTCGTGGCCGTGACCCGCGACCCGGCGCTCGTACCGGACGGGATCGAACCGCTGGAGCTTCCGGCGCGGTCGCAGGAGTTCCGCATGGCATTCACGCTTCCGCGCTTGCTGCGGCGGCTCCGGCCCGACGTTGCCCACTTCATCCATGCGCTGCCGCTGCACTGCCCCGCTCCTGCGGTCGTCACCGTCCAGGATCTCTCCTGGGAAAGGGATCCGAGCGTCTTCGGGTTCTGGGACCTCGCGACGTTCAAGGTCTTCGTGCGCCGTGCGGTGCGGAAGGCCGAGCGCGTGCTCGCGATCTCCGAGCGGACGAAGCGCGATCTGATCGAGCTGTACGGGACACCGCCGGCGAAGATCGTCGTCACGCCGCTCGCACCAGATCCGGCGTTCGTGCCGGCCGGTGAGCACGATTCGTTCCTCCTCTTCGTGAGCGCGATCGAGCCGCGCAAGCAGCCGCTGGCCGCGGTCGATGCGGCGAACGCAGTCGGGCGCAAGCTCGTCGTGGTTGGGCCGCCGAAGGACGAAGAGCTCACGGAGGAGCTCAGACGCCGGGGCGCCGACGTGCGCGGGTACGTCCCGAAGGACGAGCTCGTTCGGCTGTACCAGCAAGCCGCGTGCCTGGTCTTCCCGTCGCGCTATGAAGGCTTCGGTCTGCCGGTGGTCGAGGCGATGGCCTGCGGGACGCCCGTCGTGGCGGCGCCCGAAAAGGCGATGCAGGAGGTCGCCGGCGACGCGGCGATCTTCACGGACGACCTCGCCGACGGCGTACGCCGCGCGCTCGCGGACCGGTCGCGACTTTCCGCCGTCGGCCTCGAACGGGCCAGGGCGTTCTCGTGGCGCGAAACCGCGCGCATAACCGCCGATGCCTACCGAAGCGTGCTCGCCGCGTGAAGGTCTCCGCCGTGTTCGTCGCCACCGGGCCCGGTGAGGCCGAGTTGCTACGCACTTCGCTCCCTGCGCTGCGGCCTCAGGTCGACGAGCTCGTCGTCCTTGCGAACGGCCCCGGTAGCCGCCCGGGCGACTTTTCCGGCGACGCACGCGTACTGGAGAACGAGCGTGCGCTCGGGTTCTCTGCAAACGTCAACAAGGGCATTGCGGCGACCAGCAGTGAGTACGTCGTGATCGCAAACCCGGATGCCGTTCCCGAGCGGGACTGCGTCTCCGAGCTCGTCGCGTTCGCCGATGCTCATCCACGCTGCGGAATCGCCGGGCCCAAGATGATCAATCCCGATGGCACCCTGCAGGCTTCGCGCCGGAGCTTCCCGACAGTCGGCGGAACGATCGTGCGGCGCACGCCGCTGCGCTCGCTGTTCCCACCGTTGCGCTGGCAGCGGGGCCACTATCTCCTCGACGCTCCGGTTGACGAGCCGCTTCAGGTGGACACCATGCTGGGAGCTTTCCTGCTCATGCGCCGATCGATGCTCGATGAGATCGGCGGGTGGGACGCGGGTTACAAGCTGTACGTGGAGGACATCGACCTCAGCTACCGCGCGATGAAGGCCGGGTGGGAGCGCTGGTGGGTGCCGAGTGCCGTCGTCCACCACGAATACCAGGCCGTGATCGACAAGCACTTCCTCACCCGCCGGAACCTCTGGCACCTGCACGCGATGCTTCGCTTCCTCCGCAAGCATCCCGAACGGCTCTTCGCCCTGCGATGACCGGAGGGAAATACAGCACGCAGGCGGAGCGCTGGTCCGAGACCGCGTACGCAGATACGGCGACGTACCTGGCTCACCGTGGCCAACTCGTGTTCTCCGTCGGGCCGCCGCTCGAACGAGGCGACGCGGTCCTCGATCTTGCCTGCGGCGACGGTGGCCTCGCGGATCACCTGCCGGCCATCCGCTACTCGGGCGTGGATGCCAGCCCCGAGATGGTCAAAGCCGCCGGCCAGCGCGGCCGCGACGTCGTCCTCGGCGACCTCAACGACTTCGAACCCTCTCAACCTGTCGCGGCTACTGCCTGCTTCCGGGCGATCTACTACGCCCGTGACCGTGCGGCCTTCTTCCGACGCGTCGCGGGGTACACGGAGCGGAAGTTCGTCTTCGATCTGAATCCGCGCCAGTACCGAGTCGACGACGTCCGGGCGGATTTACGCCTCGCAGGGTTCGATCGGCTCGAGCTGCGTCCGTTCTTCTCGCCACAACGATTCGCACTGCCGCGGCCGTTGGCGGGCGCACTCCAGTCGCTCGAGCGGAGCGGACCACTCGCACGGCTCCTGCTCGCGGTGCGCTTCAGCTACTTCTGCGCGGCTTTCAGGGGTGGCAAGAACACGTAGCGCACCTGCGCTCCGAGGTGCCGGTTGTCGCTCTGGTCCGATGACAGTTCTTTCGGAACGAAGGTCGGCGTGATCGTCACCTCGACCCGGAAGCGAGGCCCGGGCGCACGGAAGGTGAGGATTCGCTGGCGCTTGCTTCGGAGGTCGAAGCGTCTGAGCTCGGTGGGCTTGCCGAGATGTGGCTGGTTGTCGTCGCCGATCACGATGGGGCCGATTGCCACTGTCGCGTGCCCAATCGTCTCGTGCGCCCCCTGCGGCGGCCCGGACAAGACGACGCGCATATGTCCGGCCCAATTGTTCTCGGTCGCGTAGCGCGTGTACGAGCTGAACGGGCCCATCCACCCGTCTGGGTAGACGTCGGTCACCGCGCCGCCCAACCTGAGCGGCGGATCGATCTTGACCAGGCGCCACTTCTCGAGGCCGCCGCCTGCGCGGTGGAGATGCGTCG
>JBBWZE010000028.1:0-6296 GCA_039648845.1 Actinomycetota bacterium | reverse complement strand
GGGCCGGAGGGTAAGACCAGGCGAAGCCGGGCTTATCCGGAGGCGGGCTTGTGCGGGCGCGGACGCTTCAGCGCCCGTGCCCGCACGGAAGGGAACAATCGCCGAGCGCCCACAACAAAAGAGTGCGCGGGCTCCGCCCGCGCACGTTCAGCGCGGAGCGCCGTGCCTCATTCCGCGCGAAAGCGTCAGCTTTCGCGCGGATTACGCGGCCGAGACCTCGACGCCCAGCGTCGCGAGCGCCTCCTTGGCAGCCTCCTGCTCGGCCGCTTTCTTCGATTCGCCGCTGCCGACGCCGAGCTGCTCTCCCTCGATCACCGCCGCAGAGGTGAAACGGCGGTCGTGCGGAGGCCCTTCGACCTCTAGCACGGCGTAGCTCACCGACTGCGCGCGCCGTGCGAGTGCCTCCTGAAGCTCGGTCTTGTAGTCGACGTGGCTCGTCAACGCATAGTCGATGCGACCCGAGAACGCCTTGACGATCGGCTGCTCGATCTTCTCGAAGCCGTGTTCGAGGAAGAGCGCTGCCAGCGCGGCCTCAAGCAGGGCTGCGAGCACGTTCCGGTTCCGCGACAGACGCTCGAGCTCGTCCGTCGGGATGTCGGCACCTTGTTCCGCCAGCTCCTTGCCCAGCTCGAGCTGGCGTGCGACGACTGCGCAGCTCGCCCGGGACACGACGTGCGAGCGGACCTTGGCGAGCCGGCCCTCCGAGAAGTCCGGGTAACGCTCGTAGAGCTCGCGGGCCATCGCGAGCTCGAGCACGCTGTCACCGAGGAATTCGAGCCGCTCGTAGGAGTCGGCGCGCTCGTTCGCCCACGAGGCGTGGGTGTAGACCTGCTCGGCTCGAGCCGCCGGCAGCCCCTCGATCAGCTTTCGGAGCGGGGCAACGTCGCCCGTCGCCGTGCTACTGGTGCGACGAGACGTAGTCGACGGCCTGGCCCACGGTCTGGATCTTCTGGGCGTCCTCGTCGGAGATCTTGATTCCGAACTGATCCTCGAGCTCCATGATCAACTCGACGAGATCGAGCGAGTCAGCATCGAGGTCCTCCTGGAAGGAGGCCTCCTCGGTGATGTCGCCTTCTTCAACGCCTAGTTGCTCGGTCAGAACTTCCTTGACTCGCTCGAAGACTTCATCGCGCGACGCTGCCATGTCACCTCACGTTGGGGGTCGGAGTCGTAGAGGGGCGAGATGCTAACACGCTCCCGCCCAGATTCTGCGTCAGCTTGCCGACCACGTCCTTCTCGACCCCACGGGCGGCAAGGCGGATCGCGTTCGTGATGGCCCGCCGGGAGGAGTTCCCGTGCGCAATTACGGCCAGTCCCCTCAGGCCGAGGAGATACGCGCCGCCGTAGGTGTCGGGGTCGAGCCGCTCTCGGAGGCGGCGCG
The DNA here is from genome assembly GCA_039648845.1 of Actinomycetota bacterium. Taxonomy (GTDB): domain Bacteria; phylum Actinomycetota; class Thermoleophilia; order Gaiellales; family Gaiellaceae; genus 3-1-20CM-4-69-9. The sequence continues at coordinate 4,915 of JBBWZE010000028.1, read as the reverse complement.
CTGCCGGCCGAATCAGGAGGCCCCCGAGCTTCCCGCGGGGCGACGCGGTGATCTCCTCGCGGAGGCCCTCGAGCAGGCTTTTGATCGTCCCTTCGGTCACCTTGAGCGCGACGTTTCCTGTGAAGCCGTCCGTGACGACGACGTCGGCCGCGCCGCTGAGAAGCTCGCGTCCCTCGGCGTTCCCGGCGAAATTGAGGTCTGTGGACGAGGCGAGCAGCTGATGCGCTTCGAGCGTGAGCTGGTTCCCCTTCTCGGCCTCTTCGCCGATCGAGAGCAGCCGGATCTCCGGATTCCTGACGCCGAGAATCTCCTCGGCGAAGACGGCACCCATGTGCGCGAACTGGACGAGATCCTCGGGCCGTGCGTCGGCATTCGCGCCCGAGTCGAGGAGGACGGATGGGCCGCGCCGCGCCGGGATCGTCACGGCGATCGCCGGCCGGCGGACGCCCTGGATTCTGCGGAGCTCGATGAGGCAAGCCGCGAGCATCGCACCGGTGTTGCCGGCGGAGACGACGGCGTCCGCCTTGCCCTCGCCGATCGAACGGCAGGCGACCACGAGTGAGCTGTGCGGCTTGGCGCGGACTGCTTCGGTCGGCTTCTCGTCCATCGCAATCACGTCCGCCGCTTCGAGCAGTTCGAGCCCCTGGGTGTCTAGACCACTGGGACCGACGATGATGGGCTCGACGCTCGCGGTGGCCGCGTCGACGGCTCCCGCGACGATCTCTGCAGGCCCCCAGTCGCCCCCCATGGCGTCGACCGCCACGCGGATCATGAGGCTACGGAGCGGGAGTGCGGAGCGGCTCGACGTCGCGGCCGCGATAGGTGTGGCACGTCGGGCAGACGCGGTGCGGGCGCTTGGGCCGGCCGCACTGCGGGCAGACGTTCAGCCGCGGCGACTCGATCTTGTGCTGCGCGCGGCGCTTGTCGCGTCGGGCCTTGGAGGTTTTCTTCTTTGGGACGGCCATTTGAACGGGGCAGTCTAGCCGGACGCGCAAGCATCCTGTCCGCGAAGCGGACCAGTGGAGGGGGTCTGGATAACCGAAGGTTCCCCCAGCGCCTACCGAGCCAGACAAGTCACTCTTTCGTCACAGCGACGTCTTCCTTTTGGGTCTGACCCCGGAGGAGGCACCGGTCAGGTCCGCGCGGGACGGTTTTTTCACGATTCGGTGCGCAGTCGGCACTGTTCCGTGACCAAGGCCGTGCCCTGTTCGGCCCTAGAGTTGCTCGCGCAGAGCCTCGAGCGCCGACCAGCGGGAGTCCGAACGTTCCTCGTCGTGCTCGTGCGGCTCCTCGTTCAGGTTCTTCCCGCAGATCGGGCAGAGGCCCGCGCAGTCGGCGCGACAGAGAATCTTGTCGGGAAGGGCAAGTGCGACGGCGTCGCGGGACCACGCCGTCAGATCGAGGTTGTCATCCGTGAGATAGGGCGTGCGGAGCTCCTCCTCATCTTCGGGATTGTTCGCCTGGTACTCGCGCGCAGAGATCGGCACCTCCAACACCGCATCCCCCAGGCAGCGGTAGCACGGACCGTGCAGGCGCGCCGTGAAGCCGAGCTCGAGCACGGTGCCCGTGCTCGCCTTCGTCAGCGCGAGCGCGGCCGGGACCTTGTCGGGCACGGGGAGATAGCGCTCGCCGCCGAGCTCGAACGGCTCCAGCTCGAGCTCGATCTCGTCGCGATACTCCTCGCCCGAACGGAGCTTGATCTGGCGCAGATTGAGGCTCCTCATGGAGCTCCAGGGTACCGGGCTAGGCAGCCGCTTTGAGCGGCTCGGAAGCCTCGACGACCCGCCGCTGCTTCGGCGCTCGTGCGGTCACGATCAGCACGACCGCGACGACGATCGCCGCGCCCGCGGCCAACGTGGACCAGCCGATCTTCTCGTTCAGGAAAACCGTGCCGAGCGTCACTGCGACGACCGGATTGACGAACGCATAGGTCGAGACGACCGAGATGCGGACGTTCTTCAAGAGCCACGCATAGGCAGAGAAGGCGATCAGCGAGCCGACCAGCACGAGATAGACGAACGCGATCACCGGCTTCGTCGAAAACGTGTCCGCGTGGATGCCCCGTGTCTCTCCCGTCGCGAGCCCCGCGATGCCGAGGAAGGCGCTTGCGGCCAGCATCTGCATCGAGGCCGAGAGGAGCGGGCTCTCGGGCAGTGCCGCCCCGCGTGCGTACAGCGAGCCCCCCGCCCAGGCCGCAGTGGTGCCGACGAGGGCGAGCATCGCCAGAACGTCGCCGCCCCCGCCGGGACGCACGAGAAGCGCCACCCCGGCGAAGCCGACGACGAGGCCTGCGATGGCGCTCGGCGACAGTCTTCGCCCGAAGAATGCCCGATCCATCAGCGCGACCCAGAGCGGGATGATCGCCACGATCAGCGCGGCCAGGCCGGATTCGAGCCGAGTCTCCGCCCAGGCAACCCCTCCATTTCCGATCAGGAGCAACGCGGCGCCGACGATGGCCGCAGCCCGCCACTCACGGAGTGTCGGACGCGGGCGGCCGCGTGAGGCGAACGCGTAGAGGGCCACGCCCGCGATCAGGAAACGGACGGAGGACATCAGCAACGGCGGCATCGTCCGGTCGGTGACCCGGATCGCCAGATAGGTAGAGCCCCAGACGAGGTAGACGGTGGCAAGCGCAACGGCCACCGCGGCCGACGAGCGGCGGGCGAATGCTGCAGTCACGACGGGTTAGATCGAGCGGCGGTCGTCGGGATTGCGTGAGTCCGCGCCGAAAAGCACCGCAAGTGGGCCGATCGCCAGCAGAAGAAGGAGGACGAGGATCCCTGTCATGCTCCCATCATCGGCCTCGGAGACCCATTAGGACAAATCGAGTTATAGTGAGCTTCGATTATGGGAACTGATAGCTGGCTCGGCGTTGAGCTGCGGCACTTCCTGGCTCTGGAGGCCGTCGCGCGCGAAGGCTCGTTCGGCAAGGCTGCGAGCGCGCTCGGCTACACCCAGTCCGCCGTCAGCCAGCAGATCGCAACGCTCGAGCGGATCGTGGGTCACCGCCTGATCGAGCGGCCCGGCGGGCCCAAACCGGTCTCTCTCACCGCGGCCGGGCACCTACTCCTCAGGCACGCGGATGCGATCGCCGCGCGGGTGGCGGCAGCCCAGGCCGACTTGGCTGCCCTCGCCGAGGGCCAGGCGGGAACCCTTCGCGTCGGCGTCTTCCAAAGCGTCGGGCAGCGGATCCTCCCCGAGGTGATGCGCCGTTTCGTCGCCGCCTGGCCGCAGGTCGATGTCACGCTCACAGAATCCTCCGACGATCTCGCGCTGCTCAGCCTCGTCGAGCGCGGCGAGCTCGACCTCACCTTCGCCGACCTGCCGCTGACAGACGGCCCGTTCGAGTCGGTGGAGCTGCTGCGCGACCCGTTCGTGCTCGTCGTGCCGGCCGGTTCGCCGCTCGCCGAGCGCGAGACGGCGCCCAGTTGGCGCGACATGGCCGAGCTGGATCTGATCGGACACAAGCACTGCAGGACGCTCACGCAAATGGAGAGCGAGGCACGTCACCCCTTGCGATTCGTCTTTCGTTCGGATCACAACCAGACGGTGCAGGCGCTCGTGGCATCCGGAGTCGGCAGTGCGCTGGTCCCGCGTCTCACGATGGACCCGGAGGACGAGAGCACGGAGCTGATCGAGCTGCCGAAGGTCCAGCCGCGGCTCATCTCCTTCGTCTGGCATCGGGACAGGTACCGCACTGCCGCGGCACGCGCGTTCGTCGAGACCGCCCAGGCGGTCTGCGACGAGCTAGAGATCGAGCCTTTGCTCGCCTAGTTGTACGGCTGAGAGTCGTCCGAGGGGCTGGCCGCGACGCCGGCCACGACGCTCTCCTGCGAGCGCTCGTGCAATCGTTCGCGCCCGCGCTTGACCGCGCTCAAGAACTTCTCGAGGTTGACTTCGAGCGTCGACAGGATCGAGTCGGCCCAGTCCTCCATCTCGAGTCTGGTTTCCCTGGCCTGCCTGCGCGCCTCGTCGACGATGTCCTGCGCCTGCCGCTCCGCGATCTTGACGATCTCCGTCTGTGACGCCTCGCGCACCGCCTGCTCGCGTGCTTCGCCGAGGAGCCGGTCGGTCTCGCGCTTGGCCTCGGCGAGCATCTCCTGACGCTCCTTCACGATCCAGCGAGCCTGCTTGATCTCCTCGGGGATCGTGGCCCGCATCTGGTCGAGGATGTCGTAGATCTCCTCGCGGTCGATCCGGACCTGATCGGTCAGGGGAACGGCCTTTGCGTTGTGAACGAGGTCGTCGAGCTTGTCTATGAGTACCAGGACGTCCATTTAGCCTCCCGAGTCTATCTCCGGGGCCCCAGGAGGCCGACGGGTTGGCGTTTTCAAATCTGACGAGCGCAGCGAAGTCCTAACCCTCCCTCGGAGAAAATGCGCAGCATTTTCTCCGATTTATTCTTGCGGATTCTCCGGAGTCCCGGGGCGACCATCCGGGAAAAGCTCGTGGAAACGGCGGGCAACGGCTTCCGGCACGAGCTCGTCCACTTTCCCGCCGAAGGCGGCAATCTCCTTCACGCCGCTCGAGGAGACGAAGCTCACGGCCGGGCTGGCCATGACGTAGACCGTCTCCACGTCGGGCGCCAGGGTGCGGTTCAGCTGGTTCATCTGGAACTCCCATTCGAAGTCCGAGATCACCCGCAGACCCTTGACGATCACCTTGGCGTTCCACTTGCGCGCGAAGTCGACGACGAGCTCCGAGAAAACGGCGACCTCGACGTTCGACAGGTCAGTAAGAGCGTCGCGGAGAAACGACACACGTTCGTCGAGCGTGAACATCGGCGTCTTGTGCGTCGGATTGCCCACGACTCCCACGACCAGGCGGTCGAAGATCCCGGCGGCGCGGCCGATCACGTCGATGTGGCCGTTCGTGACGGGGTCGTACGAACCGGGTGCGATCGCGGTGATCACGG
>JBBWZE010000024.1:0-15031 GCA_039648845.1 Actinomycetota bacterium | reverse complement strand
CGGGCAGTCTTTGCGGTTGCCTGGGTCGACCAGCAACCACGTCGTGCGATCGAGGCGGACCTGACGCCCCGCCAGAAGCAGGTTCTCCATCTGCTCGCGCGGGGCGGCTCGACCGAGCAGATCGCGGCAGAGCTGCACCTATCGACGGAGACGGTGCGCAATCACGTCCGCCACGTGTTGAAAGGACTTGGCGCCCATTCCCGGCTCGAAGCAGTAGTCGTCGCGCGCCGACAAGGCCTCATCAGCGACACCTGACGTCAGTAAGCTCCGCCGGGTGCCGGTCGCCGGCCTCACGAGCTCCCTCACCTCGCTGGTCGGAAACCATGGCATCTACGCCGTCTTCCTCCTGATGGCGATCGACGCCGTGCTGCCTGCCGCAAGCGAGCTCGTGATGGTCTACGCGGGCGCGCTGGCAGCGGGAGCCTTCGCGGGCCAGCACGTCGACGTGTTCGGAGCGCGCATCTCTTCCCATGCGTGGGCCTACGTGGCCATGGCTCTCGCCGGCACCCTTGGCTACCTCACCGGCTCGATCGGGGGCTGGGCGATCGGCCGCTATGGAGGGCGGCCGCTGCTCGAACGCCGTGGACGCTGGCTCCATTTGAGCCCGCAGAAGCTCGACCGGGCAGAGCGCTGGTTCGACCGCTGGGACGATCTTGCGGTCCTGATCGGCCGTCTCACTCCCGTGATCCGCTCGTTCATCTCGATTCCGGCCGGCATCTTCCGGATGCCCTTGTGGCGCTACAGCGTCTTGACGCTGATCGGATCGGCGGTCTGGGCGTTTGCGCTCGCCGGAGCGGGCTACGGGCTCGGCTCGAGCTACGAGCGCTTTCACCGCGATTTCCGCTTTGCCGACTACGCGGTGGCCGTTGCGGTCGCCGCGCTCCTGGCGTACTTGATCGTGCGCCGAATACGGTCTTCTAGACTTGCGAGCCGTGCGCCCGATTCCACTCATTGACGTCAAGGCACAGTACGAGCCGTTGCTCCCTCGGATTCGCGAGGCGATCGACGGCGTGCTGACGAGCGGTGAATTCATCCTCGGGCCGAACGTGGCCGCGTTCGAGCGGGAGGCGGCGGACTATCTCGGCGTCAAGGAGTCGGTCGGCGTCGCGAACGGTACGGACGCACTCGTGCTCGTCATGGACGCGCTCGGCATCAAAGCGGGCGATGAGGTGATCTGCCCGGCGTTTACCTTCTATGCGACTGCAGAGGCGATCGCGCGCCGCGGAGCGACGCCCGTCTTCGCAGACGTCGACGGCGCGACGATGAATCTCGATCCCGACGACGTCGCAGCACGGATCACGCCCCGGACCAAGGCGATCCTCGCGGTTCATCTGTTCGGTCGCCCGGCGCCGCTGGCCGAGCTCGGGCAGTTCGGCGTCCCGGTCATCGAGGATGCGGCGCAGGCGTTCGGTTCGTCGGACATCGCGCGTGGCGGAGTTGCCTCCACGTTCAGCTTCTATCCGACGAAGAACCTCTTCTCCATCGGCGACGGCGGGCTCGTCTCAACCGACGATCCCGAGCTTGCGGAACGCGTTCGCCTGCTTCGCTTCCACGGTTCGCGGGACAAGGTCGACTTCGAGCTGATCGGCTACAACTCCCGCCTCGACGAGATCCAGGCGGCGGTGCTGCGCATCTTCCTCGCCGAGCTCGACGGTTGGGTCTCGCTGCGCCGCGAAGCCGCCGCTCGGTACGCCGAGCTCGGGCTCGGCGCTGTGTGCGAGCTTCCCGACGACGAGCCCGGCCATGTCTACCACCTCTTCGTGTGCCGTTCGATCGAACGTGACCGCATTCGCTCGGCCTTGAAGGAGGCGGGGATCGGGAGCGCGGTGTACTACACGACGCCGCTGCATCTCCAGCCCGCATTCTCAGCCCTCGCTTACGCCCGCGGCGCGCTGCCCGTCACAGAGCAGCTCGCGCAGGAGAACTTCTCCGTCCCGATCTGGGCGGGCATCGACGCCGCGACCCAGGAACAGGTTGTCTCGGTCGTTCAGGCGTCTGCGCCGGTTGTCTCGTGATTCCGATCAACAGACATCGCCTCTGGCAGCTGCTCGCGGACGGCGTGCTGATCGCGGTCGCGTGGTGGCTTGCGTTCTGGCTGCGCTTCGACAAGGGCGTGCCCGGGCCGTACCACCGTCTGATGATCGACACGATCCTCGTCGTTGTCACGATCAAGCTCGCGATCTTCATCGCATTCGGCTTCTACAACCGCTGGTGGCGTTACGTCTCCACCCGGGACATGTGGGGCGCGGCGCGCGGCGTAACCGCGGCGTGCATCGTCGCGGACCTCGTCGTCTATTTCGCTCATCCGATCCACGGCTTCCCGCTCCCGCGATCCATCGCGGTGCTCGACTGGCTGATCCTGCTGGCGTTCGTTGCCGGCACTCGCCTGATTGCGCGCAGCCTCATCGAGCGGCCCGGCGCGGCGTCGCTCGTTGCGCGCGGCAAAGAAGTGATCGTCGTCGGGGCGGGCGACGCGGCGCAGCTCGTCGTCCGCGAGATGCTCAAGGCTCCCGCGGGCGGCTATACGCCCATCGGCCTCATCGACGACGACCCGCGCAAGAAGAACATCCGACTGCACGGCATCCGCGTGCTCGGCACGACGGCCGATTTGCCGCACATCCTGCGGGACAACCCGCCGGACGAGGTGCTGATCGCAATCCCGTCCGCATCGGGCGAGACGCGCCAGCAGGTGGTGGAGATCGCCCAGGCTGCGAACGTCGCCGTCAAGACGCTGCCCGGCCTGTACGAGCTGATCTCCGGCGATCTCAACCTCGCCGGGCAGATTCGACCCGTCCAGGTGGAGGATGTGCTCGGCCGCGAGCCGGTCGAGGTCGACACGGGCTCGATTGCGAAGTACGTCTCCGGCGAGACCGTTCTCGTGACGGGTGCGGGCGGCTCGATCGGGGCCGAGCTCTGCCGTCAGATCGCCAGGGTCGGCCCAGTACGGCTCGTGCTCGTCGAGCACTCGGAGGCGGCGCTCTTCGACATCGAGCGGGAGCTCGTGGGCGAGCGCGACTTCTCGGCGGTGGCGACCGTGCTCGGGGACTGCGGCGACCGAGCGAAGATGAGCCAGGTCTTCGAGCGCTACAAGCCCGGCGTGGTCTTCCACGCGGCCGCTTACAAGCACGTCGCTCTTCTCGAGGCCAACCCCCTCGAGGCCGTGCGCAACAACACGCTGGCGACTCGGGTGATGGCCGATGTCGCGGTCGAATACGGCACTCAACGGTTCGTGCTCGTCTCGACAGACAAGGCGGCGAACCCCAAGAACCTCCTGGGCCAATCGAAGGCGCTCTGCGAGTGGATCGTCGAGGCCTACGGCCACCGCAAGGACATCAGCACCCGCTTCGTGGCCGTTCGCTTCGGCAACGTCCTCAATTCCTCAGGCAGCGTGATCCCGATCTTCCGACGCCAGATCGAGAAGGGCGGCCCAGTGACGGTCACCCATCCGGAGATGACCCGCTATTTCATGACCATCCCTGAGGCCGTGTCGCTCGTCGTGCAGGCGGGTGCGATCGGCGGCCGTGGCCAGGTCTACGTGCTCGACATGGGCGAGCCGGTGAAGATCCTCGACCTGGCGGTCAACATGATCCGGCTCTCGGGCAAGGATCCGAAGACGGACATCGACATCACCTTCGTCGGCGTGCGCCCGGGCGAAAAGCTGCACGAGGAGCTCTGGACGGACGGCGAGAAGGTCGGGCCGACCTCTCATCCCAAGATCCTCCGGGCCGCCCGGCCGCCTATCGACGTCGATTGGCTCGACGAAGAGCTCGGTGAGCTCGAGCGGATGGTGGAGCGGGGCGAGACCCTCGACGTCGTCTCGCGGCTGACGGCCATGCTCCGCGACCCGAAGCGGGCCGGCGCCGCCGTTCTCGAAGACACTCTGCACTAACTCGGCACACTCACCGTCCCGTACGGTCTTTACGGTGCACGGGTGGACCAGGACCGTATCTTCGCGGGGCTCAACCCGGAACAGCGCCGGGCGGTTGAGACCGTGCGCGGGCCTGTGTGCATCCTTGCGGGCGCCGGGTCGGGAAAGACGACGACGATCACGCGCCGGATCGCGAACCAGGTGGCGATCGGCGAGTTCGAGCCACACGAGATCCTCGCCGTCACATTCACCGACAAGGCGGCGACCGAGATGCGCGGGCGGCTGGAGGTGCTCGGCGTCGGCGGCGTATCGGCGCGAACGTTTCACTCGGCGGCGCTGCGGCAATTGCACCGGTTGGGCGATCCGCCGGACCGGATCATGGCGTCGAAGGCGCTGCTGCTGCGCCAGCTCGGGAACACGCTGCCGCCGCCCTACAAGTTCCGTCCCGCAGGTGACCTCGCGACCGAGGTGGAGTGGGCGAAGAACCGCAGGCTCACTCCCGGCACCTATCTCGCCGAGCTCGACGATCACGAGCCGCCGATCCCGGCCGACCTGATGTTCCGCATCTTTCGCGGTTACGAGGTCGAGAAAGAGGAACGCGGCTTCGTCGACTTCGAGGATGTGCTCGAGCTGACGATCCGGCTCTTCGACGAGCGTCCGGAGGCGCTGGCCGAGGTTCGCGAGCATTTCACCGCATTCACGGTCGACGAATACCAGGATGTCAACCTGTTGCAGCAGACGCTCCTCGACCGCTGGCTCGGCGAGCGGGATGAGCTCTGCGCCGTCGGCGACGACTATCAATCCATCTACGCGTTCACCGGGGCAACGCCGGCGTATCTACTCGGTCTGCCGACGCGCTTTCCGAACACGACCGTGATTCGGCTCGAGGACAACTACCGCTCGTCGCCGGAGGTGCTCGCACTGGCGAACCGCATCGTCCCGGCGCTCGGGGGTGCGGAGAAGATCCTGCGCGCGACGCTCGACTCGGGGCCGGAACCGATCACGCAGTCGTTCTCGGCGCGCGAAGGCGAAGTCGCGTTCGTCGTCGAACGCGTGCGGGCGCTGCACAGGGAAGGCGTGCCGTTCGAGGAGATCGCGATCCTCTCGCGCACCAATGCAAGGCTGGCCGACTTCGAGGAGCCCCTGCACGAGGCGAGGATCCCGTTCCAGGGTGCATCTCTGCTCGGGCGCGAGGGCGCGCGACAACTGCTGCGCCGGCTGCGCAGGGTCGACTCGACCGACGTGGCTACCCTGGTGCGCAGCTACGCCAGGGAGGCGGGGTGGCGCGAGCGGCCGCCGGAGAAGCTCGGCGAACGGGAGATGGTGCGCCAGTCGGATCTCGGACGCCTCATTCGCCTTGCCGAGGAGTTCGACGACGGCGAGCTGACGACACGAGCGTTCATCGCCCACCTGGAGGCGCGGTTCGGCTCGACGGGCGCCGACCGGCGGGGCGTCCACCTGCTCACCCTCCACGGAGCGAAAGGCCTCGAGTTCGAGGCCGTGTTCATCCCGCGGCTCGAGGAGAAGGAGCTGCCGATCAGGCAGGCGAAGAAGCCGGGCGAGATCGCGGAGGAGCGGCGGCTCTTCTACGTCGGGCTCACGCGGGCGAAGCGACAACTTCTTTTGACCTGGAGCGGGAAGCCGAGCCGTTTTCTCGGCGAGCTCGGGATCGCTGCCCGGCCCGTTCGCACGGCGGAGCCGGACGATCCCCTCTATGCGGCGCTGAAGCGGTGGCGGCTCGAGCGAGCGACCGCCGACGATCTACCGGCGTACGTCGTCTTTCACAACTCGACCCTCGCCGACATTGCCGGACGCCGTCCGCGTGACCTGTTCGAGCTTGCAGCCGTGCCGGGAGTCGGGCCGACGAAGCTCGATCGCTACGGCGGCGACGTCTTACGCGTCGTCGCCACGTGCGGTGAGGAGAAGGTCGAGCAGGACCGCCGGATCGCGGCGGACGCGGCTGCCTGAGGCGGCTTCCCGCTTTTCCAGCTCGAGGGCCCGCGGATCCGTGAGCGGCTTGAGGCGGCCCTGGCGGATCAGCTCCTCGTCCACTCCCCCGAGTCGGCCGCCGTATGTCGTGTAGACCGGCACTCCCAGCGCCGCGGCTTCGCGGTTCATCGTCCCGCCGGCGGACACGACGACGTCGGCGAGCGCGATCAAGCTCTGGGCATCGACGGCGCGAGCGGGAACGATCACCGACGGCAATGCGAGCCCGCGGACATAGTCGCGCTGCTCCTCGGTGCGAGGGAGGACGACCGCGTGCACCGTGTCGAGGCTGCCGAGAAAGCCGAGGGTCTGTGGGAACAGCGGGTTGGAATGGCGGTGGTAGAGCGAGACGTCGGGCGGCGGCCGTAGCACCACGAGCACGCGGTCGCGGTCGACTCCGAGCCGCTCCGGAACCGTGGGGTCGGGCTCGAAGTCCGAGAGGTAGTACTCCTCTTTCAGGCCGGGGTAGCGCAGGAGCTTCGGCGGTCTGACCCCGAAGCGGGCAAGGCGGTCGGCGGGGATCGAATCCGGGACGACCACCTTCGTCGCCGCACGCATGCCGAGCTGGTGCTGCAGTGTCGCGAACTCGTAGTCGTGCGTCGTCGCGCTCGGGATGCCGAGTCGCCGGGCCGTCATCGTGAGCTCGTGTGACCCGTGCGCGAGCGCGAGGTCGAAACCGCGAGGGCGCGCCCACTTCCGCAACGCGCGCAGGCGTGACGCAAGCGACTGCGCCTTGCCGAGGCGCGAGCGCCCGCCATGGCGGCCCACGACCGTCGCTTCGAGGCCGTGCAGCTCGAGCAGCTGCAACGTCTGTGCATACTCGCGCGCGGTGATCTCGACCTCGTGGCCCCGCTCGCGCAACAGCCCGATCAGCGGTCTGAAGACGAGCACGTGCGCGGACGCGGTCATGTCCACCCAGACCTTCAGGCTGTAACTCCAACCAGTAAGCGTTCGATCTCTTCGGCAGCCCGCTCGCCCGCATGCCCATCCCAGAGTGGCGGAATCTGCCCGTGCTTCGGCTCCGTCAGTAACGTTGGCAGCTCGCGCAGCCGTTCCGGCTCGAGGCCGAGTAGCGTGTTCGTGCCGAGCTCGATCGTGATCGGGCGTTCGGTGTTCTCGCGGAGCGTGAAGCAAGGGATTCGGAGCACCGTCGTCTCTTCCTGGATTCCCCCCGAGTCCGTCACGACTGCGGCCGCTTTCGCCTCGAGCGAGAGAAACTGCCGATAGGGCAGCGGTTCCGTCAGGAGGATGCGCGTCGAGCCGTCGAGATTTCGCCGAGTCCGCGGATGTACCGGAAAGATGACCGGCAAGGACTCGGCGACGTCGTCGAGCGATGCGATCGTTCGTGCAAGTAGGTCGGCATCGTCGACGAGGCTCGGGCGATGGAGGGTGACGAGGACGTAGCTTCCGGGCTCGAGCCCGAACTCACGCCAGGCCTCGAGTGCGAGCGGCGTCCTCATTCGCTCGGAGCGTGTCGATCATCGTGTTCCCGACGAAGGAGATCCTGACGGCGAGGGCTTCAGCGGCAAGATTCCTGTCCGCGTCGTCGCTGTGTGTCAGGAGCAAGGTCGACAGATGGTCGGTGATGACGCGGTTCCGCTCCTCCGGCATCGACCAGTCCCCGCTGCGCAAGCCGGACTCGATGTGGCAAACGGTGATCCCGCACCTGGACGCGGCGACCGCGCCGGCCAGTGTCGAGTTGACGTCTCCCGCCACAACCACGAGCTCCGGCTGCAGCTCACGGAAGACGCGTTCCAGTCCGACCAAAGCATGCGCTGTCGTTTGGGCGTCGAGCTGTACATGTGGCCTCGGCAGCGGGAGCTCCGCGAAGAAGACGTCCTTCATGAGGGCGTCGTAGTGCTGTCCCGTGTGGATGAGCCGCTGTTCGACGTTGCCACGCCGCTCGAGCGCGTCGTAGACCGGCGCCACCTTCATGTAGTTCGGCCGCGCGCCGACGACGTGGACGACGTGCGGGCGAGGCATCAAGGCAGTCTAGGCGTGCGTGTGCGAGGGGTCGCTGGTCAGCGTCGACCCAGCGTGGGTTGGACGGCCGCACGGGCGAAGCCCGTGTGGCCTCTCTGCGGCGCCGCCGAGTCGGCGCCTTGGGGTCAGCGCTCGACGAGCACCTCGGGCTTCGACGGCTCCTGCGGCTGTCGCTCGACGTGCCGTTCGTACCAGAGCGTGAAGGCGAGCAGGCCCCAGAGCTGTCGGCTGCGATCCTCGCGGCCGGCGACATGGTCGTCGACGAGGCGATCGACCACCTCGGGACTGAAGAAGCCTTGTCGCTGCAGCGTTTCGCGCGAGAGCGTCTCCCGCGCGAACGGCTCCAGCTCTCCCCTGAGCCAGGCGGCCGCCGGGATCGAGAAGCCGCGCTTCCTGCCGTGGACGATCTCCCTCGGTAGGAGCGGCGCAGCCGCCTTGCGCAGCAGCACCTTCTTCGAGAGGCCGCGGATCTTGTGCCGGGTCGGCAGTGCGAGCGCGAGGTTCGTCACGACGGTGTCGAGGTACGGCACGCGCGCCTCGAGCGAGTGCGCCATCGACGCCCGATCCGTCTTCACGAGCAGGTCGTCGACGAGGTAGATGCCGAGGTCGACGTCCTGCAGGCGCGCGAGCTCGTCGGCACCCTCCGTCTCGCGGTACCTGGCGCGCAGGATGTCGACCGGATCGAACGACGAGCGGCCACCGGTCAGCTCTGCGCGTAGGTCTGGCGAGAAGATCTCCTTCCAGCCGTGGTGGCGCTCGAGCGGCGGTAGGTGCGCGGCGCGAACGAAGCGTTTTGCCCGGTAGTCGAAGCTTGCCCTGGACGTCGATGTCGGCAACCGCTCGACGAGCGGGCCGGCCAGGCGCGCAAGCCCGCCGACGCGGGCCGCCAGGAGGTCGGCCGCGTACGTGTAGTAGCCGCCGAAGAGCTCGTCGCCGCCCTCACCGGAGAGCGCGACCTTCACATCGCTCGCCGCGAGCTGCGACACGAGGTACGTCGGCAGCGCGGACGAGTCGGCGAACGGCTCGTCGAAGGCGTCCGCCAGGGCGGGCAAGAGCAACGCGGCATCCGGGTGGAGCACCAGCTCGCGGTGCTGTGTTCCGTAACGCTCCGCAACGAGTCGCGCGTCGGCGAGCTCGTCGAACGAGCGTTCTTCGAAACCGATCGAGAACGTGCGCAAGGACTCGGAGCTCTCCTCCGCCGCGAGCGCTGCGAGAAAGGCGGAGTCGACGCCCCCGGAGAGCAGAACTCCGACGGGAACGTCGCTGACGAGGTGCGCGCGCACCGAGTCGCGCAGTCGTGACCGAAGCTCCTCGACGAGCTCCGCTTCCTGGTCTTCGCGCAGCTCAGTGGTCGGCGCCGGCCGGGCGAAGCGCCTCAGCTCGACGCGACCATCTGCCCAGCTCAGAACCTGGCCGGGCGGGAGCTTGCGGATCTCCTTGAAGATCGTCAGCGGGGCGGGGATCGAGTTGAACGCCAGGAACGCCTCCAGGGCATCGAGGTCGATCTCGCCGCGGGGCAACGCGCGCAGCTCGGATGCGAATGCGAGCTCGGTCTCGGTCTCACGGTAGTAGAGCGGCTTGATCCCGAAGCGGTCCCGCGCAAGCACGAGCCGCCGCCGCCGTGAGTCCCAGATTGCAACCGCGAACATGCCTCGCAGCCGCTCGGCGAACCCGTCGCCGTGCTCCTCGTAGAGATGCAGCAGCACCTCGGTGTCCCCGTGAGTGCGGAACCGATGTCCGGCACGTTCGAGCTCGCGACGCAGTTCGCGGTAGTTGTAGATCTCGCCGTTCTGGACGACGTGAAGCGTCCCGTCCTCGTTCGCGATCGGCTGGTCGCCGGTCTCGAGGTCGATGATCGAGAGCCGCCGGGCCGCGAGCGCCACGTCGCCGTCGCTGAACTCACCGAAGCTGTCCGGCCCGCGTCGGACGAGCGTCGCGCTCATCGCGGCGACGCGATCGGTGACGGCCGAGCCGTTCGTCGAGGCGATGCCGCAGATCCCGCACACGTGCGGTCAGTGTAGAGGCGCCCTCGAACGAGGGATTGCGTCATACCCCTTCCGGGTGACATGGTGTTCCAGGGGAGGTGTGAGGTTGGATCCAGGCACGCAGATGTTCGTTTACGCGACCGCGGCTCTCACGTCGGTCGCCTTCACGGTTTCGGTCTTGAACGTTCTCGCAGTCGTGCTGTCGCACGTCCTGCAGTGATCGGTTTGACGTAGGGACCTAGCCGCGGCGTAGGCTCGCGGTGTGGATTTCGGGACCCACGCCCAACTCGTCCTGCTGGCCCTGCTCGTAGCCGTCGCGGCACTACTTGCGGTCGCGCCGTCGCTGCGAATCCCGTATCCGATCCTGCTCGTCCTCGGCGGCCTCGCGCTCGGCTTCGTCCCGGGCGTGCCGACTCTGCAGTTGCCACCCGACCTCGTCCTGATCGCGATTCTCCCGCCGCTCCTCTATTCGTCGGCTTTCTTCACGTCGTTACGCGAGCTACGGGCGAATGTCCGCCCGATCGGTCTCCTGGCGATCGGGCTCGTGATCACGACGATGGTCGCGGTCGCCACCGTGGCCCACACGCTCGTCGACGACATGTCGTGGACAGCTGCTTTCGTGCTGGGGGCAGTGGTTTCTCCAACGGATCCGATCGCGGCGACGGCGATCATGCGCCGGCTCGGCGTACCACGCCGTGCCGTCTCGATCGTGGAGGGCGAGAGCCTTGTGAACGACGGCACCGCACTGGTCTTCTACCGTGTCGCGGTCACGGCAGCGGTCGCCGGCACGTTCTCGATCTGGGACGCATCGTGGCGGTTGCTGTGGAGCGTGGTGGGCGGAGTTGCGATCGGCCTCGCCGTCGGCTTTCTCGTCGCCGCGGTCCGACGCCGACTCGACAACCCGCCGGTCGAGGTCACCATCGCTCTCCTCACCGGTTACCTCGCGTTCATCCCGGCCAACGCCGTCGAGGCGTCGGGCGTGCTCGCGGTGGTCACGGCGGGCATCTACCTCGGCTGGCACACGCCGGAGCTCACCTCCTTTCAGACAAGGCTTCAAGGAGCAGCAGTCTGGGAGATCTTCACCTTCGTTCTCAATGCCCTGCTCTTCGTTCTCGTCGGCCTTCAGCTGCCGCGGATCCTCGACTCTCTCACGGGATTCTCAGCGGCCGAGCTCATGTGGTGGGGACTGCTCGTCACGGCGACCGTTGTCGTTGCACGCCTCGTCTTCGTGCCCGTGTTCACGTACCTCCCGCGGAGGTTCCTCGGGGCATTCGGCCCGGACAACCCGCCGCCGCCGCCGACCCGTGCATTCGTGGTCTCGTGGGCGGGCATGCGCGGCGCGGTCTCCCTCGCGGCAGCTCTAGCCGTGCCTCTGACGACGGACGCGGGCACCGCGTTTCCGCAGCGTGACCTCATCGTATTCCTCACGTTCTGCGTCATTCTCGGCACACTCGTCGTCCAGGGTCTGACGCTGCCCGTCGTGATTCGCGCGCTCGGGATCGAAGCGGACCATCTCGACGAGAAGGAACACGCCAAGGCGCGAATCAAGGCCGCGGATGCCGCGCTCACCCGGCTCGACGAACTGGAAGCTGAGGATTGGGTTCGGGAGGATACGGCTGAACGTCTGCGGGGTCTCTACGGATTCCGGCGCAACCGGTTTTTGTCTCGCTTCGACGAGAACGACGACGGGGCGATCGAAGAGCAGTCTCTGAATTACCAGCGTCTACGCCGGGAGCTGTTCGACGCGGAGCGCGACGCAATCGTGGATCTTCGGCGTCGCGGGGTTATCGACGACGAGGTCGAGCGCCGTCTCTACCGCGAGCTCGACCTCGAGGACGCACGGCTCGAGGTTTAGCGCCCCTACCGGCGAGGCCGCGCGCGAACTGAACCAGCACCCGCCATGCCGTCGTCGCAAGCGTGCGGAGGTAGAGCCGCAACGAGCGGTCGGCGATCCACTCGAGATCGTGCGCGAGCTTTTCCGCCATCGAGGTCTCGTAGCCGCGACGCACTTGAGCGAAGCCGGTCAGCCCAGGCCGGACGACGAGCCGCTGCCAGTACGCCGGCAGCTCCTCCACGAGCTCGGCGAAGAAGCGAGGCCTGATCGGTCTCGGGCCGACGAGGCTCATGTCGCCACGCACCACGTTCCAGAGCTGGGGGATCTCGTCCAGCTGCGTCGTTCGCAGCCAGCCGCCGATCGCGGTCGTCTCTTCGCGTGTGCGGTACACGAGCTCCTCCCCGAGATAGGGGCCGAGCCGTTCCTCGGCGTTTCGTCGCAGCGTCCTGAACTTGAGCATCTGGAACACGCGCCCGCCGCGTCCGACCCGCTCGCCGCGGTAGAGAAGCGGCCGTCCGCTGGTTGCGAGCAGAACAAGGGCGATCGGCACCGTGACGGGCAACGTTACGAGCAGGAAGAACGAAGAAAGCGCAATGTCGAGCGCGCGCAGTGCGGCGTCGCGCGGACGGTCCGGGCTTGCCTCCGTCAGTTCCGAGAACCGTAGGCTGAAGGACTCGCTCGACGGCGTGATCGCCACGTCTGGATCGTAGAGCCTGCCCCACCCAGCGCCGGCTTGCATAATGAATGCTTATGGACACGCGTCAGCTGGCTGCGTTCTGCGCTGTCGTCGAGCGGAAGAGCTTCTCCCAGGCGGCGGAGCGGCTGGGGGTCACCCAGCCGGCCGTCAGCCTGCAGATCCGCTCGCTCGAGCAGCGCCTCGGGCGTCAACTCCTCGACCGCTCGGGGCGCCGCGTCGAGCCGACCGAAGCCGGCCGCCGCCTCTACGCCTCGGCGCAGCGCCTGCTTGCCGCCGAGGAGCATCTGCTCGAAGACCTCGATGCGGACGACGAGGGCGCCGTCACGGGCGCGCTCGAGCTCGGCGCGTCGACGGGGCCCGGTGGCACGGTCGTCCCGCTCTTGCTCTGCGAGTTCCAGGAGCAGCATCCGGATGTGCGAGTTCGGCTCACCGTCTCGGACACGCAGACCGTGGTCGACCGGGTGGCCGAAAGAGAGCTCGAGCTCGGCATCGTCGGCGCGGGACGCCGGCATCGCGGCGTCGCCTTCGAGCCGTTCTTCACGGACGAGGTCGTGCTCGTTTGCCCATCGGGTCATCGCTTCGCGGGCAAGACGATCTCGCTCGACGATCTGAAGAGCGAAAAGCTGATCGTGATGCAGGAGGGGGCAGGCGTTCGTCAGGTCATCGAGGACGAGTTGCGGCATGCGGGGATGCGGCTGCGTGACCTCGACGTCCGGCTCGAGCTCGGCCTCCAGGAATCCGTGCGCAGCGCCGTCGTTGCCGGACACGGCATCGCCTTCATCTCCCGCCTCGCGATCGAAGCCGATCTCGACGCGGGCCGAATCGCGACCGCCCGCGTCCGCGGGCTCGACCCGGTGCGCGAGATCTTCCTCGCCCGGGCCGGCGGGCGGAGCGAGACGCGTGTCGCGCGCGCATTCGTCTCCTTTGCGCGGGAGAACCTCCCGGAGTGATCGTTCGCTGGGGCCTCGCCCAGTTGCCGGGCGTGCTCGGGGAGCTTCGGATTCACCAGCCGCTGCTCGTGGCGAGCGAGCGCTGGGCCGGAACGAACCTCGGCGTGCGCGCCGCCGCGCGCTGGACCGCGGTTCCATCCGATCAGGTCGCAGCTGCGGCGGAGTCCGCAGGCGACGGCGTGATCGCTCTCGGGGGCGGCAGCGCGATCGATCTCGGCAAGGCGATCGCTGCCGAGGCGAGCGTGGCCGTCGTCTCGGTGCCTACCACCTACAGCGGAGCAGAATGGACCTCCTTCTACGGGATCCGCGATCCCGGGCGCAGGATGCGCGGCGGCGGCGCCGGCGCCCAGCTCGGTGGCGTCGTCTACGAACCGGAGCTGACGCTGTCGCTTCCACGCGCCGAGACCGTCGGCACAGCCCTGAACGCGCTCGCTCACAGCGCTGAGGCGCTGTACGTCGAGGGCCACAATGCGAAGGCCGACGAGCACGCGCTCGCCGGGGCCCGGCTGATCGGCGAATGGCTGCCCCGCGTCGTCGACGAGCCGCAGGACCTCGAGGCGCGAACGAAGCTGCTCGAGGGAGCGATGCACGCGGGGATGGCGCTCGGAGGGTCGATGCTCGCCCTCGGCCACGCGATCGCGCAGGCGCTGGGCGGGCGCTATGGATTGCCGCACGGCGCGATGAACGCGCTCGCGCTGCCAGCTGCACTGCGTTTCAACGGCGAGGTCGCCCCCGAAGCGGTGCGTCGCTTCGGCGAGGCGCTCGGCGTGGAAGATCCGGCGGCCAGAGTGGAGGAGCTCGCCCGCCTCGGCGGCTTCGAGCGCCTGCGGGATTTCGAAATTCCGGCGGAAGACATAGCCGAACTTGCCGCGGCGACGGTCGAGCGGGCCGGCGCCAAAGCCAACCCACGCCCGGCGCGTGCAGCCGAGGTCGAGGAGCTGCTGCGTTCTATCTACTGAATAACGACAGCTAATACGTCGGATTAGCCGAGTCGTGGTAGGGTCTGCTGGTCGTGGCGGACTCCTCCTTTGACGTGCTCGTGATCGGCAGCGGGGCCTCCGGGCTCGCGGCCGCGGTCTCCGCCCGGCGGTCCGGGGCCCGGGTCGCTCTGGCGACGAAGGGCGCTCTTCAGTCCTGCAACTCGGCGAAGGCGCAAGGTGGCATCCAGGCTGCCTTCGGTAACGACGACTCGCCGGAGCAGCACGCCGAGGACGTGTGGAAGTCCTCGCACGAAACGGCCGACCTGAGCCTGGTCGAGATCCTGACGGGCGAGGCGCCGTCCGCGATCCACTGGCTCGAGGAGCTCGGCGTCGAGTTCACACGCGAGAACGGCGGCTACCGGCTTGCCCGCTGTGGTGGGGCATCGCGCAAGCGGCTACTCCAGGTCGGCGACCGCACGGGACACGCGATCACTACCGCATTGCGCGACTCCGCCGAGAGTTCGGGCATCCAGACCTTTCCCAAGTCACCGCTCGCCGACCTCGCCCACACCGAGAGCGGCTGGCGAGCGCGCTGCAGAGATCACACGATCGACGCCACGACGGTGGTCCTCGCAGCGGGCGGGCGCTGCTTCCGCGTCGCGAAGGAGCGCGGCGAGCTGTCGACGAACCATCCGGGCGCGACCGGCGAGGTGGCGCAGATCGCGGTCGATCTCGGTGCCGAGGTACGCGACTTCGATGCATTGCAGTACCACCCGAACGGCGGCGCGTGGCCGCAGAACATGCAGGG
>JBBWZE010000022.1:0-4620 GCA_039648845.1 Actinomycetota bacterium | reverse complement strand
ACCGGAATTGGCACTGGTGCTGGATGCGGACGGCGAACTGCTCGGCGCGACGATCGGCAACGACGTGACCGCACGGGATGTCGAAGGCGCGAACCCTCTCTACCTCCCTCAGGCGAAGCTCTTCGCGGCCGCCTGCGCGCTCGGTCCGGCGATCGTTCTCCCCGACGATTGGTCGCAGCCGTTCGAAATCGAGCTGCGAATCATCGGACGTGCCGGCGACGTCGTCTACGAAGCGCAGACCTCGACAGCCAGGATGCGCCGCTCGTTCGAGGAGCTCGCCGCCTGGGTGGTGCGCGAGAATCCCGTCCCCGCGGGCAGTGTTCTCCTGACCGGCACGGGTCTGGTCCCGCCCGACGATGTGGCACTTACACCTGGACAGCAGATCGAGATCCGAATCCCAGGGATTGGCAAGCTGGTGAATCCGGTCGGAGCGGCAGCCGACCTTCTTCCCGCCGAAAGGAGCAAGACTCATGTCCGATAGCGTGCTCGAAGCGCCGGCTCGGCCGGAGCTCGCCAACTACGTCGGTAGCGAATGGACGCCGGCGCGCAGCGGCCGCACATACGAGAAGCGCAATCCTGCGAACCCCGCCGAGGTCGTCGGCGAGTTCCCGGCGTCCGGCGAGGAGGACGTCGCTGCGGCGGTCGGGGCTGCGGCGAAGGCATTCCCCGGCTGGTCGGCCCACCCGGCGGCAACGCGCGCCGCGGTGCTCATGCGCGCCGCAAACGCGATCGAAGCGCGCGTCGAGGAGATGGCGGCGGACATGACGCGCGAGATGGGCAAGCCGTTGCGCGAGGCCCGGATGGAGTCAGCTCGCACGGCCGCGATCTTCCGCTACTTCGCAGGTGAGGCGGGGCGGCCGAAAGGCGAGCTGTACGAGCAGTCGGCGACGGGCTCGGCCCTCTACACCCTGCGGCGTCCGCTCGGGGTCGTCGGGTTGATCACGCCGTGGAACTTCCCGGCGGCGATCCCCGCCTGGAAGCTGGCTCCAGCGCTCGTCTACGGCAACACTGTCGTGCTGAAGCTGGCGCAGGAGGCGCCCCTCACGGGTCTGCATCTTGCAGCTGCGCTCGACGAGGGCGGCATTCCGGAGGGAGTGTTGAACGTGGTCATCGGCCGCGGTTCCGAGGTCGGAACGCCCCTCGTGACCCATCCGGACGTTCGCGCGATCTCCTTTACCGGCTCGGTCGCGGTCGGCCACCAGGTCCGTGACGAGGCGACGGCCCTCGGGAAACGAGTGCAGCTGGAGCTCGGCGGCCACAACCCGCTGATCGTCGCTGCGGATGCCGACCTGGGCCGCGCGGTCGAGGCCGCCTACGCGGGCGCGTTCTGGTCCGCGGGCCAGAAGTGCACCGCTACGCGTCGCATCTACGTCGCGGCCCCGGTCTACGACGAGTTCCGCCGGCGGCTGCTGGATCGCATCGACAACGGCAAGGTCGGCGACCCGGCCGATCCCGCCACGGAGGTAGGCCCGCTCGTGAACGAGAAGCAGATGAACGACGTCCTCGAGGCGATCGAGCAGGGGAAGCGCGAGGGAGGCGAAGTGCTGACCGGCGGCGAGCGTATCGACGACGAGTCGTACCTCGTCGCGCCGACGCTGTTCGAGGGAGTCGCCGACGACGCCATGCTCTCGTGCGAAGAGGTCTTCGGCCCCGTTACGTCGCTCTACAGATTCGACACGCTCGACGAGGCGATCGATCGTGCGAACGCGGTCGAGTTCGGGCTGTCGGCGTCCATCTTCACGACCAGTCTCCAGTCGACGCATGAGTTCGTGAAGCGTCTCGAGGCAGGCATGCTCCATGTCAACTCGCAGACCGCGGGCGCAGATGTGCACGTTCCGTTCGGCGGGATCAAAGCCTCGGGCTTCGGACCGCACGAGCAGGGGCCCGCCGCGGTCGAGTTCTACACGGAGATCGTCACGGTCTACCAGGACGCGTGAGAGACGAACGCTTCCTCATAACAGGCGCGCTCGGGTGCATCGGCGCCTGGTCGTGCGCGCAACTCGTGCGGGAGCACGTGCCGGTGACCCTCTACGACCTCGGCACGAACATGGAGCGGCTCGAGCTGATCATGTCGCCCGACGAGCTCGAGCGGCTCACACTGCTCCACGGCGACGTCACCGATCTCGATCACCTCGAGCGAACGATCGGAGAGCACGGCATCACGCACGTCATTCACCTGGCCGCGCTGCTCGTCCCGCTTGTGAAGGCCGATCCGACCCGAGGCGCGGCCGTCAACGTCGTCGGGACGACCAATGTCTTCGAGGCGGCGAAGAGGCAGGGTGTGCGTGGCATCGCGTACGCCAGCTCGGCTGCCGTCTACGGCCCCGGCTCAGGGCCGCGGATCGAGGATGCAGGTCAGCCGACGACGCTCTACGGAGTGTTCAAGCTCGCAAACGAAGGGACGGCGAGCATCTATTTCGAGGACGACGGCGTGGGCAGTGTCGGTCTCCGCCCGTATGTCGTCTATGGGCCCGGACGAGACCAGGGGCTGACCGCAGATCCGACGCTGGCGATGGAAGCGGCGGCGCGAGGCGAGGGCTACGAGATGCGTTGGGGCGGGCGCTGCCAGCTTCAGTACGCGGCCGACGCCTCACGCATATTCATCGCCGCCGCCCGGTCCGAGCACCGCGGCGCCGCGGTCTTCAACCTGGGCGGGCCGTCTTCCCATGCGCGCGACGTCGTCAGCGCGATCGAGGCCGCTGCGCCCGAGATGGCGGGGCGCATCACGTTCGACGACGTGCAGCTCCCCTTCCCCGAAGAGATGGAAGAGGGCGAGCTGGAAGAGGTCGTCGGCCCGATCGAGTGGACGACGCTCCAGGAGGGAACGCGTCAGACGATCGAGCTGTACCGCACGCGCGTAGCTCTCTAGCGCTCCGCCCGAACGGGATTCGTCAGCGAGCCGAGCCCGTCGATCTCGATCGTCACCTCGTCGCCTTCCTTCAGCAAGACGGGCGGGTCGCGGAACACCCCCACTCCTGCCGGCGTGCCGGTAGCGATCAGGTCGCCTGGCTCGAGCGTCATCGTCGCGCTCGCGTACGCGATGATCTCGGCGACGGTGAAGATCATGTTCGAGGTCGTCGAGTCCTGCATCGTCTCGCCGTTCAGGACGCAGCGGATGCCGAGCGCCTGTGGATCGGGCACCTCCGCCGCGGGCACGAGCTGTGGTCCGACCGGGCAGAACGTGTCCGCCGACTTCCCACGCGTCCACTGGCCGTCCGAGAACTGAAGGTCGCGCGCGCTGACGTCGTTGAGGCAGATGTAGCCGCGCACCGCATCGAGCGCCTTCTCCTCCCGGACCCGTCGTACGCGTTCACCGATCACGACGCCGAGCTCGGCCTCGTAGTCCACCTGCTTCGATACACGCGGTATGACGATCGGCTCGCCCGGCCCGATCAGGGCGTTCGGCCACTTCGCGAAGAGGAGCGGCGCGCTCGGCAGCTCGGTGCCTTGCTCCTCCGCGTGGTCCCGGTAGTTGAGGCCGACGCAGACGATCTTGCCCGGCACGTCGATCGGCAGCGCGCTCACGATCCCGCTCCCATGCTCGCCGCGCTCGCGTAGTAGACGGCGCTCATGTCCTCGTCGCCGTGGCCGAGCTCGAAAGCGCGGTCGAACTGCTGCAAGGTCGCACGCACGAGCGGTAGCTTGAGCTCGCCCGCAGCCTCGAGGATCAACGCGACGTCCTTCCGAGCGAGGTAGAGGGGAAAAG
Source organism: Actinomycetota bacterium (assembly GCA_039648845.1). Lineage (GTDB taxonomy): Bacteria > Actinomycetota > Thermoleophilia > Gaiellales > Gaiellaceae > 3-1-20CM-4-69-9. The sequence continues at coordinate 914 of JBBWZE010000022.1, read as the reverse complement.
ACGCCGGGAAGTCCTCGTTCATCATGGCCTCCCCTTTCAGGTGCGCATACTGCATGTCCATCGCGCCCCCGCCGATTGCCTCCAGAAAATTGCGTGGATCGAGACCGAGGGCTTCGCAAAGAACGAACGTCTCGGCGATGTTCTCGACCGTGCAAAGGATCCAGCTGTTTACGACCAGCTTCAGGCGAGTTCCCGCTCCTGCCTCGCCGACCCAGACCTGATCCCGCGCGATCGCGCGGAACACCGGGTGGCACCGACTGCGCGCTTCGTCGGAGCCTGAGGCCAGCATGACCAATTGACCCTCCTCGGCTGGTTTCTTGGTACCGAGCACCGGCGCGTCGACGAAGGTGACTTCCCTCCGCTCGGCAAGCTCGGCAAGGCGCTCGGTCGCTGCAACTCCCACGGTGCTCGACTGGATCCAGAGGGCGCCGTCAGCCATCGCCGCCAAGCCACCACCCTCGAGCATTACCGAGTCGACTGCGTGCGCGTCCGCGAGCATCGTCAAAACGATCTCGGCATCGGCCACGGCCGCATCAGGCGACAGCGCCACGTGCGCACCGTCCTGTTCGAGAGCCCGCGCCTTCGCCTCGGTACGGTTCCAGATCGTTACCTCATGCCCGGCGCGCACCAGGTTTCGCGCCATCGGCCCACCCATGATTCCCGCCCCCAACACGGCGATCCGTGCCATCGGTTCCCTCTATGCCTTCACGAGCGAGGCGAGCCGCTCGATGCCGTCGTCGATCTCCGTTTCGTCGACGAGACTGAAGGACAGCCGCAAGTTGCTGCTGCCGCGGTCGTCCGGGAAGAAGAGCGAACCCGGCACGATGGCGACGCCACGCTCGACGGCGCGCTTCGCAAGATCGCCGGCGTCTCCGCCGTCCGGCAACGTCAACCAGGAGAAGAAGCCGCCCTTC